>DASCRM010000089.1:0-4702 GCA_034406555.1 Dehalococcoidia bacterium | reverse complement strand
CTGCCAATGTGGCGGTGTGGCGATGATGTCGGAGAACTCGTCCGCCAGCCAATCGCGAAGGAAGGTCTCGCCGGCCTTGCCGATGTACTCGATGCGCCAGCCGCCGAACCCGGCGTCGAGGAACGCACCGATGCCGATGCCGTCGAGCACATCTGGCGTCGCTCCGGACTGCGGTATCAGCTGCACCGCGCTCTGCCCCTGCGCGTCCGCCGTCGCTGAGACGAGTTTCGCGCCACCGGCCAGCACGCGTTCGACTGTGCCGCGGATGTCCGGAGTCCAGAAGCCGACGTGCTGCACGCCCTCCCCGTGCAGGTCGCGAAACTGGTGGAACTGAGACGTGCCTTCGCCCTTGACCTCGATCAACTCCCAGGTCTGACCGCTGCCGCTGCCGTAGGCGAAGCGGCTACCGGAACCCATCTCGCGTACTCGCCACATGTCAGCATCGAGTAGCCGCCCGTACCCATCGATCGCAGCGTCGAGGTCCTCGACCACGATGGCGATGTGGAAGCACTGAACATCAGGTGCGGTCATGGGTAGCTCCTACTGTGTTATCTGAGCACAAGCGACGGCAAACCCAGGTCTCGGGCCCAGCAAGACACGAGGCCCGAGCTCTGACAGAACCGGGCCCAGCCTATCGCACACGACGCCGGATGTTTGACCGTTGGACATCGAGAACTGGTGACCGTTGGATTCGAGTCCAATAGGTCGTGAGGGGAGGACCAGATCGGAGCCTCGTTTTGGGCCCCGAGCCCTGAGATCTGACAGAACCACTCGTGGCCCTGTCGGCGGCGACAGCGGCTCGGCCTAACGTCCGCCGCGGCCCTTCGGGGCCGGGGTCGCCTAGATGCCGCGCCAGTCGATCTTCGGGGGCCTGCGTTCACGGTCGGACGGCGCATCCTCGGCCGCGTAGCCGAGGAAGACGAGGCCGACGATGCGGTCTTTCTCGGCGAGGCCGAGGTAGTCCTTGAGCCCCTGGTAGCGGAGGGAGCGCCCGGTGCCCCACTTCGTCACAAGCCCCTCGGCGTGCGCGGCGAGCATGAGGTTCTGCGTGGCGCAGCAGCAGGCCGCGTAGTCCTCGAGATCGCGCACAGCACCGCCGTCCGGGTCGGCGGTCTGGCCGACGACGATCATCACTGGCGAGCGCATGGCCGTGCCGCTCGCGCGCCGGAGTTCTTCCTCGTCGGAGGTCTCGGCGTGACGGCTGCTCTGGAGCCACTCGACGAGCGCCTCGCCCATCTGTTTGCGCGCCGCACCGGCGATGACGTGGAAGGTCCACGGCTCGGTGAGGAAGTGGTTCGGCGCCCACACCGCGCACTCGATCAGGCGCTCAACGACGGCACGCGGCGGCGCCTCCTCGCCAAACGCGTCGGCCGTGTAGCGGCCGCGGATCGCTTTGAATACGTCCATGGGGAGGTCCTCCGGTGCGCTGCGGGCCAGGCGTTCGAGGCGGGGCCTCGCATATCCTAACGCCGCAGCGGCACACACTCCGCCGCAGCGGAGCCCATCTGGCACCCCACAGGTAAAGCGACGGGCGGCTGACGGTAGGGGGAACACGTCCCGCCCGGCTCGCCTCTTTCAGCCCCGTATCGCTCTTCCAGCGCCGTGCGCACCATCGCAGCCCGGCCTCTAGCGTCCGTCGTCCACCTCCGGGCGACGCGAACAGTGGGACGTTTGGCTCGTGCAGGCTCTAGCCACGACCGCTGCCGCAAGTGGTATGAATGACGCCGCGACGCGAGGGAGAGTCGAGATGGCTGACTCAGACACCGGCACATACGAGATCACGACAGAGGATGTGGAGCTGGTTGCGGCAGATGGCAATCACTTCGCCGCTGCCGTCGCGAGGGCCGTCGGCCCACGGGGCCCCGCCGTCGTCATCCTCCCGGACGTGCGTGGGCTGCACGAGTTCTATGAGGACCTGGCTGCTCGATTCGCTCGACAAGGCTACGACGCGATCGCGTTCGACTACTTCGGTCGAACGGCGGGGGTCGGCAAGCGAGCAGAGGACTTCCCATTCATGGATCACGTGCCGCTCTGCACGGTGGATGGTATTTCGGCGGATGTCCGCGCTTGCGTTGAGCACCTGCGCGGCGTCGCGGGGCAGGCGGAGCGCAACATCTTCACGATGGGCTTCTGCTTCGGCGGCAGTAACTCCTGGATAATGGGTCAGACAGTGGAGGGGTTGGCAGGCGTCGTCGGCTTGTACGGTCACCCGACTCGCGAGGGACGCGACGGATCAGCGCCGGTGATTGACCGCGTGCAGGACCTCAGCGTGCCGCTGATGGGGTTGATGGGGGGAGCCGACCAGGGCATCCCGGCCAACGAAGTTGAGAAGTTCGATCAGGCCCTCGCGAACGTTGGTATCCAGTACAAGCTCGTGACCTACCCCGGCGCTCCACATTCGTTCTTCGACCGCCACTACGAGGCCCATCCAGACGCCGCCGAGGACGCGTGGAAGCGCGTCCTAGACTTCGTCTGGGGTGGCAACTACTGGTCCAGCTGAACCGCTGGGGCCCCCGGAGCGGGAATCGTCCCCGCTGGCGGCGCGTGCGAGCTGACTGAGCCGTCCGACCGCCTGCGTCCGGCTACCACTCGCCAGGCGGGACCGCTTCGATCAGCTCGAGGTGGAAGTTGAGCGGCTGCCCGGCGAGCGGGTGATTGGCGTCCAGCGTCACCATGTCTGCGGTGATCTCCGTGACCCGGCCGGGTGCACCACCAGCGAGCTGGACCTCCTGGCCGACCGCCAGGCCCTCCGGGGCGTCCCCCACCGCCACCCGGTACGTTCGGTCGGCGCGATGCGGCCCGTAAGCCCCCTCCAGCTCAACGTGGAAGTCGAGAACATCGCCGGGCGCCATCTCGCGCAGAGTGTTCTCGAAGTCGGGGATCAACTGTCCGCGCCCCAGCACAAACGTTCGTGGGCGCTTTCCCTCCGAAGAGTCGAACACCGACCCATCATCGAGCGTGCCTCGATAGTGCACCTTCACGACTGTCCCGTCCGCCAGCATGCTGCCTCCTGTTCCCGCCTGGCCACTCGTGGCCGGATGCCGCGTCCGACGTTCGGCAACGAGCTGACCTGCTGTGGTCGCCCAGGCTTCCCGGTGCTACCCCCTCGGGAGCCCCAGCCCGCGCGTGGCGATCACGTTGCGCTGGATCTCGGAGGTCCCGCCTGCGATCGTGGCCGACACGCTCGAAAGGTAGCTCGAAGCCCAGCGGCCGCGCATCGGGGTGTACTCCTCTGGGCCGTTGCGTACATCGCCGTACTTCCCCAGCAGCTTCGTCGCCGTGAGGGCGATCCGCTGGCTGAACTCGGTCGAAAAGAGCTTCGTCATCGACGCCTCGTGGTTCGGCACCAGGCCGCGAGCCTGCATCGAGATCACGCGCTGGGACAGAGTCTTCGCGATGTTAGCCTCGATGTAACGGTCGGCGAATTCGAGCCGCGGACAGTCGACGCGGTTCAGGCGCGAACGTTCAGGCTGCCCGTCGCGAATCTCCGTCAGTCCGTCCTTCAGCGTGTCGAGCATCTGCAGCTGCCCCACCGTCGAGCCGATCGACGAGCGTTCGAAGTCGAGATGGGTGGCGCCCACGTACCAGCCTCGGTTGATCTCGCCGACGGCGTTCTTCACGGGCACGTGCACGTCCTCGAAGAAGACCTCGTTGAAGCCCTGCGCGTCGCTCATCTGGACCAGCGGTCGAACGGAGATGCCCGGCGCGTCCATGCGCAGCAGCAGGTACGTGATGCCGCGGTGCTTCGGCGCTTCCGGGTCGGTCCGCACCATCGCGAACATCATGGCGGCCATCTGCGCGCCTGTCGTCCAGATCTTCTGGCCGTTGATGACGAAGTCATCGCCGTCACGCTCGGCGCGGGTCTGCAGCGAGGCGAGGTCGGACCCGGACCCGGGCTCGGAGTAGCCCTGACACCAGAACACGTCGTCGTTGACCATCGGTGGCAGGAACTCCTTCTTTTGCTCCTCAGTCCCGTGCACCATGATCGTCGAGCCGACGTCCGGCACGGGGATGAGCGGCGCGCTGCGCTCGGCGAAGGTCTCGTTCAGTAGGTACTGCTCCATCGGAGAGAGGTCGGCCCCCCCGTACTGCTTCGGCCACGCAGGCGCGATCCAGCCCCTGCCCACGAGCGCGTCGCGCCACGGCTTCAAGACCGCGAATATCCGCAGCATCCTGTCGGCTGGCGATCCTTCGTCGCCGTCGCCGCCGCCGCCTTCGAACAGCGCGGCCAGTCCGCCCATGCCGCCCTGGGTGCGCAGCGCATCGGGCAGGTTCCCGTCAATGAACTGCTCGACCTCATTGCGAAACGCAGCCTGTTCGGGGGTGTCTGCGAAGTCGACCATGGCGAGGCCTCTTCCCACATGCATCGCTCAGGCGACGCCGCTCGGGGTTGCGTCGGTCACGTGAGCTTACGCCGCGCGGCTCCTTGCAGACCACCGCCAATTTGCCCAGTTCGCCGCGAGCCGAGTGGCCCAGGAGGGTCGGAAGCTGTTCGGTTTGTCCATCCTCCTCGACCGTGACGGCCTCACGTTCGTTACAGCAGAGGCGATCTGGCTCACCATCGATCGCCGGTGAGAGATCTGGCTGAGGGCCTTCGCCGCCGCACTCGGCCGATTCGGAGTGAGCGGACTCCAGAACTGGATCGATGAGCTCTGGGCCGAGGCGATGGCTAGTACCGTTCCACGCGGCGTTACCGCTCTCG
>DASCRM010000088.1:0-5015 GCA_034406555.1 Dehalococcoidia bacterium | reverse complement strand
CTTAGCATCACGTGGGACATCGTCGAGAGCGACGAAGAGCACGTGATCTGCCGCATGCCTTTCACCGACGACCTGCGCAGTGCCACCGGCGTGGTACACGCGGGCGCGATGCTCTGGATCGCCGACCTCACCGCCACCTACCTCGCCACCAACGGCACGGAGGTCACCGACGATGGGCGCGGCTTTCCGCTGGTGATCGACCTGCCTGCCAGCGTGCTGGCCAACCAGCAAGACGGCGACATCATGGCGGAGGCGCACATCGTCCGCCGCGGCCGTCGCGTCACAGTCGTCCGCACCCGCGTGAGCGGCATCGACGACAAGACACGGGTCGAGGTCACGACCACCCACATCCCGTGGTGAAGCTGTGGGCCTGCTGCCCTCGCTAACTCCGTCGCGCGATGGTGATGATCTCCGGGTTCGTGTCGGTCAGCTGCTGCCGATCCCAGTCCCCGAACTGTTCTTCGACTGCCAGTCCGGCCGCGGAGAGGAACGAAGACCGCGACTTCACATCGAGGAACCTCTGCCTGCCCGGGAGGATCCGCGGTCGATCCCACGAGGGGCTGGTGAACGTGTTCGTGTACGACACGACATCGCCCTCAACCGTCTCGATCTCGTGCCACTTGCGCACCACGACACCTGTGGCGTCTACCGCCTCGACCACATTCTGCGGCAACCAGCTCTCCCACGCCCGGACCAGCGGATTACGCGTTTCAAACACGAAGCGGCCGTGCTCGGTGAGGGCCGACCTGACCGCGGCCAACGTCGCCTCGATCTCCCCGTCTCCCATGATCACCTGAATGGCATGGCCGGTCATGACGATGAGGTCGAACTCTTGGTCCCAGGCGCCTGAGGCCGCCTCCCCGATGATCCACTCGATGTCCGGCTCTTTGCGTGCCTGCTCCAACATCGCCTCGGCGGGGTTAATCCCGCACAGCCGACCGGCGTGGCCGGCCAACCGGGCGAGGCGTAACAGCTCACCCGTCCCGCAACCGACATCGAGTACGCTCGACGCCGACATCACCAACGGCAGACAGAAGCCAAAGTCGGCTCGTTGCTCCCACGGCTCCCACAGGTCATACAGCTCCGCAAGAAGGGGATCGAGGAACAGAGGATCGTTCACCCCACCAGCGTGCCGGACGCCCTCGACACGCCGCAACCAAGGCTGCTCGATCGCGAGGACGGACAGTTCAGGCGCTCAACGAGGCCCGATCGCGCCGGAACGGTGAGAGGTCGATCGTCGGCGAGCCGTCCAGCAGCCGCTGCGCGACCGCCTCGCCGATCGCCGCCGCGAACTTGAAGCCGTGGCCCGAACAGAGGCTGACCGCCAGCACTTGCTCGTGATCCGGATGCGCGTCGATCAGGAAATTCTCGTCCGGCGTGTTCGTGTACATGCAGACCACCGAGCGCAACGGCTCGCCGGCCACCTCCGGCATCCACCGCCCGGCGACATCGCGCACCGCCTCGATGTCCGCGGCCGACACCTCGCGCGCGACACCGTCCGGCGGCGTCTGTTCACCCCCGTGGTGCAGCGCCACCTTCAGCCCGGCCGACGGCCCCCACCCACCGAGGTCGGGCAGCGAGTAGAAGTGCGGCCCTTCCGCGGGCTCCCAAACGCTGATCGGCGCGTCGTTGCCACCTGAGCTGGCTGAGCCAGCCGATGGCGACGCGAACCAGTGCATCACCTGCCGCTCCACCACCAGCGGCACCCCCGCCCCGGCAACCAGTGATGGGTTCCACGGCCCGGCAGCGAGCACGAGCCCATCAGCCTCGACCTCGCCATCCGCCGCGGTCAGGCGCACACCGCCATCGGTCGCCTCCCAGCCCTCGACGGGCGTCTCGAAGCGCAGCTCCGCGCCTGACCGTGCTGCCTGCTCCAGGTGCGCCTCGACGCAGCATTCGACGAGCAGTACGCCCGCACGATGCTCGTACAGCGCCTCGAACTCGTCGCCGGGCCGCAGCGTGGGGAAGCGGCTGCGCACCTCGGGGCACTCAGCACCTCGTAAGGGATGTCGTACGCCTCCGCGGAGGCGCGAGCCCGCACAGCCATCGCGCCGCCCGCCTCGAGGTAGAGGCCGCCCGTGATGCGCAGCAACGACTGCCCGGAGGCGCGTTCGAGCGCCTCCCTCAGCTCATAAGCACGCTGCACCAGCGGTACGTAGGCGGCACCCTCCGCGTACGCCTCGCGGATGATGCGAGACTCGCCGTGCGACGAGCCGAGCGTGTGTGGCGGCCGGTAGCGGTCGAAGCCGACGACCTCCGCCCCACCACTCGCGAGGTGGTAGGCAGCCGCGCTGCCCATCGCGCCCAGCCCGACGACGACCACGACGCGCACCGGCTACGCCGCCTTCGGGCGCTTGAACCACAGCACGACGCGCTTCGTGCGTGTGAGCTGCTCGCCTGAGTCCGCATCGGTCGTCGTGACGTCCTGGAGCTTGTTCACGTGCAGCAGCTCCCAGCCGTCATCACCGAGCTCGTTCAGGTCATCGATCGAGAACTCGGCGAATTGATCGCCGTCGTTGTCGACGATGTGTGTCTGGTATTCCCACTGCATGCGACCCCCTCGTGCGCTCACTGAAGAGAGGCAGCGTAACCCGCGGAGACGGTCTCGGAGCGTCGCAGGTGCCAAGGAGCAGCGCCGTTCGCGTTGCTCCCGTGCCCTACCTTCGCCGGATGCTCACCGAGTCGCTGATGTCCAGCGAGAGCAGCGTCTGCGCGAACACCGGTGCACCGACGATGTAGGTCTTCCACAGCTGTGTCGCGGGATCGAAGACGAAGAGCGCCTCCACCTCGAACAGTTGGGCGTCGATCAGCCCCTGGATGTCGGTCGTGCCCGCAATGACCACGGTCAGCCCACCGGCCGGTGGCACCGTCGCCGCGTTCGGCGCTGAGTCGCCCGTTACCAGGTCGATCGGACCACGGAGGAAGACCGCTCGGACCACCTTGTCGCTGGTCATCGTGACCGCTGTCTGGATGAGATCCGCGCTGAGACCGGCTACGTCACCCTCCCAGCGGTCGAAGTGCCAGCCGCTGGCCGGCTGCGCGGTCAGCACGACCACTCCGCCAGTCAGATGCACATCGCGCGAGGGGTTGCTGACGACAGTGCCACCGCCCGAGACCTCCGTCGCAAGCGTGAAGCCATCGATCGGCTCGAACACCGCAATTGCGCTGACCGGGCCGGTGAGCGTCACCTCGATGTCTGAGAAGACGCCGGCGACATCACCCTCCCAGTGGCCGAATTGCCAGCCGATCGCTGGTGTCGCCGTCAGTGTGACGCGCGAACCGGTGAGCAACGAATCCGCGTTCGGGATGCGCGTAACGGTCCCCGACCCTTCTTGGGCCGTGATCACCCGCACGAGCTCCGCCGGCGTGTACGTGAAGACGGCGCGGGCAGCACGGTGGCCGTCCATCGTCACGGAGGTCACTACGTTGCTACCCGCCGCGTCGAGCTCCCAGTGGTCGAAACTCCAGTCGGTGGCCGGGATCGCGGTCAGCCCCACCACGGTCCCGCCGGCATAGCCCGTCGAGGATTCTGAGCGCGCGATCGTCCCTTCACCCTGCACGGACGTACTGAGCTGCAGTCGCGTCTCGACCACGAAGATCGCGCGAGCGCTGAGATTGCGCTCCACCGTCACATCGACGGCCGCAGCGGTGCCGAAGAAGTCGCCCTCCCAGTGGCTGAACCTCCAGCCATCGCTGGGCGTCGCCGTCAGCGAGACCCGTTCGCCCGCCCGATAACTGGCGAGGGCCGGCTCGCTCACGACAGAGCCAGAGCCAGAAGCGGCAGCCGCGACCGCAAACAGGTCAGGGGCGGTCGGGACGAACACCGCGAAGAGTGCCTGATCGCTCTCCACCGTGATGATCAGCGTGGAGTCGATGTTCGCCACATCGCCCATCCAACGATCGAAGCGCCAGCCGACGAGCGGGATCGCCCTCAGCGTCAGCTCGCTACCGGGCTCGTTGAGCAGGTTGTCGGTGCGAGGAGCGATCACCTGCGCGTCTGACCAGACCGTGCCGAATCCCAGCACCTGCACGCTGACCACGGGCGGCGCTGCGATCGCGAAGACCGCTCGCGCGGTCACATCGCGATCCAGTCGCACGGTCGTCGTCGTGTCGGAGCCGGGTACATCGGCTTCCCAGTGCGAGAATCGCAGGTTCCCGCCGCCGACCACGGCCGTCAGCGTCACGTCCTCGCCAGTAGCGAAGTCATAGGTGCCACCACCGCTCGTGGCCGAATTGACCGTCACCGTGCCGCAGCAGTCACCCGCCACCTCAAGTGTCAGCGAATGGCGATCGAGCACCGCCGCGACGGCCTCCCGCACGAACACGGCGCGCACATTCTGGTTGCGCACCATCACGACAGCGAGGGGGATGTCGTCCCCCGAGGCGTCGAGCTCCCAGTGGTCAAAGCGCCACCCCACGCTAGCTGTCGGGAACAGCGTGACCGGCGCGCCCGAGGCGAAGACCGCGGCAGCCGGGATGCGCGCCACCGTGCCAGAGCCACTCACCGGCGTCGCCAGCAGGAAGCCAGAGAGCGGCGCTGCCTGGGCAGGCGCGCCATCGCCGATCGCAGCGACCGTGGCCAGCAGCACAGCAGCCAGGGCGAGAGCGAGTTTGCGCAGGAACCGAGCGGTCAACGCGTACATAGGGATTGCCTTTACGCTGCGAACTACCTGCCCGGGGCGGCGGGTAGTCATAAGCAGCTTACTCACTCTCGGCGGATCTGATCAAGTGCATGTATATGTTACTAATTTCTGAAGCTGGCCTGCGGCGGTGGCAGGCGCATGGACCTCGGGAGCCTGGAGCGCTGGCTGGCGCGCTTCTCACAAAGAAGAGAGCCCGATGCGGATGCATCGGGCTCCTCTTAGAATCCGCTTGCCCGGTGGTGCGCTGGATGGTGACGGCGCCGACAAGCTGACGAAGTTCGTCGACCTCTGCGACACCTTCAACGTCCCGATCGTGAACTTCGTCGACCAGCCCGGCTTCATGCTCGGTGTCGCTGCGGAACAATCCGGATC
>DASCRM010000087.1:0-12026 GCA_034406555.1 Dehalococcoidia bacterium | reverse complement strand
TATCCACTCTGGGAGCGCTGCCAGGAACTGGGTCTGATCACACTGTTCCACACGGGCACGACCGGTGTCGGAGCGATGCAGCCCGGTGGCGGTGGCATCAAGCTGGAGCACATGAATCCGGTCCCGTACATCGACGATGTCGCGGCGGACTTTCCGGAGCTGACGGTGATCCTGGCGCACCCATCGTTCCCTTGGGCGTACGAGGGTCTAGCGATGTTGATCCACAAGGCGAATGTCTACATGGACCTCAGTGGCTGGGCGCCCGTCTACTTTGACCCGCTGGTGGTCGAGTACGCGAAGACGATCGCCCAGGACAAGATGCTCTACGGCTCCGATTGGCCGGCACTCTCGCCGGAGCGCTGGGTCAGCGAGTTCGACGCCTACGAGGTCCCAGAGCCTGCGTACACGAAGATCATGCGCGGCAACGCAGCGAGGTTGCTCGGCTTTGACGACGTGGTCGGAGACTGACGCTCACGCGCGCTAGGACATCGAGTAGCCGCCGGAGACGCTGAGCGTCTGACCGGTGATCCAGGCGGCATCATCGGAGGCCAGGAATGCCACGGCCCCGGCGATGTCCTCCGGCTGTCCCAGCACTGGCCCGCTCTCGCCTCGGTACAGCGGGTAGGCGGAACGCAGCTGGGCGGCACGCTCACGGAACGATTCGTTCATCTCTGGTGAGTTCATGGTCAGCCCGGGGGCGACGCAATTGACGGTGATGTTGTAGCGGCCGTACTCGCGGGCGATCGCCTTGCTGAAGCCAATCACGCCTGCCTTGGCGCCGGAGTACACCGCCTGCCGCTTCTCACCCACGCGGCCCGCGTCCGAGGCGAGACTCACGATGCGGCCGTTCCCCTGCTCGATCATGTGCGGCAGCACGGCGCGCATGCAGTGGATCACGCCGAAGAAACTGACATCCGTCTCCTTCCGCCACTCCTCGGGCGTGCTCTCCAGGAAGAACTTTGGGAACCAGATCCCCGCGTCGTTGACGAGGATGTCGAGCGCCTCCCGGTCCGCCACCGTCTGATCGACGACGTCCTGCACGTGGTCGAGGTCGGTGACGTCCATCTGTACCGCGCGCGCTTGATTCGACCCGATCTCCTCAGCGACCTCGCTGGCGGTCTTGCCGTCGATGTCCGTGGCGACGACGTATGCGCCTCGTTCCGCGAGCTTGAGCACGATCTCCCTGCCGATACCGTGGCCGGAACCGGTCACGAGCGCGGTCTTGCCCTCCAGGCGAATGTTGTCTGAGTCGGCCATGATGCCGCCCTTCGTCGTGATACCTACGTGCCCGCAGTCATCATATACATCGCCGGTTCAGGCTGAGCTGACCGCATCGAGCGGGAAGTACTGGTGCGAGATGCCGTTGTCCGAGACATCGACGAGGCGGTAGCCCGCTAGCCCGCTTCGCCCCAGAACGGCATACCGACCGCACCTGAGACGACCATCTGCTGGCCCTGGTGATAGGCGTAGCGGAGACGACGCACGCGCAGGGACGGCGGCCGAGCAGTCCGCACGCATCGACTTCGCGATCGGCAGTGCCGATGTTAGTGCTTCAGCACGAGCACATTCATGCCACCGATGCCGGCATTGTGGATCAGGCCCGTCTGCGGGTCACCGTCGACCTGGCGTGCTCCGGCCTGGCCGCTGAGCTGGCGGTGAATCTCCGTGATCATCGCGCCGCCCGTTGCGCCGACGGGGTGACCACGCGAGATCAGGCCGCCGTCGGTGTTGACGGGGATGTCACCGCTGATCTCCGTGCGGCCCTCCCAGACGGCAGCCGCACCCTTGCCCTCCTCGACGAGGCCCAGCGACTCGATCGAGAAGATCTCGCCCGGTGCGAACGCGTCATGTACCTGCGTTACGTGCACGTCCTGTGGGCCGATGCCAGCGCGCTCGTACGCCGCGCGTGCCAGCTCCGCCAGCGAGTCGGCATTCAGCTCGCCCTCGCCCTCGTCGCCCGCCTCGGCGGACGTGCCGTGCGGGACGTAGGCGCCGGAACCCTGCGCCCAGCCGGCGACCGTGACGAGCTCGCTGGCCGGCTTGAATCGCTCTGCGACGCTGCGGTTGGCGATCACGATCGCAGATGCACCGTCGGTCGTCGGGCTGCACTCGAGCAGATGAATCGGCTCCGCGATGTAGCGGCTCGCCATCACCTCTTCGAGGGTGACGGCGTGCTGGTACTGCGCGTTCGGATTGAGTGCGCCGTTCTCGTGCGATTTCACGGAAACCTGGGCGAACATCTCCTCGGTCGCGCCGTGGTCGGAGATGTAGCGCCGCTCCTGCAGCGCGTAGCTGGCGGGCATCACGTTGAAGCCCATCTGCGTGCCGTACGAGGTCTCTTCCGCGATCTGGATCAGGCCTCGCTGCATCTGCTCGAAGCCGACGACGAGCGCAACGTCGTAGATGCCGCTCGCGACGACGTGACGCGCCTGGATGAACGCCGTCGAGGAACTCGCGCACGCCATCTCCATGTTGAGCACGGGGATGCCAAGTTGCCCGAGTTCGTTGACGACACCGAGGCCGGCGCCCATGCCCGAGTAGACGCGTCCGGTGTAGGCGACTTGGATGTCCTTGAACGAGACGTTGGCTTCGTCCAGGGCCTCTTTGATCGCCACGCGGCCCATCGCTTGCACGGTCTTGTCTGGGTGCCTGCCGAAGCGATGTAGCCCGCAACCGAGGATTACTACGTCGTTCATCTCATGCTCCCCCTAGGCCTCTGCAGGCCGGAAAAAGAAGTTTACTACCGAGTTTCCGTCGTCGTCTTCCATCACCTGTTTGAGGCAGATCTCGAGCGCCATGCCGACGCTCACGTCTTCCGGCTCAACGTCGGTCACGATCGTCTGAACCGAGACGCCCTCCGGTAGGCGCACGCGCCCGATTACGTAGGGGATCTTGATAAGCGAGCCGCCGAGTTGCTGCCGGACCAGCGTGTAGGTCAGCAATTCGCCGGTCGTGCCCAGCAGCACTGGTTCGAGCGCCTCTTCGCAGCAATTCGCGCAGAAGACTCGATCCGCGGTCGGGAACACCTCGCTACAGTTCGTGCAGCGCTGGCCTCGCAGTTCTGGTGTGCCTTCGATGCTCGATGGCATCTCGAACATGCCTTCGCGGAGCGGGATCAGTACCCCGCTCCCAGTCTCCGCCTCGGTCGTGGTCATGCTGTGCGCTCCTTTTGTAGCCCGGCCTTCAACGGAGGATGCCGGGGCTCATTGCGATGCCGTTGTGGATCATGAAGCTGCGGACGTGATTGGCAGTCTCGCGACTCCCCTCGTGCTGCTCGAACTCCTCGATCAGCTGCATGTACTTACGCCGCGCACGGGTGCGCATCATCAGCCCCTCGCCCGCGGGGCCCGGCCGCAGCACTTCGTCGACGATCTCGTCGGGTTGCTGCTCGCAGCGCTCGACGAATCGCTCAAGCGAGCGCAGCGCTGCGTCCGGCGGAGGGCCGGAGCGCCAGAAGAGCTGGTAGCTCTCGTGCCACTGCCGAACGGCCGGCGAGTCGCGCAGTGTGTCGGTCGTCGCCGTCATGCGGGCACCTCCGTCTTCGGCTCGCCGCCGGGGAGACCGAACCCTCGACTGAGCGCGCGCACCTCCTCCGCGCGCCAAGGCAGGGGGGCGGGCGCCTGGATCATGCCGTCGGCCGCGAGTTCCGCCGTGACTGTCTGGTCGCGCACGAAGGGCTCGTCGACGTGGCCATCGAAGAACATCGACTCCCATGCTGGCCGCGGGCGCTGCCCGCCCGCCTCAGGGGCCTCCACGGGGTAGCCGAGCAGCAGCGCGAGCACGGGTTCCCATGTGTCCGGAACGTGGAAGAGCTCCGCCGCCGCCGCCTCATCGAAGGGGACGAGACAGCCGCCGAGCCCCTCGTCGACGGCCGTGAGGTACGCCTGCTGTAGCCCGAGTGAGGCATCGGGATTGCCGCCTCGCTGTGGCCCGGCGCTCAGGCCTGGTGTCAGCACTTCCGGCAGGATCACTTCTTCGACGTACTTGTGACTCCAGCCGTGTGGCGGGCCCAGCGCGACCATGTCCTGTAGCGCGCCCGAGACGACGGCCGGATAGCGGCTGCCTTCGATCGCGACGCGCCGGGCGTCCATGTCGTGGTACCAGAGGATATAGACGGGAGCGAGGTCGAATTCGACGCTCGCGAACGGTGTCTTCAGGCTGTCGCGCTCGTCCTGCGTGAGGTCGGCGCGATAGGCGACGACGGCCTTCGACCAGGGCACGTTGACCGCCCGTGAGCACAACAACGCGGACTCCAGCACGGTCTGGATCTTCTCGCGCTCGACGGGCCGATCGGGCTCGAAGTATCGAATCGAGCGGCGGGCGCCGACTGCTTCTCTGAACTCCATTGTGAGCCTCCTACTCGGGCAAGCCGAACATGCGGGCGAGGCGGCGAAGCTCCGTCCGACGCCATGGCAACGGCGCCGGCGGCTGCACCATGCCGGCTTCCTTCAACTTCTCGACGACTGCGGCGTCACGTACGAACGGGCGGTCGTAGCTGCCCTCGAAGAAGTCCTCCTCCAGCGGCTCGCGCACTCGCTGGCCGCCGGTGTCGAGGCTTTCCGCAGCGTATCCGAGCAGAACCGGGCTGCCGTTGATCCAGCTATCCGGGATGCCCATCACTCGCTTCGGGACGGCGGGGTTGATGGCAGACAGCTGCGCACCGAGTCCCTCGTCGACAGCCGCGAGTAGGGCGTACTCCTGCGCGAACCCGATCGCCCAGCGCCCGAGCGCGGTGAGACCTCGGCTGTATGACGGGCCTTCACGCGTGCCATCCGGCGTGCGGAAGACGATAGGCAGCTGGTCGTCGTCGTCCAGCAACTCGCGGTAGACATTCGGAACGATCGTGGAGTGGATATGCTCGCTGTCCCAGCCGTGGCTGAGGTTGAGCGCTCCAGCTTCGACCATCTCTTCCAGGTTGTGGCCGTCGGTGGCGGCCTCCAGCGCATCGAGGTCCGCATAGATCCAGATATACGTTGGACACAGCTCGACCTGTGCTGTCGTGGTCGGACCCTTCATCGCTTCGAGATCCTGCGGAGAGAGCTGGTCGCGGTGCAGGACGACTACCCGCAGGAAGTCGACCTCCATGACGCGTGGCGCTTGGTAGATTGCCTCCAGGATCGCCTGCAGCTTTTCCTGCTCGACCGGGTGCCAGGGTTCCCAGATCCGGATCGACCGTCGGAGGCCGATGACCTGCTTGAATTCCATCTGATCCTCCTCAGTTGCTCGTTGCTGCTGGCGTCACGAATCCGCGCTCACGCAGGAACTCAGCGATCGCCGATGCCACTTCTTCAGTCGTCCCGGTGACTGGTCCGCCGTCTGTCTGTTGCCGCACCTGGCCGCCCTGTACGAGGAAGCGCAGCCGGTCGCGAGCATCGAGCTGCGGGTCCGGCCAGACGATGCCCTGCAGTCGCGGAGGCGGCATCTGGTAGTGCGATGAAGTCGCCCGGGGCGTGCCGACAGCCACAACCCCCGGCCCGACCACCTCGATCGGCGCGCTCTCGGCGCGCAGCCGTGCAGCGGTCGTGGGGAAGCGCGGAGTCGCGATCAGGCGTTCGACGGTGATCACCGCCGGTAGCTGCACGCGTACGAGCTCGCGGTACCCACGATCCCGGCGACGCAGGACCGTTGCCTCGCTCACGTCGAAGGACTCGAAGGCGATCGCGTTCTGGACGAGCGGCAACCCGAGCCGGTGCGCGACAGCCGCGCCGGTCGCTCCGCCACCATGGTCGGACGACGCCGCGCCGAGCAGGACGAGGTCGGGTTGCTCGGCGGCGGCGATCGCCGCCGCCAGCGCCGTCGCGGCCTCGCGACCATCGTTCGGCGTCGCGTTCACCCGGATCGCGCTGTTGGCGCCTCGTGCGAGGGCCGTTCGCAGCACAGCATCTTCATCCGCATCCGCCGTCACGACCGCTAGTTCGCCGCCGTGTTCCTCGATCAGCGCGACACCGGCCTCGACCGCTGCGGCGTCGACCGGGTCGAGCATCGACGGGGCGCGATCGAGCTCCACTGTGCCGCCCGTATTGAGGCGAAAGTGGGCGTCCGGGTCGGGCACCTGGTGGATGCAGGCGACGATCTTCATCGTTGGCCACCGTCCCGAATCTCGCGTAGTAGCGAGGGGATCACGGTGGCCGCGTCTCCAACGACCGCGAGGTCGGCTTCGCGCATCACCGGCGCGCGTTCGTCGGTGTTCAGTGCGACCAGCGTGCCCGCATCACGGATGCCAACCATGTGTTGCAGCGCGCCGGAGATGCCACACGCGAAGTAGAGGCGAGGTTCGACGGTGCGGCCTGTCTGGCCCACCTGCTTCGACTGGGGTACCCAGCCCTGGTCCACGGCGGCGCGAGACGCCGCGGTCGTGCCGCCCAGCAGCCGCGCGAGTTCGGTCAGACCCTCGAACCCCTCTTCTCCTACGCCGAGCCCGCCACTGACGAGCACCTCCGCCTCCTCGAGGTCGAGCGTCTCCGGTGCCGGCGCTCTGCGTTCAAGCACCTCGACCGTCTTGTCGGGCGAGGCTGAGAGCTCGCGCCGCTCCCACATCGAAGGAGCGGCGACCTGTAGCGCGCGGAATGCGTGCTCGCGAATGGTCGCAACGCATGGCGTGAACTCGGCGCTGATGCGCTCGGAGAGTTGACCGCGATAGCTGCTCCGGATCAGAGTCAGCGAACCGTCTTCGCCATAGGCCACGCGTTCGCAACCGCTGATCAGCGGAACATCGGATGCGGCTGCGATCCGTCCAGCGATGTCTCGGCCGCGAATGTTGTCGGGGAGCATCAATAGCGAGGGGTGCGAAGTCGTCATGAGCGACCCGACCGCGCTCACCATCAACTCGACCGGTGCTGGCTCCCCGACAACATCGAAGCTCGCAACGGTTGCGGCACCGTGTGCTAAGAACAAAGTGAGATCCTGGGAGCCGGCGTCGGGCTGAAGCACTCCGACGGTCGAGCCCGCCTGCTCGGCGAGTGAATGCGCTCCTGAGATGAGTTGGAGCGTCCACGGCGAGGGCGCATCGCCGCTTCGTTCGCCGACGACCCAGATCTCCCCGGGCATCAGATCTGCGCCGTCACGGTTGCGGCGTCGCGGAATGCGGCCTGGAAGTCACGCGGTGCGACGACATCGCCGACGCTATGGACGGGCACGTTGAGCGCCCGCAGTTCGGCAAGCAACCCGCTCTCTGCGTCGTCGCCGTACGAGAGCACCACACTGTCGGCCGCGAAGGTGATCGGCTCGTATGAGTAGACGTTGCGCATCTCGACCTGGTCCTCGCGGATCGCGACCAGCTCCACCATCGGCGTGAACTCGACGTCGAGCCGAGCGAGGCGGCGATAGCTGTCGAGGCGTGTGCGGCCGTCCCAGTGGTCGCCCGCGAAGTGCGCATCGGTCACAACCCGCACTTCTCGCCCCTGCGCTGCGATGAATTCCGCGACGGTGAGACCCTGGAAGCGGTGGTCGGCACGCGCGATCACGACGAGCACACGATCGCCGAGCTGGTTGAGGTCGCCGTTCAGCACCGCGCGCGGGTCGACCACGCTCGGCAGGTCTGCCCCTGGTACGTCTGGCAAGTGGCCGCGCGCGCCGGTCGCAACGATGACCTCGTCCGCACCGAACGCGCGCACGTCGTCCAGGGTTGCGCTGCGCCCGAGCTTGGTTGTGACCCCGGTGCGTTCCAATTCGCGTTCGAGGTAGTCCGCAAGTGTGGCGATGCGTTCCCGATGTGGCGCGCGGGCGGCGGCGCGGAGCTGGCCGCCCACGCGCTCGCCACGCTCCCAGAGCGTGACGTCGTGGCCGCGCCGGGCGAGGATGCAGGCGGCCTCCATGCCGGCCGGTCCGCCTCCCACCACCAGCAGTGTCTTCCCGTCGCCGACCGAACCGTTCGCGTCTGCGGCGGGGAGGTGGCCGGCCAGCGCGATCGCCGGGTTGAGCACACAGCCGATGCCTGCCGAAATACCGCCCGACAGACACGCGTTGCAGGCGATGCACGGCCGAATCTGATCCACCTCGCCTCGCTGCGCCTTCGCGGGCAACAGCGGGTCGGCCAGCAGCGCGCGGGACATGGCGACGAGGTCGCAGGCACCGCTGTCGAGCAGCGCCTCGGCGGTCTCCGGTCCACCAGCCCAGCCGATGTAGATCACCGGCAAGCCCGAGGCAGCCTTGATGGCTTTCGCGAGATCGGAGAACGCGCCGGGTTCGTGTCCCATGTGCGGCATCAGGCCCGGGGTGGTGCTCAAGTAGTCGACCGATCCGGTCGCTGCCAGCACCGTTCCCAGCGTGGCCACATCCTCGGTCTCCAGCCCGCCCTGCAGGTGGTCGTCTGTGCCGACGCGCACGCCCAGCAGCTTGTCATCGAGGCGCGCACGAACGGCCGCGACGACCTCGATCAGGAGGCGGTGACGACCCTCAGTCCCGCCGTAGCGGTCGTCGCGCCGGTTGATCACCGGCGAGAGGAACTCAGCGAGCAGGAATCCTTCGGCAGCGTTGATCTCGACGCCGTCGAACCCCGCCTTAACGCAGCGGGCGGCGGCTGCGGCGAATGCCTCCGTGACCTCCGCGATCTCATCAAGCGTCATCTCGTGCGGGATCACGCCTCCGCCGGTTGCGAATTCGGTGCCCATCGGCGCGCGCACGGCGGAGGGCGCCCACAGCGGCGCGCCGTTGAAGCCGGTTCCGCCGAGGTGACCCGCGTGGTTGAGGTGGGCGATCACACGCGCCCCTGTCGCATGCACGGAGTTGGTGACAGCGCGGTAGGGCTCGATCACCGCATCGCTGCTATTCTCGACGACCTGCGGGCTCGCGGTGCTGGTCGGGTGGACACTCTGCGGCTCCGTGATCAGCAGACCTGCGCCGCCCGCCGCTTGCATCTCCCAGAACGCCGCGAGTTCGGGCGGAGGCAACGGCTCGTCGCCCAGTCCGGCCCACTCCCAGCCGAGCGCGGTGGTCGCGATGCGGTTGCGAATCTCGATGTCGCGAATTTGGATCGGGGAGAAGAGTGCGGCGAACTCGGTTGGAACAATCACGATGCGCTCAGATCGCTCTGCCGACGCGGTTGCCGTCGCGGGTCGCGTAGATCAGCCGTCGTGGCGCCTGCGCATCGCCGATCAGGTGAACCTCGGGCACCGTCTCGCGCAGCCGATGGTACAGAGCGTCATCGGCCTTCCCGCCGAAGGCAAAGACGACTGTGTCCGCCTCGACCGTCCGCTCCTCCTCGGTCAGCAGGGAGTAGAGCGTGGCTGTCGTGCCCTCGAAGCGGCGCACCCACGTCAACGGTTCAAAGCGGATGCCCAGTTCCACGACGTGAGCCATCAGCATCTCGATCGTGACGTATTCGACCTCGCGGCCGGCGGCATGCTTGCGCGTGATGAAGGTGACGTCATGCCCGCGGTCGAGCAGGAAGTCTGCGGCACTCAGCGCCTCCTGGTGGTGTTCGTCAGCGAGCAGGAGGACGCGCTGACCGACCTCGGCGGTCTCGTCGAGCACGGCCCGCACCTCGGTCACGCTTGTGCCGTCGATCCCCTCGATGTCGTCCGGGACGAAGGGTGTCGAACCGGTCGCCAGAACCAGGGCGTCAGGACCGATGGCGCTAATCGTGTCTTCCGTCACCTCCGTGCCGAGGTGCAGATCGACATCCAGCAGCTCCATCTGTCGCGCGTAGTAACGAATCGGTTCCGCGAAGTCGATGCGCAGCGGTGCCTTCGCCGCCGTGACCATCTGCCCGCCGAGTAGCTCGCTGCGCTCGTAGAGCGAGACGCGATGCCCACGCTCGGCCGCGACGCGAGCGGCCTCTAGCCCGGCGATGCCGCCGCCCACGACCATGACCGACTTCGCGATAGAAGCCGGGGTCAGCTCCATCTGGTCCTCGTGCCCGATGTCCGGGTTGAGCACACAGCCGATGCCACCTGAGAGGCCCATGTAGCCCCCGGTCTGGCCCCAGCACGCCTCGTTACAGCCGATGCACTTGCGGATCTCGTCGGCGCGGTCGGTCCTTGCCTTATTCGCCCACTCCGGATCGGCGATGATCGCGCGGTTCATGCAGACGACATCGGCGTAGCCGCCCGCGATGATCTGCTCCGACTGCTGCGGGTCGTTGATGCGCCCGACGGTGAAGACGGGGATGTCGACCGCCTCTTTCACCCCTGCCGCGGCATACACGAACGAGCCGAGCGGGATGTACATCGGCGGGATGATCGTGGCCTGCGATGCGTAGTTGCCGATGCTGATGTTCAGGTAGTCGAGCTTGCCGCTGTCGGCGACGCGTTTGAGCATGCGCTGCGATTCTTCGACGGTCAGTCCGCCTTCCACGAACTCGTCCGCGCTGAAGCGCATGCCGACCATGATGCGGTCGCCGGCTGCGGACTTGACGGCGTCGACGATCTCGGTGAGGAAGCGCAGCCGACCGTCTTCGTTGCCGCCGTACTCATCGTCGCGCTGGTTGAAGTAGGCGGAGGTGAACTGCGTGATCAGGTAGCCGTGCGCGCCGTGGATTTCGACGCCGTCCGCCCCGCTGGCGGCGATCTGCTCAGCAGCGTAGCCGTAGCAGTCGACGATCTCCTCGATCTCCGCTTTCGTCATCACGTGCGGCACGCCGCTGTCGGTCGGCGTAACGACAGCCGAGGGCGACCAGGTGGCTCGACCGCCCAATTGGCTGCCCTGCGTGCCCGGGTGCCACGGCTGCACGACGAAGAGCGCTCCGTGGCGGTGCATAGCTTCTGCCGCCCGCCCGTAGGCCTCCTGGAACTCGGGCCGACGGAACGGAACCACGCCTGCGCCTGCGCTGGCGTGCACTGGCGTGACGCCAGTGGCGACCGCCGCGACGCCGCCTCGTGCTTTCGCTTCCCAGTAGGCGATCAGGCGATCGCCGGGCATGAAACCCGGGCCCATGAAGCCTGGGAAGTGGGGCGGCGAGTAGATGCGGTTGCGGAACGTTCGAGGTCCGACGCGCAGCGGTGAGAAGAGGTGCGGGTAGGGCGTCGCCCCGGCCGTCGCGGATGGCGCTTGCGTGACCATTAGCCACGCTCCTGGAGCCGATACTCGCCGTTGTCCTGGAGCACGACCCAGTCGCCGCGGTCCATCGTCTGCCCGATCGGGTCAAGGTGCGTGCGGTAGTAGTCGAGCTCATCGTCGGTCGGCGGGTCGAGGACGACGATCTCCGGCGCCACCAGCGGCTTGTGCTCACACTCCTCGAGGATCTCTTCGACGGTGACCCACGGCGAGCGTGCGATCAGCCTCAGCTTCCTATCCTCGTAGTCGTACATCGACCATGGCGTGAGCACGCGCCACGGTCCGGTGTCAGCGGGCAGGCCGGCGCGCTCCCGCGCGCCCTCCGTGCCGTCGAGGAAGCCCGGGGACGAGATGAAGTCGACGCGATCGACAAACTTGCGACGTTGCTGGTCGGTGATCAAGATCGTGCGCCAGCAGGCGCCCGCGATCGTGTCCGCGCCGCCGGGTCCGCCGAATCGGCGTTCCGACTCCTCGTACGTGCCGATCACGGTGGAGTTGATGTTGCCGTGTTGATCGACTTGTAGCGTGTTGAGGATGCCGTAGTCGAAGAAGCCCAGCTGGGCGTGGTCGCCGACGCCGCTCATCGTCGTCCATGAGCTCGCCCCGGCCGCGGCCTGGCTGCTCATCATCGAGGCGAACGGCGCGAACGGGAGCTGAGGCGTTGGTGCGATCACGCCATCCTCAGTGGCATAAAGCGCGTCCGGAGCGTAGAGGCGCTGCGCGAGCAGCATCGAATAGAAGGGGCTGCCACCGCCGGCGACCCAGGAGGTGGAGCCACCGTCTATAAGCCGCGCGACCTGGCAGACCACGTGCTCTCGTTCTGAGAAGGCGGCCGCGGGCGTGCTCATGGCCGGTACCCTTCCCGGGTCGTCTCGTTGCGGCGCATCTCGTTCATCCGTCTCAGCCCGACCCGCTCCTCGAGCATCTCCTCGTGGGAGCCCACCGAGTACACCCACTTCTCCAGGTACTCGGACAACTGACTGCGGGCGACTGCGCCAAAGATCTCGGTGATGTGCTCGCGGTCGGAGCTGTAG
>DASCRM010000086.1:0-5704 GCA_034406555.1 Dehalococcoidia bacterium | reverse complement strand
GATGGGCGACCACCCCTTCGCCAGCGACCTCAGCAACCCCGACTTCGTGAAGCTCGCCGAACTCTTCGGTGTCGCGGGCAAGCGCGCGACGAATCCCGACGAGCTACGCAGCGCCCTGTGCGAGGGTTTCGCGAGCAATAAACCGATGCTGATCGAGGTGCCGATGCCGCAGGCTCGCGACCTCCCCTCGGTCTTTCCCATGCCCGTGGCGCCCCCGCGTCCCGTGCTCGACCTCTAGGAGCTGACGATGGCAGACACAATTCGAATTGGCCTGATCGGCGCGGGCGCGAATATGCGGTCGCGACACATCCCCGGCTTCCAGGAAATCGAGGGCGTCGAGCTGGTCGCCGTGTGCAACCGCTCGATGGAGAGCGGGCAGGCGGTCGCAGACGAATTTGGCATCGAGCGCGTCACGATCGACGCCGACGACCTCTTCAACGACCCGGGCATCGACGCGATCTCGATCGGCACGTGGCCGTACATGCACAGCGACCTCTCGATCCGCTCGCTGGAGGCCGGTAAGCACGTGCTGTGCGAGGCGCGCATGGCGATGAATGCCGCCGAGGCGCGGGAGATGCTCACCGCCTCCCAGGCGCACCCGGATCTCGTTGCGCAGCTCGTGCCCGCCCCCTTCGACTTCAAGAGCCGTAAGACGATCGCGCGCATGCTCAGCGAGGGCGAACTCGGCGACCTGCGAGAGGTGCAGGTGACGATCCTCAACGGCGGAGCACTCGCAGACACGCCGCTGCATTGGCGCGAGCAGCGCCGCTACTCCGGTGAGAACGTGATGATCTTTGGCATCCTCACGGAGGTCGTGCATCGCTGGATCGGTCCGACCGAGCGCGTCGCCGCTGACGCCACCACCTTCGTCACCGGTCGCACCGACGCCGAGACCGGCAGCGAAGGCACGATCGACGTACCGGACAGCCTCGGCGTGCTCGCGACGATGGCGAACGGCGCTCGCACCACCTACCGCGTGAGCAGCGTCGCCGCCGGCGCCGACCCCGCGGGCAACGGCATCTCGCTCTTCGGCAGCGACGCGACGCTGCACTGGCGCATGGGCGACTCGATGCAGTTCGCCCGCCACGGCGACGAGATGCAGCCGCTGGAGCCGGACGCGGGCACGGCCCACGACTGGCAGGTCGAGTCGGACTTCATCAACTCGATCCGCGACGGCGCGCCGGTGGAGCTGACGAACTTCGAAGACGGGCTGCACTACATGCAGCTGATCGACGCCGTGGCACGCTCACGCAAGGAAGGCCGCGCGGTCGACCTCTCCGAGGTCTAGGCCAGAGCATGACGCGTCCATCGACCGGTCAGATGGGCACAGTGACACTCAACGGCCGCCTTTAAGGCGGCCGTTGAGTGCGTAGGCGTCTGAGCGCGCCGCAACGGCGTGCCGCTAGTCCTCGATTGGCTCGGCGGTCCAGTTCGGGCTGCGCTTCTCGGAGAAGGCGGCCGGGCCCTCGATGCGATCCTTCGACTTCATGTGCGCCGTCACGTTCGGGTACTGGGTGCGGATCAGTTCGCCCAGGTGGTCGCTGTAGTCCATGCCGGTCATTGCGGCTTCCTTCGAGCCTCGGACGGCCAGCGGTGCGGCTTCGAGGATCTCGTGCGCCCAGCGCTCGGCGGTGGCCATCAACTGGTCCAGCGGCACGACCTCGTTGACCAGGCCCAGCTCGTAGGCTTCAGCCGCATCGATTGGCTTCGCCGTCAGCATCATGCCCATCGCGCGCTTGAGCGGGATGTGGCGCGGCAGGCGATGCACGCCGCCGGCCCCGGCGATCAGGCCGACGCGGGGCTCCGGCAGGCCGAAGCGTGCGACATCCGCTGCGATGATGATGTCGCAGGCGAGCGCCATCTCGAACCCGCCGCCCATCGCCCAGCCATTGACGGCGGCGATCACGGGCTTGAAGAGGTCGAAGCGGCTGGTGATGCCGCCGAAGCCTGCCGAGGACGACCCGGCAGGCGCGTTGCCGGCGTCGCTGCCGCTGTCGCGGGAGGCCTGTGCTTTCAGGTCGTTGCCGGCGGCGAAGGCGCGACCGGCGCCGGTGAGGATGCCGACCCACATGTCATCGTCCGCCGCGAAGTCGTCCCAGATGCCGGACAGCTCCGCGCTGGCGGCAGGGTGCAGCGCGTTCAGCACCTCCGGACGATTGATCGTCACGATGGCGATGTGATCGCGCTTCTCGTAGGTCGCGTACTCGTAGGCCATGCGTCATCTCCCCCTCGTGCGTTGCCGGGTCGCGGATGCAGGAGTGTCCCGCACGGCGTTCGCTGACCGGCTCCGCTACGCTGTCTGCGTGCTGCTGGAGGCCCACATTACTCTCGAACTGAGGGATCTGCGCAAGCGCTTCGGCGGCACCGTCGCGCTCGACGGCTGCTCGTTCGAGGTTGAACGCGGCAGCATGCTGGTCTTTCTCGGCCCGAACGGCGCGGGTAAGACGACGGCGATGCGCTGCGTCTTGGGCCTGACCACCTCCGATGCGGGCGAGGTGCGTGGGAATGGCGAGCCGATTGGCCGCGACCTGTGGCGAATGGTGCGTGGCTAGCCGACGAAGGCCGGCCGCGAGGGGCTAGACGAGCCCCAGTTCCCGTTCGAGGTTGCTGACGGCCACGTCGATGCCGTCGACGAGCGCGTCGACCTCTTCGCGGTTGATCACCAGCGGCGGCGCGATCGAGAGGCTGGCGCCTGCGCGCATCAGCAGCCCCTGCTCCTGCAGCAGCCGTGGCATCAACTCGCCGACCTTGTCCTCCTCCGCGAAGTCGATGCCCGCCTCCGGGTCCTTCTTCAGCTCGACGGAGTGCATCAGGCCGATGCCGCGCGTGTCGGAGATCACCTTGTGGCGGGTCTGCAGCTCGGCGAGCTGCTCGGTCAGGTGCTGGCCGACCTTCGCCGAGTTCTCGACCAGGTTCTCACGCTCGATGATCTCGACGTTGGCCAGCGCAACGGCGCACGAGACCGGGTGCGCGCCCCACGTGATGCCGCCACCGAATGTCTCCGCGCGGCCACCGACGAAGGCGTCTGCGATCTTCTGCGAGGCCATCGCCGCGGAGATCGGCGCGTAGCCGGAGGAGAGCCCCTTCGCGACCGTCATGATGTCCGGCTGGATCGAGTAGTGCTGGATGCCGAACCACTTGCCGGTGCGGCCGAAACCGTTGATCACCTCGTCCGCGATCAGCAGGATGTTGTGCCGGTCGCAGATGTCGCGCAGCGTGTTCCAGTACTCCTGCTGGGGCACCCAGTTGCCGTTGGCGGTGGAGATCGGCTCCGCGATCAGGCAGGCGATCGTGTCCGGATCCTGGAACTTGATCTCGTCCTCGACGTGACGCGCACAGAAGACATCGCACTCCGGGTAGGTCTTCTCGAACGGGCAGCGCGCGCACATGATGTTTTCGACGTGGATCACGCCCGGCATCAGCGGCTCAAACGGCTTCTTGTCGACGTACGATGACCCGTTGACGGTCATCGCCATGCCGGTCGTGCCGTGGTACGACCCGATGCGCGCGATCACCTTCGTCTTTCGCCGCTCGCCACGGTTGTAGTGGTACTGCTTGGCCATCCGGATCGCGGTCTCAACCGCCTCCGAGCCCGAGTTGATGAAGTAGATCTTGTTGATCGCCTCCGGGGTGAGCGAGGCGAGCTTGCTGGCAAGGTCGATCGCCGGCTTGGTCGCGTATGCGAAGGGGTTGGCGTAAGCCAGCTCCTCGATTTGCCGCTTCGCAACTTCCGCCAGCTCGCTGCGGCCGTGGCCGACCGCGACGACCCAGAGGCCGGCCATCGCGTCGATGTAGCGCTGGCCCTTGTTGTCCTGCACGTAGATGCCGTCACCCGACTCGATGACGAGCATGCCGTCTTCTTTGGCCAGGTCGTTGAACTGGCTGGTGTGCACCCAGAGGTGCTCAAGACCGCGCTCGAGGTAGTCCGCAACGTGCTCGGGGCTGGTGGCCTGTGCCATGTGATTCCTCTTTCGGCGTGCGAAGGGGCGCTGAGCGGGCATGCTAGCACCCCTGACGCTCTCCGAGGTGCCCCGTGCGCGGAAGCTGCCTAGAACCCGTCCGGACAGTACGGGCGGTAAGCGGTTTCGAAGAGCCGGTCGGCAGTGCGCAGCGCCTGCTCGTCTCGCGCCTCCAGCAGCCCGGCCCGCTCGAGCTGCGTCGCAGAATTGTGCCCGGAGATCAGCGACGCGAGTGTGCGAGGCCGCATCGTGATGTCCGCTGCGCGGCCGGTGCGCGTCACCTCGCTGCGTTCCCCGTCCGTCTCCAGCAGGAAGCTGCCGTTGTTCCAGTCGCAGAGGTCATCGCCTGCGATGGCGAGCGTGATCTCGCCTCGGTCGCCGTAGGGGCGCTGCGACAACGCGGCCTCGGCATCGACGACGCGCAGCCAGATGCCGTCCGTCGTCCTGCGTCGCAGCTCGCGTGGCTCAAGCAGGAGCGAGGGCATGGGGTCGTCTTCGGGTGCGCCTTGCCAGGTGATGCGCTCGACGAGGTCGTGCTTGCGCAGCGATTCCCAGAGGCCGCGATAGGCCTCCAGATCGAGCGCGATCAGGTCGCCGATGTTCAGCACCTGGTTCGGGCCCGGCTCGACACCCCCGTCGTCCTTCCACTTCGTCGTGTACTGGACGTAGCCGCGCGGCTCGCCCGCTTCGTTGCGGTAGATCGCGTAGTAGTTCTTCAGCTTGTTCTGCGGACACCGTCGCGCCTGCCACATCTGCGGGGCGCGGTGCACATCAGGTTGCGCGGGCGCGCGTGTTCGATGTAGACGCGCTCCATGATCTCCTTCGCGTCATCGAGCGCGACCAGCGAGACGGTGCCCGGGGACCGCTCGCCATCCTCGAAGGCCGCATAGCGCGGGTCGATCTCGTAGTGCACCTGTGTCGTACCGGCCCCATAGCCGAAGCGCTGGTAGATCGCCCCCATCGATGCCCACGGGATCGCGATGCTCTGCCCCTGCTCTCGCTAATTCGGGAACGTTCGCTCCATGATCTGGCGCAGCAGACCCTGCCGACGGAACTCCGGGTAGGTGGCGACGGCGGTCACGCCTGCAGCGTTGGCGGCTGCGCCGTTGAAGCGCATGCGGAACGGGTAGACCGCGTGCGAGGCGGCAAGCTGGCCGTCGACGAACGCGCACAGCGTCCACTCCGGGATCAGCGTCTGCTGATCCTCCGGTAGGTCCTCGTTGTTCGCGAAGGCGTAGCTGCCGATCTTGTCGAGTTCGGGCATCTCGTCTGCGGTGACGGCGCGAATCTCCACGCTCATGCGCGGTCTCCGAAATCATGTCGGACGGGCGCGCACGCGCGCTCGCGACTGAGTAGCTGGTGTCTGTGGATCGGGGGGGGCGAGGCCGGTATCACGATCGTAACGCCCCCGCTGGCGGTTGTGCCAGCAGTTCTGCCTAGATGAACAGTGAGATGGCGATTCCGAGGATGATGCCCTGCGCAATCCAGCCGAGGATCGCGGTCGCGATCGCACGGCCGGTCGTGAACTCGAGCGCGGCTTTCAGCGCGACGATCGTCGCGACGAGGATCCAGATGCCGACGATCAGCCCCACGATCCCGCCGAGCACCGGTCCGATCGCAAACACCATCAACACGCGGGGAGCGTTCGCGAAGCCCAGCGTTCGAGCCAGCTCGCCCCAGTCCGCGCTGGTCTCAGAGACGGCGAGGAAGCGGGTGCCGATGAAGTATGTGATCCAGGCGTACAG
>DASCRM010000085.1:0-9326 GCA_034406555.1 Dehalococcoidia bacterium | reverse complement strand
CGCCCGCCCTTTGTTCAGTGGGGGCTTCGCCCCGCCACCCCGTTCTGGGACGGAAAGACTTCGTGTCCCGTCACAACGGGCGATCCTTCCTATTAGGTCCCCGACGGCGGAGTGCGATCTATCGGCAGCCAGAGCCTGCGGTCGTCTTCAGAGCGTGTGGTGAGCAGCAGCGGTTCGCCGCCATCGAGGAGCGGCCAGAGGCCCTCACCTGCATCGACGCCGTCGTCGCGGTCCAGCTCCTCGCCGGTCGCTTCGTCGACCACTTTCTCGATCGCGGTCTCGACGCGGATCTTGCCCGCAGTGGTGCGCCCGCGCACGTCCTCGAGGCCTCGCAGTGCGACGTAGTAGCCGTCGCCGCCGCCCGCTCGCAGGCCGGCCGCAGCCAACGCGCCAATCGTGCCGTTTTGGTTATTGCCGAGCGATCGCAGACGCACGTTGCCCTCCGAGGCGAAGCGCCCGGAATCGAGCAGCTTCATCACCTCCTGCTGACTGCGACGGCCGAAGGCGAGGATGTGCGGCATGTCCGAGTGTCGCGACAGCACAGCGACGCCGGGGTCCGCGCCCCGCTCCGCCTCCGCGCGCACGAAGGCGACGGCGTAGTCCTCCACCTCGTCGAGCCCACGTTCGGTCTCGACGACGAGCGCCAACGCGGAGTTGCGGCCGGTCTTGGTGATCCTTGGGCTGTCGAGCAGGCGGTGACGGGTGACGCCCAGCGAGGTGCCGAAGCCCTCGTCTTCGACGCGGGCGGCGAAGGCGCGAACGAGCGGTCCGGTGCCGCCGCCTTCCTCGGTGTCGGTGTCGTCGATACCGATCACGAAGCGTTCATGCACGGAACTGGTCATGACGGACCGGTCATCGCGGGCTGGTCATTCAGGGCTAGTCATTTAGGCAAGGCCCCTTCTCCACGAGTTGGTGATCGTCGATCCCAAAGTGGTGCGCGATCTCATGCACCACTGTCGTCCGTACCTCGCGTGGAATATCGCGAGGGTGGAAGTGCCGCTCCAGCGGCCCCTGGTAGATCACGATACGGTCGGGCAGCGTGAGCTGGTAGCTCTCACGGTCGGTGAGCGGCGTGCCGACATAGAGGCCGAACAGCGCAGCTCCCTGCTCGATGCCCACCTCGGCCAGCTCCTCGGGCGACGGCTCGCGCTCGATCACCAGCTCGATGTTCGCGAGGTGCTGGCGGAGGTCACCGGGAATCGAACGCACTGCGCGCTGCACCAGCCGTCGGAAGCGATCGCGTTGCACGGGTGAGGGCGAGCCGAGCCTGCGAGGCTCAGGCTTGCTGTGACTCGCGAGGCCAGAGCGTGCGGTAGCCATCGCCAACGATCGCGCGCATCTGCTCTTCCTGCTCAAGCTTGAGCAGCTGCGCGTACGCCTCATCAAGCTCGCGCAGCGCGTCGAAGGCATCGAGTGCCGCGAAGCGATCACGGATCGAGCCGAGGACACCGAGCCGCTCCAGCGCACCTACGCTCAGCGGCCACATGATCACGTTGAGCCGCTCCGGCTGCTCGAAGTCGGGACGCGCTCGTTCGAGGCTCCTCAGCCGCTCGGCGACCGAGTCGACGTTCGGCAGGATGATCGCCGCGGGGCCGGCGTGCTCGTTGCTGCGAAAGTCGATCAGCAGCCGTTGCGTGATGATCGGGGTGAGGCGAATGAGGACGTGATCGACGGAGGCCAGCGGCTGCTGGAGTTCCTCAACGTTAAACCTGATCGGGCCGTCCATGCGCCAATTGTACCCCTGTCGTGGGCAGCTCGATCGCTGTCGAGAACGACGGCCGGGTTCGTTTCCGCTCGATAGATGCTGACTTGAGCGCGTTTTCGGCTAGCCACTGCGCAACTACACGGCCCCGCCGATAGTTGCGGGGCAGCGATTGTGAGGGATTTTCCTTACACGGGATTGCTGTCGACAGGCTCCGAGCCGGACCAGGGGACTCGTGCTATCGCAACTCTTGCAGCGCCTGCGCCCACGTGACTCCGTCCGTGACCGCGTGGAGCAATCGATCAGTCGCGGCACGGGCCTGCGCAAGGGTGAATGGGTGCTAGACGCGCACCCGATCGACGAGACAGCGTTCGTCGCGACAACAGAGGCGATGTTGACCTGGGCCCGCGATTGCATGGCCGAGACGCGCCGACCCTATGGCATCGATCAGATGGCGCTCGCCGTCGCCTGCGCCGAGCCCGGCGCCACGCCGCTCGCCTCCGCCAGTTTCGGCGTCTTCCGCCCGGTCGAGTTCTACGAGGATGGCGGCGTCGCCGATCGCGTGACGGCGTTCATGCAGAACCTGCGCATCGACGGCCTCGACAGTCGTTCGTCCGTGCGCTTCGCCGCCGCACTCTTCTCGTGGGGCGATGTCCCGAAGGACGCGATCGTCCGCAACGGCGAACCGGACGAGGCCGCGCGCGACTAGTGAAGCTCGGCGGCGGCGATCGTCCGAGCGAGCTGCTCGATCAGCCCGCCCTCCGCACTCAGCGCTGAGAGCACGAGCATCAGCTCGTCCACGTCGAGTACCCGGCTGCCCGAGACGCCTGCGATGCGCGGGGCACGGTTAACGATCGCCTGCGCATCGGACGCTGGGGTCACCGCGGAAAGTTCGACTGCTAGCTGGTCAAGCGTGATTGCGCGCGCCATGTGGGAGCTCCACCCGTGCAGTCGCCTATCGTGTCTCCCGTCATCCTCGGCAGGGTCGATCCAGCCGCCCGTCGGGACGCTCCCTGATCGCCTGCCGCGCCCGTGATGGCGACCAATTGACCGGTCGCGAAGGGCTGCTGACAATCGAGCGGTGAACAAGTCCTTCGCGATCCTCACCCTGCTCGCGTTCGCAGCGCTGGCGTTCAGCGCCTGCCGCGAGAAAGAGACGACCAGCACCGGCTTCACACCGCGCGAACGCGCGGAGGCGGGAGAGCCGCGCGCCTACCAGCTCGGCTTCTCCGCGCTGCCGGCGGCACTGACCGACGAGGCGTACCTCGCGGCCTTCGACTTCGCCGCCAACTTCGGCGAGGTGCTGCTGATCCAGCGGCCGCCCTCGTGGACCAACTTCCTGCCCGGTGTGCTGCTCTCCGACGAACTCCGCGACTTCATCATCACCGAGCGCACTGCAGTGCGGGAGCGCGAAGTCGCGCTGATGCTCGCCCTCGACCCCTTCGACCCGACGGACCGCGGACGGCTGGCGGGGCTGCCGCCGGGCTTCGTCGGCGAGGACCTCGACAACCCCGACCTGCGTCAGGCGTTCATCGCGGAGGCACGTTACCTGGCGCTCAACTACCGCCCGGCCTACCTCGTGCTCGGCACGGAAGTGAACGCCGCCTTCGAGCACAACCCGAGCGGCTACGAGGCGTTCGTCGATGCGTACCGTGAGGCGTATCGGCAGGTGAAAGAGGCGAGCCCGGAGACGCTGGTCTTCGTGAGCTTCCAGTTCGAGCAGCTGCTGGGTCTGATCCCCTCGGAACCGCCGCACGTCGCCCGCTGGGAGCTGCTGGCCGACTTCGACGGCGTGAACGACTACTTCGCGATCACGTCGTACCCCTCGTTCGCGTTCTCCGTCGCGCGCAAGGTGCCGCCGCTCTACTACTCACAGATCCTCGAACACACCGACCTCGCGCTCGCCTTCGTCTCAGCGGGCTACGCCTCGGCGCCCGGGCGCGAGGGGCTGAACTCCTCGACAACGGCGGAGCAGCGACGCTTCCTGCAGCGGCTCTTCCGAGACGCAGATGAACTGGGGGCGACGCTGGTGATCTGGTTCACGGCGCTCGACCCCGCGTACGCGACAGAGCCGCCGCTCGATCTGCTCGCGAGCATCGGCCTGCGCACCTCGGACGACCAACCGAAGGAGGCATGGCCGACCTGGGAAGAGACGCTCGCCCGCCCCTACGACCGCGCAGCGGCCACGGAATCGCACGTCGAGTAGGCGGATCCACGCGGGACGATCCCGGGTGATCCACTACCGGTGTGGGCATCAGCTGAGCGCGGGCACTCGCGTCTCCAGGCGGGGGTGTGGAGGCTGCGGCCCCCACTTCTTACGGCGGGTGGATGGGTGACCCCGAAGGGGACAACACTGCGCGGCGCAGCCGCGTCCGATCTCCCCGCGCTACCCGTAGACGAGGTTCGAGTCGAGCAGCGCCCGCGAGATCACGACGCGTTGAATCTCGCTCGTACCCTCGACGATCATCAACTGGCGGGCGTCGCGGTAATGGCGCTCCAACGGGTGGTCGGCCATGTAGCCCGCGCCGCCCAGCACCTGCAACGCCTCGGAGGCAACGCGGTTCGACATCTCCGTCGCGTACGCCTTGGCGATCGCCAGCATGTGCGCCTCCGCCGGGCCAAAGCGGTCCTGGTCGATCAGCCAGCAGCCCTGGCGGACCAGCAGGCGAGCCGCTTCGATCTCGATCGCCATCTCCGCGAACTTGAACTGGATCGCCTGCAGGTCCACGAGCGGCGCGCCGAAGACTTCGCGCTGCCGCGCGTAGCCGAGCGCGTAGTCGAGCGCGCCCGAGGCCAGTCCGACGCCGCGAGCGCCGACGACGGGGCGCAGGCTGCTGAGGGTCTTCAGGGCGATGCTCTGGCCGCGCCCTTCCTCGCCGATCAGCGAGGCCTTCGGCACGCGCACCTGGTCGAAGGTGAGCAGCCCGGTGGGCACGCCTCGCACCCCCATCTTGCGATCCTCGGAGGTGACCTCGAAGCCGGGAGATGTCGTGTCGACGGTGAAGGCGGAGATGCCGCGCCCGCCCACTTCCGGGTCGGTCTTGGCGAAGACCACGACCTGGTCGGCCAGCGGCCCGCCGGAGATGAAGCACTTCTGGCCGGAGATCAGGTAGTCGTCGCCATCACGCACGGCGCGCGACTGCATCCCGGCGATGTCGGAGCCCGCGTCGGGCTCGGTGAGGCAGAAAGCGGCCTTCTTCTCGCCGCTGGCCACGGGGCCGATGTACGCCGCTTGCTGCTCCGCGGTGCCGAAGAGCTTCACCGGGTGCGTGGAGAGCGAGGAGAGCAGCAGCATCAGCCCGGACGAGCAGCAGTACTTCGCGACCTCCTCAACGGCGACGGCGAGCGCGACCGTGCCGGCGTCCGCGCCGCCGATCTCGGTCGGCAGCGTGATGCCCAGCAGATCGGCCTGCTTGAACGCCTGGAAGATGTCCTCCGGGTACTCGCCGGTCTCATCGACCTCGACGGCACGCGGGGCGATCACCTCCTGCGCCACGCGCCGGGCGCTCTGTTGGATCAGCTGATCAGATTCTGAGAGTTCGAAGTCCATCGCGGTGCCCTCCGTCGCGCGCCCGGGACAGCCGCGGCCGGACAGCCGAGGGGTGGGCGGGCCACAGTGTAGCGGCGAGTGTCGGCAGGCACGATCTGGAGACTTCTCAGAGCGTCGAAATATCGATTGACACGCTGGCGTGCGGAAGCTACGCTTGCCGTTCTGTGCAAGTCTCAATATCATTGACGAATTGAACGCCGCGGCCCGTTCAGTTCATGTTCGCGTGCGTCACGCCAGCGAGCGATCGCTGTCGGGCGTTTATCTGTGCGTGGACACTCTCACACCCGTTGCACTCAGCTCCAACCGTCGATCGTCTCTCCCGGCCACTCGGGCTCGGACGGTGACGCAGGCACACGACCAGACCAACAGGTAATGACGAGGAGTCAATCTTGACCGTCGACCGACGCATTGTGCGCGCAGTTCGGACCATCCCATCAGTGGTGAAGAACTACGGCAAGTCCGAGCTGGTGCTCGACATGCCGTACCTGATCCAGATGTCGAAAGACTCGTACGACCACTTCCTCAACGTCGCGTTGCGAACGTTGCTCGACGAGATTTCGCCGATCGATGACTTCACCGGCGGCCGCATGGAGCTGCGCTTCGGCGAGTACCACCTCGAGGAGCCGAAGTACACGGAGCGTGAAGCACGCCTGCGTGACCGCACCTACGACGCCCCGCTGCGCGTGAGCGTGCAGCTGGAGATCAAGGAGACCGGCGAGATCAAGGAGCAGGAACTGTTCATGGGCGATCTACCGCTCATGACCGACTACGGCACCTTCATCATCAACGGCGCGGAGCGCGTGGTGGTCTCGCAGCTCGTGCGTTCGCCGGGCGTCTACTTCACCGCCACCCCGGACCCCGGCACCGGCCGCCGCCTTACCTCCGCCAAACTGATCCCGAACCGTGGCGCATGGCTCGAGTTCGAAACCGACAAGCGCAACGTGATCTACGTGAAGGTCGACCGCAAGCGCCGCATCCCCGTCTCGGTCCTGCTGCGCGCGATCCACATGGACGCGGACAAGAGCGACGAGGAGTTGGGCAGCGACGACTACGTACGCTCGCTGCTCACCGACATCGACATCGACCCCGACCACCCCTACGTGGATGCGACGATCGACAAGGACCCGACCGAGAACCGCAAGCAGGCGCTGGAGGAGTTCTACCGCCGCATGCGGCCCGGCGATCCGCCGACCGTGGAGAACGCCCGCAATCTGCTGGAGCAGCTCTTCTTCACGGAGCGCCGCTACGACCTGGGCCGCGTCGGTCGCTACAAGATGAACAAGCGGCTCTCGTTCACGGACGCGCCGGAAGACCGCACCCTGCGCGTGCAGGACATCATCGCGATCGTCCGTAAGATCATGGACGTCAACAACTCGCGCGGTGAGCCCGACGACATCGACCACCTGGGCAACCGCCGCGTGCGTGCCGTGGGCGAACTGATCCAGAACCAGTTCCGCGTCGGCCTGCTGCGCATGGAGCGCGTCGTGCGCGAACGCATGACAATCACCGACCCGGAAGAGGCGACGCCGTCCGCGCTCGTCAACATCCGCCCGGTCGTCGCCTCCATGAAGGAGTTCTTCGGGGGCTCGCAGCTCTCGCAGTTCATGGATCAGGTGAATCCGCTAGCCGAGCTGGCGCACAAGCGCAAGCTCTCGGCGATGGGCCCCGGAGGGCTCTCGCGCGACCGCGCCGGGTTCGACGTGCGAGACGTACACCACAGCCACTACGGGCGTATCTGCCCGATCGAGACGCCTGAAGGCCCGAACATTGGCCTGATCGGCTCGCTCGCCACCTACGGGGTGGTCAACGACTTCGGCTTCATCGAGACGCCCTACCGCCCGGTGCGGTCGAAGCTGCCGAAGAAGAGCAAGGAGCTGATCGGTTCGATCCTCTCCGCCGACGTGCGTGATGATGGCAACCGCGTGCTCGGTCGCTCAGGAGACGTGATCGACGACGAGATCGCCTCGAAGCTCGCCGATGCGAAGAGCGACGAGATCGACGTCGTCCCCTTCGCCGGCAACAAGACCGTCTTCCTCGACGCCAACGAGGAAGAAGAGTTCCGCATCGCGCAGGCGAACACGGAGATCGACGGCGACGGCAACATCCTCGCCGAGCGTGTGGAGGTGAGAAACGGGCCGCGTCACCTAATCGTGCCGTCGACGGACGTCGATTACATCGACGTCTCGCCACAGCAGATCGTCTCGGTCGCCGCGGCGCTGATCCCGTTCCTGGAGCATGACGACGCCAACCGCGCATTGATGGGCGCGAACATGCAGCGACAGGCCGTGCCGCTGCTGCGCCCCGAGGTACCGCTGGTCGGCACCGGCATCGAACGGCAGGCAGCCGTCGACTCCGGACAGGTGATCATCGCGGAAGAAGACGGCGAGGTGACGTCCGCCACGGCGAACTTCATCACGCTGCGCTACCGCTCCGGTCGTGAGCAGCACTACCCGCTGCTCACGTTCATTCGCTCCAACCAGGGCACCTGCATCAACCAGCGCCCGCTGGTGAAGCAGGGCGACCGCATCAAACGTGGGCAGCCGCTCGTCGATTCATCGTCGACGCAGGGCGGTGAGCTGGCGCTGGGCCAGTCGATGCTCGTCGCCTTCATGTCGTGGGAAGGGCTGAACTTCGAGGATGCGATCATCCTCTCGCAGTCCGTGTTGCGCGAAGACAAGTTCACCTCGATCCACATCGAGAAGCACGAGGTCGAGGCGCGCGACACCAAGCTTGGTGCCGAAGAGATCACACGCGACATCCCGAACGTGGGAGAAGAGTCGCTGCGTGACCTCGACGAGGAGGGCATCATCCGCGTCGGCGCGGAGGTGCGTGACGGCGACATTCTCGTCGGCAAGATCACTCCGAAGGGCGAGACGGAACTCTCCCCGGAAGAGAAGCTGCTGCGCGCCATCTTCGGCGAGAAGGCGCGGGAGGTGAAAGACACCTCACTGCGCGTCCCGAACGGGCAGCGAGGCAAGGTGATCGACGTCAAGGCCTTCCGCCGCACCGCGGAGGATGAGCTGCCGGCTGATGTCAACGTGATGGTCCGTGTCTCTGTCGCCCAGAAGCGCAAGATTGGCGAAGGCGACAAGATGGCCGGACGGCACGGCAACAAGGGCGTGGTCTCCACGGTCATGCCGCTGGAAGACATGCCGTACCTCGCAGACGGGCGACCGGTGGAGATCGTGCTCAACCCGATCGGCGTGCCATCGCGCATGAACGTCGGCCAGGTGCTTGAGACGCACCTCGGCTGGGCCGCATCGACGCTCGGCTTCCGCACCGTCACTCCGGTCTTCGATGGCGCGACGGACGGCGAGATTCAGGACGCGCTCGCGCGTGCATGGATCGCGCTGCAGTCCGGCGCGGTCGAGACGGAAGTGGCGCTCAGCGCGGCGGATCCGGAGGTCGGCGAACGCGTCGACGTCAAGGTGATGGAGAACTACATCAAGGAGGCGCGCTTCGACGCCGAGGAGGTGCTGCGATCCGGCCCCGTCGGCACGGCGCGAACCGCGGCGCTCACGCTCTGGATGGAGGGGCTCGGCGAATCGAACGTGCGCCGGCTCTCGGAGGAGAACTTCGACAAGCGCGTGAAGGAGGTCGCCGACCGCTCAGGGAAGGCACCCCCGGTAATCGGCAAGCAGATCATCTACGACGGCCGCACGGGCGAGGCGTTCGACCAGCCGATCACGGTCGGCTACATGTACATCATGAAGCTCGCGCACCTCGTCGAGGACAAAGTGCACGCGCGGTCGACCGGCCCATACTCGCTGATCACGCAGCAGCCGCTCGGCGGCAAGGCACAGTTCGGCGGGCAGCGGTTCGGCGAGATGGAAGTGTGGGCGCTGGAAGCCTACGGCGCCGCTCACACGCTCCAGGAGATGCTGACCGTGAAATCGGACGATGTCGTCGGCCGCGTGAAGGCGTACGAGGCGATCGTCAAGGGCGAGAACACGATGGAGCCCGGCGTGCCGGAGTCCTTCAAGGTGCTCGTCAAGGAACTGCAGTCGCTGGGTCTCAGCGTGGAAATCCTCAACGAGGAGCAGGAGACGGTCTCCTTCTCCGAGGAATACATCG
>DASCRM010000084.1:0-10908 GCA_034406555.1 Dehalococcoidia bacterium | reverse complement strand
TTCGTGGACGAAGCAGAGCAGTGCGTGGCGGCCGGTCGGGAACGAGCGTTCGACGCCGTCCGTGGCAGCGAGGGTGAAGGCGGGCAGGAAGGTCGTTTCTACAGGCATGGGCGCATCTTAGCGCAGGGGCCGAGCGGGCGTTCGCAGTCTGCTAGGTGAGCGCCCAGTCGGTGCGCCGTTCCTCTAACTCGCGGCAGTCGCCGTCGCTGACTTCGAAGACGCGCGTGGCGACGCGGTCGAGGATCTCCGGGTCGTGAGACGCGCAGAGGATCGTTCCGTCGTAGCTCTCCAGCGCGTCGAGCAGCCGTCGCTGGGTCGGGCGGTCGAGGTGGTTCGTCGGCTCGTCGAGCAGCAGTACGTTCGTCGACTCAAGCAGGAACTTCGCCAGCGCGACGCGGCTGCGTTCGCCGCCGGAGAGTACGCGGATTGACTTGAAGACATCGTCGCCCCTGAAGAGGAAGCGGCCGAGCACATTGCGCAGCTCCATCTCGGAGCGGTCGGCGGCGGTTGCCCGTACCTCCTCCAGCACCGTGCGGCCACCATCGAGCGCCTCATCCTGGTGCTGGTCGTAGTAGCCGGGGCGGGCGCGGGGGGCCCAATCGACGTTGCCCTCGGTCGGATCGAGCAGCCCGGCGACGATACGCAGCAGCGTGCTCTTGCCGCTCCCGTTCGGGCCTACGAGCACGACCTTCTGGCCGCGCTCGACGAGCAGGTTCACATCGACGAGCACGAGCTGCTCGTCGAAGCTCTTGCCGATCCCGCTCAGGCGCAGCGCATCGCGCTCGATACGCCCGTGAGCCGCGAACTGGAAGCTCACCTCTGCCTCTTCGCTCGCGGGCTCGACTCGTTCGATGCGCGCGACAGCCTTCTCGCGGCTCTTCACTTGTGTCGCCTTGGTGGCGGTCGCGCGGAAGCGGTCGATGAACTTCATCTGCTTCTTCAGCTCGCGTTCCTGCCGGGCGGCGGCCTGTGCGCGCTGGTTGACGTGCTCCGCTCGCTGGCTCTGGTACTCGCTGTACGTGCCGGAATAGCTCGTCACCGTGCGGTCGCGCAGTTCGAGGATGCGCGTGACGGTGATGTCCAGGAACTCCGAGTCGTGCGTGACGATCAGCAGCGTGCCCTTGTATTCGGAGAGCTCCAGCGCCAGCCAGTCGCGGGCGGCCGTGTCGAGGTGGTTCGTAGGCTCGTCGAGCAGCATGTGGTCGGGCCGCCGCACCAGCACCTTGGCCAGCGCGATGCGCATCTGCCAGCCACCACTGAAGTCGCCGCACGCCTTCTCGCGGTCGGCGGTCGTGAAGCCGAGGCCATCGAGCACACGCCCGATGCGCCGTTCGATGCGATAGCCGTCGAGCGCCTCGAAGCGCTCAAAACGGTCGCCCTGCTGCCCGATCAACTCGTCGATGTCGCCGTCGCCGGTCTCGATGCGGGCCGCGATCTGATCGAGTTCCGCCTCGATTGCGCGCGCTTCCGGGAAGGAGGTCCACAGCTCCTCGACGAGTGAGTGCTCCGGGACGTGGCCGACGACCTGCCGCAGGTAGCCCATGTCGCCACCTCGGACGCCCGCGCTGCCGCTCTCGGACGGCTCACCGGCGAGCACCTGCAGCAGCGTCGACTTGCCCGCGCCGTTCGGCCCAACGAGGCCCGCGTGCTCGCCATCGCCGATCGTGAAGCTCACGTCGACGAGCACGTCGACGGCGCCGAAAGACTGGGAGACGCGTTCAGCGTAGAGCATGGTGCGATCAATCGTAGCTGTCCGCCGCGTTACGGCGTGAGCGGGCCGCGCCGTGTGTACAATCGCGCCGATTCGTGGGGTCGATCGACGGAGGGGGAGAACGATGCGTGACTTCGAGGGCAAAGTGGCCGTGATCACCGGTGGGGCGAGCGGGATGGGCAGGGCGTTCGCGGAGCGCTTCGCTCGCGAGGGCGTGAAGATCGTACTCGCCGATGTCGAGGAGGAGGCGCTGAACGCCACAGTGCAGCAGATGCAGCAGGCGGAGCACGACGTTGTCGGTGTGCTGGCCGATGTGTCGAGCGCGCAGGCGGTCGAGGAGCTGGCCGAGAAGGCGCTGGACGCCCACGGCAAGGTGCACCTGCTGTTCAACAACGCCGGCGTCGGCGGTGGTGGCGAGGGGGCGAAGCTCTGGGAGCACTTCGTCGAGGACTGGGACTGGACGTTCGGCGTGAACCTCTGGGGCGTCGTCTACGGCATCAAGACGTTCCTCCCGACCATGCTCGAACAAGGCGAGGAGGGGCACGTGATCAACACGGCCTCGATCGCCGGCCTGATCGGCGGGCCGGGCCTCGACATCTATGGCGCGACGAAGCACGCGGTCGTGCGCGTCTCGGAGGCGCTGCACCTCCAGCTCGCGGAGCTGGATTCGCCGGTGAAGGCCTCCGTGCTCTGCGCCGGCTTCGTAGACACCAACATCGGCACCTCGTGGCGCAACCGGCTGGACGAGCTGTGGACCGATGGCGCGCGGCTGTCCGACGAGGAGCTGGAGCAGCGGCGAGTCGCTCGCGCCTCGGTGCAGGCGACGCGTACGAATGTGATTACGCCGGAGGTGGTCGCGGATCAGGTCTTCGAGGCCGTCCGGGACAAGCAGTTCTACATCATCACGCACGACAACTTCGACGACGCGATTCGCACGCGCATGGACAACATCCTGGAGCGCCACAATCCGATTGCTCCGGCGCTCGGCACCTAGCGAGGACTCAGAAGGCGCCGCGTTCGCGTAGCGCCGCGATCGCGTCCCAGTCGTAGCCGAGTTCGAGCAGCACCTCTTCGAGGTGTTGGCCGATCTCCGGTGCCGGGCCGAGCAGGACGGGCTCGTCGCGCGGCGGAACCGGTGGCACGACCGTCTCCAACGTGCGTCCGTTGCGGTGCTGCTTGGCAACGATGTAGCCATTGATCCGCGCGTGCTCGTCGTCGGCGGCCTCGGCGGCCGTGAGGATCGGCGACCACGGCAGGTCGCGCTCGTCGAGGCGGGGGCCGAGTTCGTCGCGAGTCAGCTTGCCGATCGCGGCCTGCAGCTCATCGAAGGCCTGCACACCGTTCTCGATCCGCAGGTCGTGGGTGTTGAACCGCTCGTCCTCCGTCAATTCGGGTCGCTCCACCGCGTCGCAGACGTGACCCCAGAAGCGATCGGTCTGGAACATCGCGAATTGCACCCACGCGCCATCGGAGCAGCGGTAGTTCGTGTAGAGGGGGTTCATGCGGTAGCGGCGGCTGCGCCCCGGTCCGAATGGTGAACCTGCGAGGGCTGCGGCGATCGAGTAGCCGTTGGTCCACAGTCCGGAGTGGTAGAGCGAGAGATCGACGATTCCGCCTCGGTCCTCACGCTCGCGCCGGAAGAGCGCGAGTGCGATACCCGCGACCATTGCGACGGCCGAGGGCATGTCGCCCATCGCACCCTGGAGCTGGACGGGGGCGCTGTCGTCCGTCTGCAGGGCGGCTCCGATCCCCCCTCGCGACCAGTACGCGAGCTCATCGAAGGCGGGGCGGTCGACGATCTCACCCTCGGTGCCATAGCCGGTGCCGTGCGCGTAGACCAGTCGAGGGTGTCGCGCTGTCACTTGCTCCGCGTCGATGCCCATGCGTGTCAACGACTTCCCTCGCACGTTCGTGACGAAGACATCTGCTCCTTCGAGCAGGCGCTCCAGTACCTGCAGTCCCGCCTCCGAGACGAGGTCGAACTGGATGCTGCGCTTGCGGTTGTTCACCAACTCGAAGGCGACCTCGGTCGGTTCGCCGTCGATCGTGATGCGGTTGTGCCGGCGGGGTCGGCGAACCCGGCTGGTTCGATCTTGATCACATCGGCGCCGGAGGAGGCGAGGATGCTGGCGCAGCCCGGCACCATGAACCAGCCGGCCAGTTCGACGACCCGCACGCCCGCCAGGACACCTGCTTCACTCATGCTCGGCCTCCGCACCGGGGCGCCCGTCTCGGCGGGATGATACAAGGAGAAGCGCTGAGAGCTGAGGTGACGGATGAGCTACGACGTACTGCTGCGCTGCGGGCGGCTGATCGATCCGGCGAGCGGAGTCGACGGGCCGCGCGACCTCGGCATCTCCGACGGCCGAGTCGTGGCGGTCGAAGAGCGCTTGAGCGACGCCGAGCGCGTGATCGACCTCTCGGATCGCGCCGTGATGCCGGGCATCGTGGATACCCACGTGCATGTCGGCGGATTTGGTAGCCGCACGCGCGCGGTCGGGCACCGCATGGCTGCGGAGACCGGCGTCACGACCGTGCTCGACATGGGCAGCAAGCTCGACGCGCTGATCGAGGGTATGCGGGGTTCCGGCGCGGGCCTCAACGTCGCGGCGCTGCTCTCGTCTACAGCCGCCTCCGAGGGACGGCAAGACCCGGACGACACCGAGATCACGGCGTCGATCGAGGCGGAGATGGCGGCTGGTGCGTTCGGACTCAAGATCCTCGGCGGGCACGTCCCGCTGACACCGGACGCGACCGCACGCTGTATAGAGATTGCCAACCGGCTCGGCGTCTACGTCGCCTATCACATCGGTACGACGGAGTCGTCGAGCAACCTGCACGGCGTGCGCGAGTTGCCGCAGATTCTCGGCGAGCACGGGCGCGTGCAGGTTGCACACGTCGCTGCCTACTGTCGCGGGATGGTCGAGCCGGCGCTGCGGGAGTGCGAGGAAGTGCTCGACATCCTGGCCGGCATGCGCGGGCGCGTTGTCAGCGAGTCGTACCTCAGCACCCAGGTCGGTGGCGGCAACGCCACGTCCGGCCACTGCGATGGCGATGAGGTCGGCGACCAGGTGACGCGCAACTGCCTGGCGATGCGGCAGGCGATCCTCGACGGCTATTGCAGCGTCTACGTGACGCGTGGCGGCCGCGTCGTACTAATCACGGGCGAAGAGGCGGTCGCGGAGTGGGAGGGCGCGGGCACCAACATCGGCGTCAGCTTCCCGGTGACCCCGGCCGAGGCTGCCGTGGCGTTGATGATGGCGCGCCACGATGACGGCGAGTTCATCGTCGACGCGCTCGCGACCGATGGCGGCGGCATCCCCCGCAACTGGATGGTCGATCGCGGCCTCGCGATGGTGCGGCTCGGCGCGATCACGCTCGGCGACTACGTGTGTCGCGCATCGCTCCGACCCGCAGCGATGATGGGTCTCGATCGCAAAGGCCACCTCGGCGTCGGCGCGGACGCGGATGTCACCGCGCTCGACCTCGATCGTGGCATCGCCACGATGTCGCTGGTCGCGGGGCAGCCGGTGATGATCGACGGTGAGGTAGTGGGCGAGTCCGGCACCTTGCTCGTCACCGAGGCCGGCGTCGACGCGGCGCGCAGTGGCGGCGTTGAACACGAGGTCGTCGACCCCTCGAACGCCGCGATGTACGCGCTGGCGGCTGGCTAGCCGCTAGTCGAAGACGTGGTCGAGGTCGGCCATCGGCAGGTTGCCGAGCGTGCGCTCAAGTGTCGCCTGCACCAGCGCCTGACCACGTTCGTGCGAGAGGTCGAGCTGGCCGATCAAGAAGATGCCGCGATGCAGCACCATCAGCTGGCCGAGCACGTGATCGCGCTTGCAGCGATCGAGGCTGTAGTCGGAGACGCCGTTCTCAACCAGCGCTGCGTGGTAGCCCTCGAGCAGGCCGTCGACCGCGCCATGATCTTCCTCGTTGATGCTCCAGCCGAGGAAGTAGGCAAGGTCGTACGGGCCCGACCCGCGGCTCAGTGACTGCCAGTCGATCACCGCCAACGGGTAGTCGGTCTTGCCGTCACCGAAGAAGAGATTGTCCGGGCGAAAGTCGCCGTGGAGCACGGTATAGGGGCGGCTGCTGAGGTGGTCGAGCAGTTCGACGCCGTGGTCGACGAGCCAGTTGGCCAGTTCGATCGCTCGGTCGGGGAGGATGCCCTTGAACTCCTCCAGGAACTCCGGACGCGATTGCTTGAAGAGCCCCTGCTGGATCCGCGAGTGGTCGTTGAGCGGCGCGATCCAGTCGATCGCTTCCAGCCTCGGGTCGTTCCAGAAGTGCGCGTGCAGCTTCGCGAGGTTAGCGAGCGCGAGTTCCGCCTCCGCGACGGTCAGCCCGGCGACCTGATCGCCGACGCGGCCGGGTGCGAGGTCTTCGATCAACACGACGAAGCGCCGCGATCCACTGGCCCGGCCCAGCGGGCCGAGTAACTTGAGCACGATGCCGGTGGGGAGCAGGTTGAGGATCGCCTGCACGACGCCCGCTGGCGCAGGTGCGGCGTCCATTGCGCTGAAGTAGAAGGCCGGCTTACGTACCGGCACCTCGCTAGCGAGCTCCGTGTAGAAGCGGATCTCGTGCTCGTAGAGGCCGAACATCTCGCCCATCTGGCGATTCGCATCGACGTCGGTCGGGAACTTGGCGATCAGCGACGCCGGAGCGTCGCTGATCGCATCGTCGTAGCTAAGGGTGACGCGCGCAAGGTCGCCGATGAAGCCCTCGCCGTCACCGAGCGTGGTGCTCTCGAACGAGCTGACGGACGCGGTCGGCGCGATCACGTCGCCGCTGCGGAGCGATGCGGTGAGCCATTCGGCGGTCAGCTCACCGGCGTGTGCCGGTATCTCTTGCTTTGCCATCGGACCCCCTCTGAAGCGCGACCGGCATCATAGCGTGCTGGCTACGCGTGGTGCAGCCGATCGCCCTCAACTTCCACCGCGATCTGCCGATGATGGAGTGTCTGCCGCGCTCACCTTCGAGGACGTGAGATGTCTACTCGTCGCGAGACTGTCTACTGGCATGGGTGCCGCGAAGAAGGCTGTGACATGGACAGCCACGGCTGCGTGCGCGTGGAGGTCTGGGTCGAGTCACCCATCGACCGAGGCCCGATCGGCTACATCTACGACGAAGCCGTGCACTCCCCACAATGTGCGCGTGCGCGGTTCGACGAGACGATGCCCGGCTGTCAGGAGCTCTCCGGTGACAGCTGCTCCGAGGTGATCGACGAGTCGCATGATGGCCAGGCTTGTGGCTGCACAGCGGGCGAGCTCCGTGGCATCCGCCCGCTTCCTATTGACGAGCACGACGGGCTGCCGCTGCGGCTCTCAGCCTGAGGCGGGTTCACCCCGTCGGATCCCCGCTGCGGCAAGTCGACCATCGAGGTAGTCGTGTACCGGTTGCAGGTCATCCTGCTCCGCCCAGCCTCGATCCTCCTCGACCGCGCCGAGCGTGTCGCCGAGGACGGTTGCGGCTCCCCACGCCTCGAACAGCGGATCGAGTGTGAAGGTCGGCCCTGCTTCGGACTCGTAACCGCGCTTCCATGCGCCGACGAACCACCCGCGCGCCAGCTTGAGGATCGGCTTGAGCGGACTGGGCGGAACCGGCGCCGCCGAGAGGATCGCCTGCGTGCGCCGAGGTCCGCGCGGCGGTCACCGAGCGATGCGTTTGGGAAGTCGAGCAGGGCGCTGACGTGACTGCCTTCGACGAGCACGTTCAGAGGGTGGAAGTCGAAGTGGCAGAAGACGTTGTTCGTCGCTGTTTCGCGCACGGCATTCCAGAGCCCGCCAAGCGACAGCTTCTCAGCAGCTCGCTGGTCGCCGACCCAGCTGTGCGGGTCTGGCCGCAGCAGCTCAGGCGGCGCCAGTTCGTGCGTCTGTGCCTGCAGCCGCCCGAAGGCTCGTCCGAGGCTCCAGATACGCCACGGCGTGCGCTCAATGCCCGCGATCAACGGCTGGCCCGGTAGCCACTGCTGGACCGAGAACGGCGCGGCCCCGTAATTGTCGGAGGCCTCGATCGCCGGCGCGGGGAGGCCGAGAGCGAGCGCGGTGCGCAACGCCTTCTCTTCCCACGCCGCACCGGCGGTCAGCGCGTCGGTGTCGTCGCTGAGGCGGTAGAGGCGCAGCGCGTGGCCCGCCCCATCGGCGCTCTCGAATCGTCAGATCAGGTTGTCCCAGCCGCCCTCGACGGGTGCGAAGCCCTCGCAGTCCGTCCAGCCGGCGGTCGCGAGCACCTCGCGCGGGTCGATGCCGGAGGCTGCTGCGTTGGAGGTCATGGGCGGGAGTGTTTCCCCGGCAGCTAAGATGCGCCCGACCAGATGTGAGGTAGGAGGTCGAGATGATGGATCAACCGACAGCGCTACGAGTGCCCGATCCGGGTGTGCGCGATCTGTTCACGGAGTCGCAGCGATGGCAGTCGTGGCTTGATGTCGAGGCGGCGCTCGCGCAGGCCGAGGCGGAGCTGGGGATGATCCCGCAGGAGGCCGCGGAGGAAATCGCGAAGAAGGCGCACGTCGAACTGCTCGACCGCAACCGCATCGTCGAGAGCCTGCGTGTCACCGGGCACGGACTGGTGCCGATCATCTGGGAGCTCGACCGCATCTGCGATGGCGATGCCGGCGGCTACGTGCACTGGGGCGCGACGACGCAGAACATCACGCAGACCGGCCAGCTGATGCAGCTACGCCGAGCGCACCACATCTTCCTCGGGCAGCTCGCCGACGTGATCGAGGCGATGGCCGACCTCGCTGAGCGCACGGCCGACTACCTGTTGCCCGGGCGCACCCATGGGCAACACGCGCTGCCGGCGACGTTCGGGTTCAAGGTCGCGGGCTGGATCGACGAGCTGTCGAGGCACGTCGAACGGCTGTACGCGGTGGGGCCTCGCATCTTCGTCGCGATGCTCGGCGGCGGGGCCGGGACGATGGCCTCATTCGGCGACCAGGCATTCGAGTTGCAGCGACGCTACGCCGAGAAGCTGCAGATGCGGCCGATGCCGGTGCCGGCACGCACGATCGCCGACCACCAGGCGGAATACATCACGATCCTCGGGATGCTCGGCGCGACCTGCGCCAAAGTGGGGTTTGAGACCTACACGCTGATGAAGCAGGAGTTCGGCGAGGTCGAAGAGCCGATCTCCGCCGGCACCGTCGGCAGCAGCACGATGCCGCAGAAGCGCAACCCGAAGCTGAGCCAGGACGTGATCGCGGCGGGCGCGCAGTTGCGCGCGATCGTGCCGCTGGCGCTCGAGGCGATGCAGACGGAGCACGAGGCCGACCGCACGACCAGCGTGATGATGGGCCGCGCGATTGTCGACGCCACCGGGCTGACTGGCGACATCCTCTCTCGCCTCCACGAGCTGATCGCCGGGCTGCAGGTGTTCCCGGAGCGGATGCGCCAGAACCTCGATCTCTCCGGCGGGATGATCATGGCGGAGGCGCTGATGCTGGAGCTCGGCGCGACGATCGGCCGCCAGCGAGCGCACGACGCGGTCTACGACGCGGCGCAGGCCGTCGCGACCACCGACAAGACGTTCCGCGAGCTGCTGGCAGAGAGCGAGGAGCTACGCGACCGCTTCACTGCCGCGGAGATCGACGAGTTGCTCGACCCGGCCCGCTATACCGGACAGTGCGCCTTCATGGCGCGTGAACAGGCTGGGCTCGGGCGCTCGCTGGCGGCAGAGCTGCGGGCATTGCCCACGGCTCCCTAGCGAGGCGGGCGCGAGGCTACTCTTCGATGCCGTAGAACTCGCGGCTGCCGGACTCGACCAGGGGCATCATCTTCTCGAACCACGGGCCGAAGTCCGGGTCGCCGAACGCCTTCTGGGACTCTTCCCACGCACCCAGGCTCTCGATCTCGGTCTCCATCACGACGGTGAAGAAGGGACCGGTGCGGTCGGTCAGGATCCGCTGATCGCCCACCCCATGCCGGGCCAGGATCTCGTTGCCTTCTTTGAGCAGACCGACGAGCGCGTCGCCCTGGCCGTACTTCGCCTGAAACACCGTGCGAGCGACGATCATCAGGGATCTCCTTGGCTGGTTCGCTTCCGCCGGTGGCGGGTGGGGCCGCAGGGTAACAAGAACAGACCGAGGGGCTCTAGCGGCCGGCTACCCGCCGAGCTGGATCGTCAGATCCGAGGCGGTCGCGACCGGCAACTGGCACGCCATGTTCTCGCAGACGTACGGTAGCGCAGCGTCGCCGCCATCACGATCTTCGAGCACGGGCAGCCCGCCGCCGGCCGGTGCGGGGGCGATCACCATCGAGGGCAGGTAGTGCCGCGCGAGTTCGCGTTCCAGCGGTTCGCGGTCGGCCGGATCGCCGATGATCGCGACCTCGCGATGCGGCGCGTGCATCAGCTCGATCGCCTGCCAGGTGGTGCCGAAGCCGGTCGGAGCAGCGAGGATCTGGTCGCCGGCGGCCTCCACGGTCTGGCGGCCGATCTGCATCCACTCGAGGCGCTGGAAGTAGCGGCCGAGCCAGAGCGCGAGCAGTGCGACTGAGCCGTTGCCGCTGGGCACGGCGGAGTCGTAGTAGGACTTCTGGCGCAGTAGCAGCTCTTCGCCATCGTTAGGCGCGTCGAAGTAGCCCGGCACGTCGCCCTGCGGGCCGGCATCGTCGGCGAAGCGCGTGAGCACGGCATCGAGCAGCTCGGCGGCCCATTCGAGGTGGGCGAGGTCGCCGGTGGTGCGGTAGAGCTCGATCAGGCCGAGTCCGTAGTAGCTGTAGTCCTCCAGCAGGCCATCGGCCTTCGCCACACCCGCCTTGTAGGTGTGCTGCAGCCGGCTGTCGTGCCAGAGCTCTTCGCGCACGAAGGCGGCGTTGCGCTCCGCCACCGCGCGGTAGCGCGGCTCGTCGAGCACGCGGCCGGCCTCCGCAAAGGCCGCCAGCGCGAGGCCGTTCCACGAGGTCAGCACCTTGTCGTCGAGGCCCGGCGGGACGCGGTCGTCGCGTATGGCGAGCACGCGTTCGCGCATGTCTCGCAGTTGGTCGGCCTCCTCGGGGGTGATCGCGCGGGTGAGGCTGAGCACGTTGCGGCTGGTCAGCTCCTCGTGGTGGGGGTCGGTGAAGTTGCCGTCTTTGGTCACCCCGTAGATGTCGTTGAAGAGCGCGGCGTCGTCCTCGCCCAGCGTCTCGACGTCCTGATCGACGGTCCAGACGAAGTACTTGCCCTCGATGCCCTCGCTGTCGGCGTTCTGC
>DASCRM010000083.1:0-6316 GCA_034406555.1 Dehalococcoidia bacterium | reverse complement strand
GCCGATCGATGACCGCACCGCGTATCGCGACTGGCAGCCGTCAGAGCCAAGCCCGATCGTGGCCCAGAACATTCGCCGCAGGGCAGAGATCGAGGCGCGACGCGGGTCGGCAGACTGACCCGCGGCACTTGCGCCGGTGGAGCGCGCCAACGAGTATCACCACACTCGACGATACGTGCTGGCATCAAAACCGGTACCGTAGCTGTCGGAACACGGTCGCCAGCAAGGTGGCCGAGAGAAGAGGGAGCTGATGGACTTCGAGACCCTGGTATCTGACCGCAGGAGCATCCGCGGGTACAAGCCCGACCCGGTGCCCCGCAGCGTGATCGACGAGATCATCGCCGTCACCCGCTACGCGCCATCGTCCATGAACACTCAGCCATGGCACTTCCACGTCGTCACCGGCGAGCCGCTGGAGCGAATTCGCGAGGGCAACACCGAGCGGATGATGGCTGGTGAGAAGCCCGTCCGCGAGACGGCGGGGCACGGCGCCTACGAGGGCATCCACCGCGAGCGCCAGAAGGAGATCGCTGCCGACCTGTTCACTTCCATGGGCATCGAGTGGGGCGACAAGAAGCGGCGCATGGACTGGACGATGCGCGGGTTCCGTCAGTTCGACGCCCCGGTTTCGATAGTCGTCACCGTCGACCGCTCACTGGACGAGAGTCCGTTCGCGCTCTTCGACCTCGGCGCCGCCACGCACGGGCTCGTCCTCGCGGCCTGGAGCCGAGGCCTCGGCACCGTGATCAACGGGCAGGGCATCATGCAGTCGGGCGTCGTGCGCGAGCACGCACAGATCCCCGAGGACGAGGTGATCGTCACTTGCGTGGCCATGGGCTACCCGGAAGACGGCTTCGCTGCCAACGAGGTGAAGTCGAGCCGCACCGCAACCGACGAAATCGTCACGTACGTCGGCTTCGACGATTGACCTCACTCAGGCTGAGCGAGGAGGGCGGACGGGTTCGATGGAGAACATCCTGAAGAACGTCTCGTATGGGACGAAGCGCAAGAGCATGGGACGGACGATCACCGAAGGTGACTTCAGCATGCTCGTCAACCTCAACTGGACGATCGGGACGATCCACGCCGACTCCGAGGCCATGAAGTCGGACCCGTTCGGTGAGCGCATCCTCCCGGGGGTCTGCGTTCTCAGTACGACGATTGGGCTCTCGAACAGCGGCAACGTTCGCGGGCTGATGTCCGACCAGGGCTTCCGGCTGGTCGCCCTGCTCGGCTTCGAGGAGGTGCGGTTCGTCGGTCCCGTCTACCCCGGCGACACGATCACCGTGGAGAGCGAGATCATCGACGCCCGCCCCACCAGCGACCCAAAGCGGTGCGTGGCCCGGCTGAGGGACGTGACCACCCGGCAGACGGGCGAACGAGTGCTGGAAGCAGTGCGCTCCGAGCTCTATGAGCTGGTGAAGTGAGCTGAGCTGAACTCAGCCGCACTGAGCTGATCACCTTTGGTGTCAGTCCAGCCCGTCGAGGAACTCGAGCAGCGGTGCATTCACTTCGTCCGGCCGTTCCTGCTGCACCCAGTGCCCCGCATCGGGCACCAGCACGAGATCGCGCAGGTCCGCGACGACCGCGCCCATCGCATCCGCCATCCGTAAGCCACCGAACATCGCGATCACACCGTCGTTCTCGCCCGCGATGAAGAGCGCTGGTTGCTCGACCTTCGCCTCGGCGAGCTGCGGTGTCAGTTCCCAGTTGCGGTCGAAGTTGCGGTAGTAGTTGATTCCGCCTCGGAACCCGGCGCGCTCGAACTCGCCGATGTAGTAGTCGAGTTCGCCCTGCGAGAGCCAGTCGGGCAACTCGAGCGGGGCCGGCATCGTCGCCAACCAGCCGGGCGCGCGGGCAGGCCCACCGCCGAGCAGGCCCGAGCCGCCGGCGCTTTCCATCCCCACATAGACGCGCTGGAGGAATCCCCGGGGATCGGCATCGAACTCCGCCTCCGCAACGTCCGGCTCCTGGAAATAGAGGATGTAGAAGAAGTTGTCGCCCTGCCCCGCACGCATCCCCTCCGTCGGCGGCGCCTGCTGGCGACCCGTGTACGGCACGCTCATGCCCACGACGGCTCGGAATCGGTCGGGGCGCAGCAAGGCGAACTGCCACGCGAGAATTGAGCCCCAGTCGTGCCCGACGAGCACCGCCTGATCAGCGCCAACCGCGTCCAGCGTGCCGATCGCGTCGCCCAGCAGATGCCCGACGTCATAGTCGCCACGAGCCTCCGGCGCGTCCGTCTCGCCGTAGCCGCGCATGTCCGGTGCGATCGCGCGATATCCGGCCGCCGCGAGCGCCGGCAGCTGGTGACGCCACGAGTACCACGACTCCGGCCAGCCGTGCATCAGCAGGACGACCGGGCCGTCCTCCGGCCCGTCTTCGGCGATGCGGATGCGAATCCCGTTTGCCTCGATGTGGCGTAGCGTCGGATCGCTCATCGGTCTCCTCCGTCGGTGTTCGATACTCCGGCCGGAACGCCCGAACGGAGCTGCATTCCCCAGCGTCCGTCTTGCTCGGTCACAATGTAGAGCACTCGCCCGGACGCATACACCGTTCCGTCCTGTCGGCACCGCTTGAACGTCGTCTCGAAGTGCACCTTCGTCGGCGACGACGCGTACGAGGTGAAGTCGTCGAAGCTGCTCGATGCCCACCCCTCGACTTCGGCGAGCTTCGTGAAGTCTGTCTGGAGCGCCTCGCGCGTTTCGACCACTACCACCTGCCCGCCAGCGGGTCCGATGGTCACGTGGGAGTAGTGCAGCTCATCGCGCACCCGCTCCAGGTCGGCGCTGTTCCACGCCTCCAGGAAACGCCTCAACCACGCTTTCGCCGACTCGATCGCTTCTTCACTCACAACAGACTCCGATCAGCCATCACCAGTCGGCGAAGAGTGAAAGAGGAAGGGACAAAGGCAAGCGCACCTCGCAGGTGTGGGGCGTCCGTCAGAACGCGCGGTACAGCATCGCGTCGTCCCCCCTCGCGTAGCGGCGCAGGTTCTCGATCCACAGGTCGCCGACACGCTTCAGGTAGAGTGGCGACGACGAGGCGTTGTGAGGTGTGATCAGCACGTTGGGGAGATCCCACAGGTCGTCGTCGGCCGGCCAGGGCTCCGTTGGCAGCACGTCAGTACAGAAGTGACGCAGGTGACCGTCCTGAAGCGACTGCTTGAGCGCCGGAACATCGACCAGCGCCCCGCGTCCGACATTGATCAGCGTGGCCGTCGGCTTCATCAGCGCCAGGGCAGGCTGATCGATCATCCCCTCCACCTCCGGGGCAATCGGGATCGCCAGCACGACGAAATCTGCCTCGGATAGGAAGGCGCTGAAGTCGTCCATCGTGCCCTGGCGATCGACGTTCGCTACCGCTTCGGTGGAGCGGCGGATACCTAGTACTCGCATGCCAAAGGCCTTGCCATAGCTGGCGACACGGCCGCCAATGGCGCCCAGACCCACGATCAGCATGGTTTTGTCGCTGAGGCTCTCCAGCGGAAGTTGCTTCCAGCGGTGTTCGCGCTGATGGTCGCGCAGCTCGCCGAGGTTCTTGGCCGACCAAAGCACGAAGCTGAAGGCAACCTCTGCCACCTCAGGAGCATTGGCCCCCGGACTGTGGGTGAGGGCCGTCTGCTTCTCACGCATCGCGTCGTAGAACGGCCCATCGATGCCGGCGTCCTCGGTATGTGCCCAGCGGGGTGCCGGAATCTGGACGACCGCCTCGACGAAGGCCTTCCGGTAAGCGTCGGCAGCGAGGACGATCAGGTCACAGTCCTGCGGAGATTCCGACCACGTGCCGTCGGCCTCGATCAGGGCCCATTGCAGGTCCGGCACGATCTCCTGGGCCTCGGCCCCGTAGCGCTCGAAGAACTGTCGACCAGCAGCAACTTTCACAGTCGCGCCCTTACGTGGTTTGCGCCCGGTGCGGTGACAATAGCGCGGGGCACCCGTGCGGTGCCATTACGCCTCCCCGGCATCCCGTCGTCGACGTGCGATACTCGACAGCGCCTCCAGCACGACCCGATTCGCCAACGCCGCCGTGACGTTGCCCGGCCCATCGTATGGCGGCGACACCTCGACTACGTCCAGCCCCACCACCGGCACCTCCAGGGCGCAGCGGCGCACGGCTCGAGCAGCTCTCGCGTCGTGAGCCCGCCCGGCTCGAGCGTCCCGGTGCCGGCGCTATCCCCGGATCGACGACATCGACGTCAATCGACAGGAACACCCCGTCGCAGTCGTCCATCGCACGCTCGAAGGCCTCCGTCACGCACGCATCCAGCCCTCGCTCCACCACCTCCGTCATCTCGAACCAGTGCATCCCCTGCTCGCGCATCCACTCCAGCACCGGCGAATCCGGCGAGTAGCCTCGCGGCCCCACCTGGAGGAAGCGGTCACCGCGCGCCGCCCCTGAATCGATCAAGCGTCGCATCGGGGTCCCGTGCCCGAGCAGCAGCCCGGCAGTGGTCTCGGCGGTGTCCGCGTGCGCGTCGAAGTGGATCACCGAGACGCGGCCGTGCCCGTACTTGTTCGCGACGCCGGTCACGTCGGGCGGCGCGATCGTGTGGTCGCCGCCCAGCACGATCGGAATCGCATCTGCCTCAGCGATCGTTGTGACCGCCCGCTCGAGCAGCTCCACGCTCTTTTCGATGTCGCCCTGAGGCATGCGCACGTCGCCCGCGTCAACAACGCCCAGCGCGCTGAGCGGGTCGATCCCGAGCGCGAGGCTGGGCCGGTACGGCTCGTGATCGATGTAGTCCGCGGTGCGGATCGCCAGCGGTCCGAAGCGAGCGCCGGCGCGGTACGTCGTTCCTCCGTCGAACGGGGCACCGATCACAACCGCGTCGGCGTCCTTGAACGTCTCACCTACTAGGAACTGGACTCTACGATCCCTGAACTCGCGGATTGGTTCGCTGCCCTCGGACGCGACCGAACCCTCATCAGAGATGACATGCGGCGCTTCGGGCTCTCTGAGGGCGAACCCGTCAACCTCACGCCTGAAACGTTGAGTGACGACCTGGAGGCGGTCGTGGACGCGTCGGAGATCGATAGCTTCGACCTGATGCCCATCAGCGGACTAACGCCGCCGGCGATTACCTATGCGGCGGCGCACGGCGATCGCATCGAGCATCTCATCCTCTGGGGCGCGATCGTGACGGGCGACGGTCGCCGGTTCGCGCCGCGGGCACGCATCATCGACTTCGCCCTCGACGAATACCCGGATCTCGCGAAAAAACTGATGGTCAGAGGGATGTTTGGAGAGGACGCAAGGGGGCAGACCGGAGTGCGTCGAGTACATGAACGCGTCCAAGGCCTTTCCGGATCTGAAGGCCTACTCTCGTGGCCTCGATCAGGGCGACGTCAGGACGGCAGTCGTTGTCATTCAGGCTCCGACGCTTCTAATGCAGCCGCGCACCTTCGGCTATTCGACGCTGGCCGAGATGCAGGTGACCGCCGCACAGATCGCAAACTGCGAGATCGCGTTCTGTGAGGGTCATACCTACCCGCACACCGGAGCAGGCAGCGACGAGCGTCTCCGCCGGATCACCGAGTTCCTCGGGCGAAGCGAGGTGGGCCTGGAGCCGGTCGCCGGCTTCCTGATCATCCTCTTCACCGACCTCGAAAACTCGACCGCACTCACGTAGCGCCTCGGCGACGAGGGACCGCGGGAGCTGCTCCGAAGCCACAACACCGCCGTCCGAGGCGCGCTCGAAGCGAACGCCGGCCGCGAGGTGAAACACACCGGCGATGGCATCATGGCGTCCTCCCCCTCGGCGGTCGCAGCGGTGCAGGCAGGCCTCGCGATTCAGAGCGAGATGGCGGGCGGCGAGGTGCGGGTGCGCCTCGGCATCAACGCAGGCGAGCCAATCGCGGAGGACGACGACCTCTTTGGCACAGCGGTACAGCTCGCCGCCCGCATTACCGACCGCGCGGAACCGGGGTAGGTGCTGGTTTCGCGCGTCGTGATGGACCTCTGCGCGGGCAAGACGTTCAAGTTCACCTCGCAGGGCGACGCTACGATGAAGGGCTTCGACGAGCCGGTGGCGCTGTACGAAGTGCGCGCGAGTTAGTCAGCGGCCTCGGCAATCATCGTTGCCGCGCTCGCTCTGCGACCACATCGAGCGTCTGGCGCTACAGCCATTCTCGCAGCGCCGCATCCGTGGTGAAGTCCAGGTACGTGATCGCGTCACTCAGCGAGAACCGCTCCCGCTCGAACTCGAACTCTGGCGTCCCGCCAGCATCGATCAGGTTCGCGCCCAGCCGGGGGAACTGCTGGTGATGAATCTTCTCGTCCGCCGGCAGGTTCGCCTCCAGCAGTTCCGACTTCA
>DASCRM010000082.1:0-22401 GCA_034406555.1 Dehalococcoidia bacterium | reverse complement strand
TTCCACAGGGTGGTGGCGAGGACGTGCGCGTCGAGATCGGCTGCGACCTTCCCCTCACTCTGAGCGCCCTCAAGCATCTTCGTGAGTTCGCCCACGGGGCCGTCGACGACTCGCCGGTCGCTCGAATCACGTCGCAGCTCGACCAGCAGGCGTTCGAAACTCAACATATTGCGCTCCCTGTTCTCGGGGTCGAGCATCGAGTCCCAGGTCTGGCGGAAGACGGCCCAGAACGCATCCCATGCCGAGGGTGAACTCTCGCCGAGCTCGGAGAACATTGCTGTGTCACGCTCCACACCAGAATCGGTGATCGCATCCATCAGCTCGTCCTTGTTCTCGAAGTACGTGTAAATCGTGCCCTTGCTCAGCTCTGCGTCTTTCGCGATGTCATCAATCGTTGCTGCGCCGGGCTCAAGCCCCTTCGCCCCGAACTGACGAGCAGCCGCTTCCAGGATCTGGCGTCGACGTGCATCCCGATGCTCCTGCGTAACTCGTGCCATTCGACTACCCCGGATATCGCATCTGTCAGACTTCTGCCGTTGACGATGACAGAGATTGACTGGGGTGTCCAGTCACTTAATCTGACCTGGTCAGTCATTTAACTAGACGATCGCACTGACGGAGAACGCGATGGAGACGAACGCAGGCTTTACGAAGAGGTTGGCTGGGTTCACAGGCCACCACGTCTGGCAACGCTCGCTGTGTGGCTATTGGTGCTGGTTGGCGCCTTCCCACTCGCCGGCAGCATAAACCTCACCGGCGACGGCGGGACGAATCGGATTCGTCGAGGATACGACTTCGCCTCGTCGGGGACGTCAGGGCTGGCGAGCAGGTCACGGCAACGGCGATGCTAGTCCTCGCCAAGCCCCCAGGCGATCCCGTTGCGGAGTAGGGTGCGGAACCCCTCGGTCTCCCACGAGCCCAGCAGATTCAACGGCGGCTTGCCGTCCTCGGCAACGCTCGCGTCGACGACCCGCTGTGAGTTCGTCGTCGGCGTGTGGCAGTGGCCCAGCGTGGTGTACGCGACCGCGCCCTCGCTCACCTGCTTCGTGTAGGCGATCGCCCGCTTCGTGCCGCCGCCCGCCAGTACAGCGGTGTCCTTCTCGTAGTAGAAGCCGGTCTCGCCTGCCGGGACCTCGCCCCAGTCGGCGGTCAGGAACACCTCGGTGTCCTCGGGCTGCTGCAACTCCACCATGTACGGCTCGTCGATCGTCTCGAACGACTCCGGCAAGCCCTTCGTCAGCGGGTGCTTCGGGTCGACGAGGTCGACGCGGAACTTCCTGATCGGCGGGTGGTTGATGAAGAACCCGCCCAGCGTGTCGTGATAGTTCATCTTGATCATCTGCCGCCGTTTGGAGTCGGGCATCCGGCCGGCCTTGCCGCCGCTGCTGCCGTGCAGCGCGAGCCAGCGGCCGCCAGCTTCGATCCATTGGCGCATCACGGTGTTCTGCTCATCGTTGGCGAAGGGGCCGGCGACGTAGGTGATCAGCACCTGGCAGTCCGGGAGCCATTTTTCGATGTCCGTGTAGTCGCCGGAGATGGTCGTGTGGGTGTTGTCGCGCTCCTTCAGTTGTTCGAGGATGCGCAGCCGGGCGTAGTCGTGGTCGTGACCGCCCCACTGGCCCGGGGGAAATCCTCCCGCGATCACGTGTGCGCGAACTGCCTCTGTACTCATTGCCGGCCTCGCTTTCGGTGCGGTCGTTACTCTCTCGTGCCCGCACTCTACATCGTGAATAGGCATGATGTATCGACGGGCGCAGCGGCGCTCTCGAACCGCACGGCGAGCACTCGTCGGCGTCCAACCGACGAACGAGGTGCCCGCTGCCCGACCTCAGAGAGCGCAGGCTCGGCAGCAGCGGGCTGATGGTGACCGAGCTGGGACTCGGGGCGATGGACACGCCGCAGTCGGCGGAGGGCCCGGAGACGCTCGCTGCGGCGCTCGACCTAGGCATCAACTTCGTCGACACCGCCCGGGAGTACGAGGGCAGCGAGTTCTTGATCGGGCAGGAGGTTCGCGCTCGTGGGGCGGAGGGCCTGGTGCTCGCGAGCAAGACGTTCAGTCACTCCCTCGATGGCAGCCAGCGCGACGTCGATCGCTCGCTGAGCATGCTCGGCGTCGAGCGCATCAGCCTCTACCAGTTCCACGATATTTCAACTGCAGAGGCGTGGGAGCGCGTGATGAGTGACGACGGTGCGCTGGCGGGGCTGCGGGTCGCGCAGTACCGAGGGCTGATCGACCACATCGGCGTCTCCTCGCACAGCAACGAGGTGCTGCGAATGGCGATCACCTCGGGTGAGTTCGCCACGGTCATGCTGGAGTACTCGGCGTTCTTCCCCGAGACCGCCTCGTTGATCGAGCTCGCGGCAGAGCGTGACGTGGGCGTGATCGTCATGCGGCCGCTGGGCGGCTCCGGCCGCACAAGCGTGATGCGAGGACGCATGGCTGATGGCGACGAGGGGCCGCTGACTCCCGCCAACCTGCTGCGCTACGTGCTCTCGAACCCCGGCGTCTCGGTCGCGATTCCCGGCGCTCGCTACCCCTCGAGGATGCGCGAGAACGTCGCGACGGCGTCGAGCGCCGAGGTACTGAGCAGCGCCGAGCGGCAAGCGCTGGAAGCCGAGGCAGCGCGCCTCTACTGAGGCCGGGCGGACCTGCTATCGCAGCCAGATCGGATGCTCGACGATGTTGATGCGGCTGCCGTCTCGCGCAGACTGCTCCCACAGCATCAGCGAACCGAGCTGCGGCACATCGACCTCGTAGGCGATCTCGAACTCGAAGCTGCCGAACGCGGGCGCCCTTCGCTGGTGGTCGTGAAACCCTCGGCGAGCGGTAGGCCGTCGCTGTTGTAGAGGGCGAACTGGATGGTGCCCTCGAAGACGCGGGCGACCCCTCGTACGGTGACGGGACTTGCCGCCTGTGCCCACCACGCGGGGCTGTCGATCAAGACCGCGCCGAGCATGCCCTCGTTGACGACAAACGTCTCGCGCGTCAGCGAAGGCGTCACGTCGAATCCATGCCCGCCGTAGTACTGGACTTGTTCGCCCGCGATCAGCAGCAGGACCTCATCGACGCTGGAGAACTGCGTCAGCGTGTATGTGAGCTGCGCGAGCACGGCCAGCTCACCGAACGTCCCGCCGACACTCCCGATCTCCGCCGACAGGTCGACGCGCGCAACGCCATCCTCGATCGTCAGTGCGAGCAGCTTCGTGCTCTCGGGCAAGCCGCCAGAGATGGCGGGACTGCCTGATCGCTCGACCGCGGTCGGCCCGGCGATCAACGCCTCCACGGCGACCGCAGCCGCCACGCCGTCCGCCTCGATCTCCCGAGCGACGGGGCTGAGGTACAGGCCGCCACCCGGCCCCGGCTAGTCCACCATGAGATACGCGCTGACGTGGCGATGCGCGCTGACCGCCGTCGCTGACGTCGCTGTGGCCGTCGAGGTCGCGCTGGCCGCTATCGGCGCGACAGGACTCGCTGGCGCACGGTCGCACGCGAGCGTCGCAAGGCTGATCAGGGCGACGCCGAACACGAGCAATGAAGCAATGCGCTTATCCACGATCGCCCTTCCTCTGCTAGGCTCGTTCTACAGTGATAATGAGCTTGAGCGCTCGTTGGTTCCCGCTGTCCAGACTGCCACCCGCGTCGATGATTAACGGGCATTATGTGCCCGAAAGCTTGAGAAGAGGGATCGTGCGGCGCGTTGGACTGATCATGCTGGCTGCTGTTGTGATCGCGTGCAGTGGATCGACCGACGCGGACGACGCAGCGACGACAGGGATAGCGCCCGCCGCCGTGGCGGCGACGGCGACAGCCTCGACAGCGAGCACGCCTGTGCCGACAGACTCAGCCACAGCTACTCCGGTTGTTGCCACGCCTCTGGGTGTGGGGTGCAGCGATCGCATCGCCTTCCGATCTGCGCCCGTCGACCTATCAGCGACGGAGGTGATCGTCCCCCTCGGTCTGATGTCGGGGTCGCACGTCACCCCGGTCGATCACATCTACTTTCAGAACAACTCGAACCGCACCCTGGACATCGATGTATTCACGCCGGCTGCCGGGACGGTGACCAGAATTGAACGCATGAGCCAGACCCAGGCTGACTCCGGAGCGGAGCCGATCGACGACTTCCGGCTGGTGATCGAACACGGTTGCCTGCTGTCGAGCATCTTCATTCATGTCGCCTCACTCGCCCCCGCGCTCGCCGCTGTCGCTCCCCCGCTCGGTCAGTACACCAGCGTGGACGTTCGGGTGCAGGCGGGCGACCTGATCGGAAGTTACCGCGGGAACGTCGATTACAACGTCGTCGATCTGGACGTGAATCTGCCCGGCCTGCTGATACCCGCGAGCTACGAACGAGAGCCGTGGAAGATCCACGCCGCCCCGCCGTTCGCCTACTTCACCGACGAGATACAGGCGCAGATGAACGCGAAGAGCCTGCGAGCTGAAGCGCCGTTCGATGGCCGCTTCGACTACGACATCGATGGTCGGCTGGTCGGGAACTGGTTCCAGCAGGGTACGAATGGGTACGGGGGAAGCGACCCACAACGCTACTGGGCGGGTCACCTGGCGATCGCGTACGACCACCTCGACCCCTCGCACGTCGTGATCTCGATCGGCACTTTCGATGGGGCATCCCTGCAGCTCGCGGTTCGCGGCAACACTCCTGATCCTGCGGATGTCACCGTCGAGTCGGGCCTCGTCAGCTACGAACTCGTCGAGTACGAATACTTCGTCCCGGGCGGGCAGCGATGGGACCGGGGTTCGTACGCAGCGGGCATCGAGGCGCGCAACTACGATTCGACGCCGCGAGGCGTCGTGCTGCTCCAACTGATCGAGGATCGGCTACTGAAGGTCGAGACGTTCCCCGGCAAGACTTCGACCAAGGTGCCCGGATTCACCGCTGCCGCGCTGATCTACGAGCGCTAGCGCCTACTCTTCCCCGCTCGCGCAGCGGGCTAAGCCGGCGGGTCGGTCTGCTCCCAGCGTTCCCAGTACGTATAGCTGTCGGTCGAGATTCGCCGCTCGCCTCGGCCCGCGGCGCGGCCGCCGGTTGGATAGCCGAAGGTGAGTGCCATCGCGACGATCTGATCAGGCGGCAGACCCAGTACTTCGCGCGCCGGCTCGTCCTGCTGGATGCCGACTGGGCAGCTCGTGATGCCCTCCGCCTGTGCCGCGATCATCATGTTCTGCCCTGCTCGCCCGGCGTCGAAGGCGCGGCTGCCCTCCGCACGCACGATCACGATCACCAGCGGGCAGGTGACCAGATGGTCGGTGGTGCGGCCACAGACACCGAGCGCCGTCTTCTGCTCCGGCGTGCGTACGACGATCGTGCGGATCGGCTGCTCGTTTCTCGAACTGCCCGCCATGCGGCCGGCCTGGAGGATGCGACGCATGACCTCGTCGGGGATCGCCCGATCCTCGTAGTCGCGCGTATCGCGCTTCGTGAGGATCGCCTCGTAGGCATCCATGGTCCGCCTCTCTCCTGTGTTCGTCGGTCAGTTCGCCCGCGAGTGTAGCGCGGAGCCATGCCGTGCCCACTTCGTGCGGTGCGTGTTGCGGCCGCGTGCTGGTAGTCTGAGCCGCCGCCACGAGACAGAGGAGGAACGATGCGCGTCTCAACGGGAATCGCCGGACAACTGCATGAGGTCGCCGACCAGGTTCGTCGCGCAGAGGCGCTGGGCTACGACATGCTGGCCGCTGAGGAGGTCGCCCACGAACCGTTCCTGCGCGTGACTCTGGCGGCGGAGCACACCGAGCAGGCGCTGCTCACGACCTCGATCGCAATCGCCTTCCCTCGTGCGCCTTACATCACGGCCAGTATGTCTTGGGCGCTCCAGCGCTTCTCGGGTGGGCGCTTCGTGCTCGGCCTCGGCACGCAGGTGAAGGGGCGCAGTGAGCGCCAGTTCTCCTCCCCGTGGGCACCGCCCGGGCCGCGGCTGCGCGACTACATCCGTTGCATGCGTGCGATCTGGGACGCATGGCAGAACGACACGCCCGCCAGCTATGAGGGCGAGTTCTACCAGTTCACACTGCTCAACCCGCCCTCCTCGCCCGGCCCGATCGAGCACCCGAAGATCGATGTCGTGATCTCCGCAGTGAACCCGTTCAACGCACGGCTCGCCGGTGAGGAATGCGATGGCATCGCGATCCACGGCTTCAGCACCTTCCGGTACACGCGTGAGGTACTGATCCCGATGGTGCATGCCGGTGCGGAACGCGTCGGGCGGGACCCCTCGACGCTGCACTTCCGCGGCGGCGGTTTCGTCGTCACGGCACGCAACGAGGAGGCTCTCGCGGCCGCGCGCGAGGCCGCACGTCAGCGTCTCTCGTACTATGGCTCAACGCGCTCCTATGCGGGGGTGATGGGCCTGCACGGCTGGGCCGACGAGGCTGCGCACCTGCACAAGCTCTCGGTCGAGAAGAAGTGGGACGAGATGATCCCGGTCGTGACCGACGAGATGCTGGACGAGTTCTGCGTGATCGGCACGTGGGACGAACTGCCCGCGAAGATGAGCGAGAAGTACGCGGGCATCAACACGGAGGTGAGCTTCGGCGCTCAGCCCGCGAACCCGGACGAGGAAGCGCATATCAAGGAGATCATCGCCGAGCTGAAGACGATCCCGACCGTGGGGAACGACTAGCGTGGTGAACAGCGAGAATGAAGCCGCCCCGGCACGCCTTGCCCTCGTCGGCGGTGCCGTCTGGGACGGTAGAGCGGACGCCAGCAGCCCGGGATCGGTACTGATCGACGGCGCGCTGATCGCGCAGGGCAGCGCGGACGAGTCACCTCATCGCGCGATCGACATCGAGGGCTGCACGGTGATCCCCGGCCTGATTGAGGGGCACGCACACCTGTGCTTCAACGCCGGAGCGAACTGGCGCGCGGTCTACGACGCTGACTCTCCTGAGAGCATGTTGCTGCGGATGACGGGCGTGGCTCGTCGCATGGTCGAGGCGGGACTCACGACGGTCCGCGACCTCGGTGCGCCGACAGAGCTGGCCGTCGGCCTACGCGACGCGATCGCGGAGGGCCTCGTCGTGGGGCCGAGCTTGCTCGTCGCTGGTGCGCCGATCACCACCACCGCCGGCCACTGCTACTTCATCGGCGGCGAGGCCGATGGCGAACTCGCTGTCCGCGTGGCGGTGCGCGAGCGGGTGAAGGCCGGCGTCGACTGGATCAAGGTGATGGCGTCCGGGGGCAATATGACGCCGGGCTCGAACGTCAACGCGGCGCAGTACACCGTCGAGGAGCTCTCGGCCGTCGTCGAGGAGGCACACCGCCTCGGCACTCGCGTCGCCGCGCACTGCCACGGCATCGAGGGCATCAAGGTGGCGGTCGCCGCGCAAGTCGACACGCTCGAGCACTGTTCGTTCCAGACGCCCGACGGTGCGCAGAAGGACGACCGACTGATCGAGGAGATTGCCCGTCACGGCATCGTCGTCTCGCCGACGGTGTCGGTGGGCCTCGAACAGTCGCGCGGCACCGAGCGATGGGACCGCCGCGCCGCGCTCACCTCCGCGCTCTTCGAGGCGGGCTGCGAGGTGATGATGAGCACCGACTGCGGCATCCCGCGCGTGCCCCATGAGTCGCTCGCCGGCGGGATGCGCGTCCTCGCGGACCTCACTGGGCTCTCGGCGATCGAGACACTGAAGCTCGCGACCAGCACCTCGGCACGGCTGCTGGCGCTCGATGATCGAGGAGTGATCGAGGCGGGTCGGCGCGCCGACTTGCTCGTCGTCGAAGGCGACCCGACAGAGGACCTGGGCGCCCTCGAACGGGTGCGCCACGTCATCGTCAACGGCGCGATCGTCTCGGCCCAGCCGATCTCGCGCTATCATCCGGCCTCGGCATGACGTGTAGCGACCGGGGATCCCCATGAACGCGATCGAGTTGAAAGAACGTCTCCAGAACGGAGGCATGGTCTTTGGTTGCATGTTCTCTGCGATCGGCACGACCCGCTTCAAGGGGTCGCTGGCCGGCAGCACGCTGGACTACGTGGTGATCGACAGTGAGCACGGTTCACGCGACCGTAAGGAGATCCAGGAACTCTGTGCGATGCTGCGCGAGATCGACATCACCCCGATCGTGCGTGTCCCCGTGCCGATGGCGCACTGGGTGGCGATGGCGCTCGATGCCGGTGCCGCCGGGGTGCTCGTCCCCTACGTCGAGACCGTCGATGAGGTGCAGGAGACCGTCGCCACCGCCAAGTGGCACCCGCTCAAGGGCGAGTACCTGCGACGCGCGGTGGAGGAGAACGTCTTCCCGAGCGAGGCGACGAAGGAGTACCTGAAGCGCCGTCGCGCCGACAGCATCGTGATCATCGGCATCGAGAGCGAACCCGCCGTGCGTAACCTCGACGCGATCCTCGATGTCGGCGACATCGACGGCATCTTCATCGGCCCGAACGACATGACGACCTCCCTGGGCATCCCGGACGAGACGAAGGACGAGAAGTACCTCGATGTGATTCGCGATGTCGTTGCACGCTCGGAGGCGCGCAAGGTGCCGGTGATGGTGCACCACCAGAACGTCTCCGACTCGCTGGCCTCGATCGAGATCGGTGCTCGTTTCGTGCTACACAGCATCGACGCTCGCTTCATGCAGGTCGCCATGCAGGAGCAGTTCGCCGAGTTGCGTGCTGCCGCCGGCGACGAGGCGGTGGCCGGCACCGACACGATCGAGACTGTCTAGGCCCGTCTACCGCTTGAGGTGGCCGAGCAGGCTCTCCGGGTAGCGCGTGCCGACGAGACCCGCCTCCACCAGCGCGTCGTACTCCTCACGTTCGTAGCCCAGCAGGTCGAGGTAGATCTGCTCGTTGTGCTCGCCCAGACGTACCGGCGGTGTGCGGATCGCGTTCGGGGTCTGCGCCATGCGGAACATCAGGCCAGGATAGCAGTGGCTGCCCGCGGTCGGCGTCTCCAGCTCCTCGAAGAAGCCGCGAGCCGCGAGCTGTTCGTCGGCGAGCGCTTCGAGCGCGTTGTGCACCGGAGCGGCGCAGACGCCCGCGGCCTGTAGCGCATGGAACAACTGCTCCTTGTCGCGGCCGCCCGTCAGTGCCGAGATTGCCTCATCGAGTTCGTCGAGGTGGGCGCGACGGGCCTCGGCGGTACTGAATCGCGCATCGCTCGCGAGATCGCTGCCAAGCACGTCGCGGAGTGAGGCAAACTCTGCGTCCGTCGCGACATCGATCGCGATCCACTCGTCGTCGCCCGAGCAGCGGTAGACGTTGTGCGGTGCATTCCAGCGGTGCGTGTTGCCCTGCGGCGGCGGATCGTGCCCGTTCATCGTGTAGTCGAAAATGAACTCGCCCAGCGTCGGGATGAAGCCCTCCGTCAGCGGCAGCTCGATCAACTGCCCTCTGCCCGACTGCTTGCGGTGGCGCAGCGCCATCATCACCGCCAGCGCGCCCTGCACACCCGAGATCGCGTCGCTGGAGAGCGTCTCACCGAGTAGCTCAGGCCCCTCGCCGGGGTAGCCGCGCAGGTGGGTGTGCCCGACCATCCCCTCCACGTGCAGCCCGAAGGCGCGGTAGCTGTGATACGGGCCGCTGAGGCCAAAGGCCGGCATGCGCAGCATGATCAGCCGCGGATTGACCGCTCGCAGCTCGTTCCAGTCGATGTTCGCCTTCGCGATCGTCTCCGGGACGTTGTTCTCGACCAGCACATCGCACTGCTCGATCAGGCGTAGGAAGGCGGCGCGGCCCTCTGGCGACATGATGTCGCACGCCATCGACTGCTTGTTGCGGGCGTGCGAGTTGAAGGAGGCGTTGCGGTTCCACGGTTCGTCGCCGGGGTCCAGGTCGGGGTAGCGCGTTGGTATTCCGCGCTTCGCCATCTCCTCGCCCTGTGCCTTCGTCGTAGCGACCTCGACGCCGCGGGTGAAGGGTTGAATCTTGTTCACCGGCTCGATGCGGATCACCTCCGCACCCCACTCCGCGAGCAACTGTCCGACGTGTGGCCCGGCCCAAACGACCGTGATCGCCGCGACCCGAACGCCTGCGAGCGGTAGCGGCAGCGAGGCGGTTACCGCCGAGGTCGAGGGCGGCGTCGGCTCAGGAGCGCTCGCGAGCTGCTCTTCGACCTCGGCGGTGTGCTCGCCGAGCAGCGGTGCGCGCCGCAGCGGCGGCCGTGGCGAGTCCGACATGACGAATGGTCGACCGGGGTATTCCAGCGTCCCGGCCTTCGGATGGTCGACGTTGTCCCAGAACCCACGATCGCGGTAATGGGGATCGGCAACGAGGTCGCTGACTCGCATGACCGCGCCCGCGAGGATGCCGAGTTCCTGCGCCTCCGCGACCGCCCGCAACTTCGGCGTCTCAGCCAGGTAGGCGTGGTACGAGCCTTCAACCTGCTCGTAGAGCTCGTCCGCAACGAGCGCAGTGGGGCCCGCGAGGCCGGGATGGTCGGTCAAATCCTCGCGCCTGATCAGTTTCAGCAGACTCGGCAGCCGGTTCATCGCGCCCATCAGGTTGACGTGCCCATCGAGGCAAGGCCGCACGCCCGCGCCCATGCGCGGCGCTGTTGCGGCCAGCCGCCCCGGCGCCATCCCCGTGTACGCGGCGATCGTGAGGTTGGTCGTGCGCCGATCGCGCGAGCCGGCCTGGCACTCATAGATCGAGAGGTCGATGTGGTCGCCCTCGCCCCCCTGCTCCACGCGGTAGCGCGCGATCATGATCGCGAGCGCGGCGGTTAGCCCCGCGTGATGGCTCGCGAAGTGCCCGGCGAGCTTCAGTGGCTCGCGCTCCTGATGTCCGGTGACGTCCAGCGGCCCGCCGATCGCCTGCAGCGTCAGCTCCGACCCACGGTAGTCGCGATACGGGCCGCTCTGCCCGAACGGGGTGATCGAGGCCATCACGAGGCTGGGATTGGCCTGCCGCAGCGCCTCCCAGCCCCAGCCGTGCGCCTCCGCCTCGCCGGGCGCGAAATCTTCCACGAGCACGTCGGCGGCGGCGAGTCGGGCGATCGTGTCACCCGCTCCGGGCGCGGTGGCGTCGAGGACGTAGGAACGCTTGTTGGTGTTGAGGTGGAGGAACAGCCCCGACCGCTCGGGGTGGGCGATATCGTCGCGGAACGGGCCGTAGCGGCGTGTTGGGTCGCCGTCGGGCGGCTCGACCTTCAGTACATCAGCGCCGTAGTCCGCAAGCAGCTTCGTCGCGTATGGACCGGCCACGCCGCGCGTGAGATCAATAACGCGGATGCCCGCCAGTGGTCCCGGCATCGGCGCAGTCTCCTTCCGTGTCGTCCCGTCGGCGAGTGGGCGAGTGGGCGCTAGGAGTACTCCTGCTTTGCCTGCTCGTTGAAGGGGCCGTCGCGGAACTCCAGCCAGTCGCGCAGACCACCGCCCTTGCGCGCCTCTGCCGCCTCGGCGTTCCACTCGGCCGCCTCATCGGTGGCGTGACCGAGCTGGTGCATGAGGAAGTGGTGCTCGTACGCCGTGAGCATGCCCTGTATCTCCTGCAGCTTGTTCAGCGAGCGCTTGGTGATCCACGTCGCACGAGGCGGCATCAGGGCGATGCGGTCGGCGAGGCGCTGGCACTCGGCGTCGAGCGTGCCATCGGCGACGACGCGGTTGATCATCCCCAGCCGTTCTGCCTCATGGACATCGATCGCATCGCCGGTCCAGAGCATTTCCTTCGTCTTGCGAACGCCGACTTCCCACGGCAGCACCATGATCTCGCCGCCTGTGCCGGCGTGACGCACGGAGGGGTTCCAGAGGTTCGTGCTCTCCTCCGCGATCACCAGGTCGCACATCAGCGCCGTCATCAACCCGCCGAGCACGACGTGGCCTCGCAGCCCGGCGATCGTCGGCTTGCTCACGTTGCGGATGTTGAGGTTCGCCTCGAGGTAGTACTCCTGCTCGAAGTCGAACCGGTGCTCGACGCTGCCGGGCCGCGGGCTGCCTGCCGGTGGCTCTTCGCGCGGTCGTCCCGAGAGGTCGTGGCCGGCGGAGAAGGCACGACCGGCGCCGCTGAAGATGATTACGTGCACATCGTGGTCGCGATCGGCCAGCTTCATAGCGTCGTCGATCTCGCCGATCATCTGCGCGGTCAGCGTGTTCAGCGTGTCCGCGCTGTTCATCGTGATGTTTGCGACGTGGTCATTGACGTCGTAGAGGACAGTGTCGAATTCGACCATCTCAGGCTCCTTGCTGGCGCTCGTGGGTGCGGCCGGACTCTAGCACGCGCACCAACCGCGGCAGGCGGCGTTAGTCGTTCGCGCCTATGCTGGTGACCGGGCCTCTTCGCGAGGCCCGGTCACTGAAGGGGGAGCGATGCCCAGTCGACGCAACCAGATCGCGATGACCGACCACGAGCAACGTGAAGTCCTGGAGCAAGGCTGGACGTTGCAGGTCGCCAGCATGGGTCACGACGGTTGGCCGCACCTCGTCGCCATGTGGTACGCGTTGATCGATGGCGACATTCACTTCACCACCTATGCCCGCGCGCAGAAGACGCTGAACCTCGACGCCGACCCGCGCATCACCTGCATGATCGAGTCTGGCACCGAGTACCAGGAGATTCGTGGACTCGTCGTACGCGGCAAAGCCGACGTGATTCGCGACAACCCCAACCTCGTCATCCAGGTGCAGGACGCGACGGCCGCGAAGCGTAGCGATGCGCCGGCCGCGCCACCGAACGAAGCGCGCGTGAAGCAGGCGTCCAAGCGCGCCGTGATCCGCGTGCGGCCGGTCAGCATCTACTCATGGGATCACCGCAAGCTCGGCGGGACGTACTAGATGCCCGCCGACCGCGCAGACCTGATCTTCAGTGGTGGTGTTGTGCACACCGTCGACGCCGCCAACAGCATCGCGCAGGCCGTTGCCGTCGCTGACGGCCGCATCCTCGCTGTCGGCTCCGACGCGGAGGTGCGCGCGACCGGCGGTCCAAAGACGACGCACATCGAGCTGCGAGGGCGCTCGCTGCTTCCCGGCATGATTGACGCCCACGCCCACTTCGTCGGCGTCGGCGGGATGCAGGACTCGATCGACTGCAAGGCGCCGGAGATGGATTCGATCGCGGCGATCGTGGAGGCCGTGCGGGAGCGGGCGCGGGCGTTGCCGGCCGGCACGCTGATCCGCGGCCGTGGCTACGACCACACGAAGCTCGCCGAGAACAGACACCCGAACCGCCACGACTTCGACGTCGTCGCCCCCGACCATCCCGTGGTCTTCACGCGCACCTGCGGCCACATCCTCGCCTGGAACACGGCGGCGCTGGAGCTTGCCGGGCTGAGCGAGGACGCCCCCGACCCCGACGGCGGGCGCTACGACCGCGATGCGGACGGCCGCCTGCTCGGCGTCTCGTACGAGCGCGCCAACACACCGATACAGGTCGTGTCGGGCCCCTCGAAGGCGCAACTCCGCGACTGGATACTGGCCGCCAACGACGCCTACCTCGCGGCCGGCGGGACGAGCGTGCACGACGCGGGAGGCATGGCCGGCGAGCCGATCAACATCGCGACCGACCTCGTCGAGGCTGGTGAGTTGCAGGTGCGGCTCTACGCCTTCGTCACGGTCAACGCTCTCGACCACCCCCACGTACCGATTCTGAACACCGGCTTCCGCACGGGGTTCGGCAACGAACGCCTGGAGATCGGCGCGTTCAAGGTGATGACCGACGGTTCGAGCTCTGGCCCGACCGCCGCGACGCGCGAGCCTTACACCTCGAACTCGGACGACTCCGGTATCGCCTACTGGGCGCAGGACGACCTCGATGAGCTGCTTGGGCGGGCCCATCGCGCGGGCTGGCAGTGCACCGTGCACGCCGTGGGCGACCGAGCGATCGAACAGACCCTCGATGCGCTCGCGCGGGCGCAAGAGGAGGCGCCGCGCGAGCGGCTCCGCCATCGCATCGACCACTGCGGGATCACTCCGCCGGACCTGCAGCAGCGCGTGATCCGTCAGGGCATCGTGCCGGCGATGCAGCCCGCCTTCTTCTGGGAGTTCGGCGACGGCTACATCCAGAACTACGGCCGCCATCGCACCGATGTGATGTTCCCCGCGCGTACGCTGATCGAGGCCGGCGTGAACGTCGCTGGCTCCTCGGACGCGCCGGTGACCGACTACCGTCCGCTCTTCGGCATCGAACAGGCGCTGACGCGCGCGACGATGAGCGGCGATGTCTGCGGGCCGGACGAGCGTGTCGACCTCGACACCGCGATCCGCATGCACACGACCAACGGCGCGTACGCATCGTTCAGCGAGGACGTGAAGGGCAGCATCGAGGTGGGCAAGCTCTCCGACCTCGCACTGCTCAGCGCCGATCTCCGCGAAGTGCCACCGACGGAGATGCGCGACCTGCCGGTGGCGATGACCTTCGTCGAGGGCCGGGCGGTCTACGAGGCATAGAAACAGCGGGACGCCATGAGGCGCCCCGCTGTCAGCTCGAGCTGTCGGTGTTGGCTAGCGCATGGTGAATGTCGTAGAGAGCTGGTACTTCCCGGTCACCGTGTAGTCCTGGCTGGCATTCAGATCAGCGCCAAGCGGGATTTCGGTCACGACGATCGGCAGGTCTGCCGTGCACGGCGCGATCGTGACGACCTGTTGGTGTGTGACAGTCACCTCGATCATCCCCAGCGACGCAGTCCGCACCTCGTACCCATTGAAGAAGGAGCAGCTGCTGCCCATCGGTAGGAGCGAGACGACCGTCAGCGTGTAGCCAGCGCCGTCTGAGGTGATCTCGATCTGCTCGATTGGCGAGATGGTGACGCCCAGCTCCGGGCCGTTGGGGTCGGTCGGCGTGAATCCGTTGGTGACGTTCCCGTTCACGATCACGCGGTAGGTCTGCCCCACCGTGAAGCCGTCGCCAAGTGCGATCTCGCCCTGGTGGCGGCGGTAGTCCGCTGTGCAGGCAACCGGGCCGACGGGCACCAGGTTCGTCACGGTGACGACAACGTTGCTGCTTTCGACCTAGTTCGCGTAGCCGCTGAACTTAGCGCAGCCCCTGGGCAGCCCAGAGACGATCTGCAGTGTGTACTGCCGTGGGTCGGTGTCCTAGACCACGATCTCCACGCTCTCGATCGGCATCTGCCCGGAGCTCTTGATCACCTGCTCGCCGATCGTGACGCTGGGAGCATCGGCACGTGAGACGTCGACGAGTTTCACTTCGACGACGGCATCCGGCGTGAGTGCGATCTTCTCGAGGTAGGTCACCGTTCCCGTGACGGAGGATGCCGCCTCGGCCGGTGCCGTCGGTGTCGCCGGTGTTGCGGCCGGAGCTGTAGCGGTCGCGTCCGGATCGGTCGGGCCGGGTGTCGAGTCGTCGCCGTTGCAGGCCACCGAGGCCACCGCGAGCAGTGCGATGCCGAAGATGGTCGCTGTAACCGTCCTGTGCTTCATCGTTGCGTCCTTCGCTGTCGTCACGTTTCTGTAGGCATGACGCTGTGGAGCCGCCGTCTGTTCCCGCGCTCACAAGCGATACACCCACCTCGGCGGCGCGCTACCCTGCGGCGCAGCAGTCGAGCAGTGAACGGAACTTCCAGTCGAACGACGTGACCTACTACGCGAGAGCCCGGATTCCATGCACAGCATGCTCGATCAGGCGGTTGGGGAGATGACCGCCGACCAGCTCAACTTCCGCCCGCAGGAAGGTGGCGTCTCCGGCTTCTTCAGCCTCTGGCACTTCGTGCGCACCGAGGACAACGTGATCAACTGGGTGCTCCAGCAGCAGCCCACCGTCTGGCTCGATGGCGGGCACGACGAGGCGTTCGGCCTGCCGCATAACGCCCAGGGCACCGGAATGACCGAGGACGAGGCGAACGCGGGCTGGTCAGCGATGTACCCCCCTTCCTCGGCTACCAGCGCAAGGTCTGGGAAGCGACCGACCGCTACCTTGCCGCGATGTCCGACGATGAGGTCGAGGGCCGCCAGGTAACGGTGAAGTCCCTGGGCGAGATGTCGGTCTGGAACGCGCTCTACGAGCTCTGTCTGACCCACGGCTACCGCCACATCGGCGAGATCGAGTACCAGCGAGGGGTGCAGGGGCTGGGCGGCCTCACGATTTGAGTCTCTGGGTCGCGCCCCCTCCCCGGCAAGCCCTTACTGCGGCCGAATGCCTCGCGGCGTGCGCAGCTCCGGATTGCGGCCGGCGACGATCTCCTCCGTGCGCTGACTGACCAGCTCTGCCGGCACGTCGGGCGTCAGCACCCAGAACTGCCCGTCCCTGATCGCCTCGAAGAGCTGATCGGCGACCTCGGACGGCGGGATACCGTGGTCGAAGAAGGCGTCGCCTGCCGCGATCATCTCGGTGCGCACCTCATCCGTGACGACCTGACCGTCGTTCAGCAGCTCGTCGGGTCGGTTGCGGCCGGAGGCGAAGATACGGGTGTTGATGATGCCGGGGCAGAGCACGGACGCGCCGACCTTCGACTCGTCCTGCAAGAGCTGGAAGTAAAGCGCCTCCGTGATGCGCACGACGGCATGCTTCGTCGCGCCGTAGATGTCGGCGGTCGCGCCGCTCAGCAGACCGGCCATCGATGCGGTGTTGACGACGTGAGCCTCTTCGTCCTGCTCGATCATGATCGGTAGGAACGCGCGGATTCCGTGCACGACGCCCCAGAAGTTCACGCCGAAGGTCCACTCCCAGTCCCGCATCGAGTGCTCCCAGATGCGTTCCCGACGGTTGCCGAGGAAGTCGAGGTCGCCCGCGACGCCGGCGTTGTTGCAGAGGATGTGTACGCCGCCGTACTGCTCGACGGTCGTGCGTGCGAGATCTTCGACGGTTTCGAGACTCGAGACGTCGGCGATCACGCCGGTGACTTCGAGTTCCTCTGCCCGTAGCTCGGCGATCGTGGCGTCGAGCGCGTCTTCCTCGATGTCGGCCAACACCACCTTCATGCCCTCGCGAGCGAAACGCTCCGCGAAGGCGCGCCCCATGCCACTGGCCGCCCCGGTCACCACCGCTACTTTGCCGTCGAACTTTTGCATCGCGTCCCCCATTCGTTGCCGCACTCTACCCTCTCGCGTTGACGCTCGCGCTGGGGCGTCGGTACGCTGTTCGTAATCCGAAGGAAGGAGGGTCCCGCGATGCTGAATCCAGACGCGACGCGCGTAAGCCGACCCACCCCCGCCCTCGGAGCCGTCACTTAGGCGATACAGGTACTGAACCTCTGAGCGCCGTGTGCTGACTGGTCGGCGGCTTTTTTCCTCCAATCGCGCTCCACCGCCCGACCGGCGTCGTTGCAACGTAAGGAAGATCGACGCGTACGTAACGCCGTCAGGCTGCTTGGAACGTATCCCCGCGACCAGAAGTCGCGGGTCGCTGCGCTTGCCGTCTTGCTGCTCAGCGGCATCGGCCTGCAACTAGTCGGGCCATTGCTGCTCCGAGGTTTCATCGATGGTGCTGTCGCGGGCGACGGCATGCGCAGCCTGCAAGTGCTGGTGGGTCTGTTTGTCGCTGCCAGCGTGGTTTCGCAGATCGGCTTTGTCGGCGCGGCTTACTTCAGCGAGCAAGTCGGCTAGACCGCGACGAACCTGCCGCGCGCCGACCTGCTGCGACACTGCTTGAGGCTCGACATGCCCTTCCACAACTCGCGCACTCCCGGCGAGATGATCGAGCGTGTCGACGACGATATCACCGCGCTCGCCAACTTCTTCTCGCAGTTCGTGATCCGGATCCTCGGCGGCCTGCTGCTGCTCGTCGGGGTGCTCGTGCTGCTCTGGATCGAGGAGCCACGCGTCGGTGCGGTGGTGACGCTGTTCGTGCTGATCTCGCGGACGGCCAACCTGGCGGTCCCGCGCGTGACCGCGGAGCGCGAGGTGTTCGCGCAGTACTACGGGCTGGTGGAGGAACGCCTTGCGGGCGTCGATGACATCCGCCCGAATGGCGGTGGCGACTAGGTGATGCGACGGCTGCTCGTGCCGCCGCAGCGGGTGCTGCGCGCCTCACGCCGGGCGCGGCTGCTGATGTCGCTGGTGTGGACGACCGCGACGGCGCTCTACATCAGCATGTACATCCTCGTGCTGGGCCTCGGTGTCTACCTGCATCAGGCCGGCGAGATCAGCGTTGGCACGGTCTTCCTGTTCTTCCAGTACACGCAGATCCTGCGCCGCCCCATGGAGCAGATTGCCGACGAGCTGAAGGAGTTCCAGGCGCGGGTGCGGCCGTGACGAGGGTTCGCGAGTTGCTGACGATCCAGCCGCAGGGCGTGAGTGGATCAGACGCCGCGGTCCGGTCCGTCGTGCTCTTGGTCGTGTTCGATGGCGTCTCCTTCGCCTACCGGGCGCAGGAGCAGGTGCTGAACGAACTCTCCTTCGCGCTGACGCCGGGCCCGAAGCTGGGCGTGCTCGGGCGCACCGGCTGCGGCAAGACGACGCTCGCCCGCCTGCTCGCCCGCCTGCTCGCGCACCGCGAGGCGACCTACTTGCTGGTCTCGAACCGCCGCACGGCGCTCAATCACGCCGATGAGATCGTGCTGCTGAAGGACGGGGCGGTCGAGGCGCGTGGCGCGCTCGATGAGTTGCTGCGTGACAGCGAGGAGGTGCGGGCGCTCTGGCGCGACGCAGACAAAGAGGTGGCGCCGGACGAGGCGCTGAAGATTCTCGAGTCGCAGCGTTGCTGCCTACCTGAAGGTTCCGTTGGCCTCGCCGGCCGCGACCTCGTCCGCGCTCATCCCGGCCCACTCCGCGAGCACGTCGGCGGTGTCGCGGCCGAGCGCACGATGGGCGCGGTAACGCGGGACCGGGGTGCGCGAGAAGTGCAACGGCAGCGCGTCGATCGGCATCGGGACGCCCTCCGGCGCGGCATCCTCCGTCAGCGTGAGAAAGCCGAGGTGCCTCAGCTGCGGGTCGCGTTCGACGAGGTCTGCGCCGTCCTGCACGACGCCTGCGGACACGCCCGCCGCTTGGCAAAGCGTCTGCACCTCCTCGGCGGTCCGGCCGACCGTCCACGCGCTGATGCCCGCGTCGAGGTCGTCGATGTTCGCGACGCGCCCATCGGCGGTGTCGAAACGCGGCTCGGCCGCCCACGGGGGCTCGCCGAAGACGGAGCGCAGTGCACGCCATTGATCGTCGGAGGTGGCGACGATCGCCACCCAGCGGTCGTCGCCAGTGCACTGGTAGGTGTTGTGCGGCGCGACAGTGTCGTAAGGGCGACGGTTGCCGCCGGGTTCGGCACTGCGCCCGTTCGCGAAGTAGTCGAAGAGCGCGATCCCGTTGAGGTTCGCGCCGACCTCGAACTGTGAGAGGTCAATCAGCTGGCCCCTGCCGCTCTCGCGTCGCGCCTCGATAGCGGACAGCGCGGCGACCGTCGCGTGCAGCCCGGCGAGGTGGTCGTTGTAGGAGCTGCCGATGCCGATCGGCTCGTGGTCGGGGACTCCGGTGAGGTAGGTGAGCCCGGCGATCGCGTGGATCGTTGGCGCGAAGGTGACGAAGTCCGACCACGGGCCGCCGGTGCCGACGCCAGACATGGCGATGTAGATCACGCCGGGGGTGCTCTCACTGACCGCCTCGTAGCCCACACCCCAGCGGTCGAGCACGCCGACCGAGAAGTTGTCGATCACGATGTCCGCCTTCTCGCAGAGCGTGCGACAGACAGCACGTGCCTCCTCGCGGCCCATGTCGAGCGCGAGCGACCGCTTGTTGCGGTTCCACATCGTGTAGTACGCGTTCGTCGGTGACTCGGCGGATCCATCGCCGGGTACGTTTCCGGGGCGAGACATCGAGCCGACCTTGACGACATCGGCACCAAGGTCGCCCATGATCCGCGTCGCGAACGGTCCAGCGAGCACGTGTGTGAAGTCGAGGACGCGCAACCCGTCGAGCGGTCCGGTGCTCACTCCGCCCATCCGATCTCGGCGAGCACGTCATCGCTGTCCGCGCCGGGGTCGCCGTCTCCACGGCGCAACGCCCATGGCGTGTCGAGGAAGCGGTACGGCGCGCCCGGCCCTCGTACCTCGCCGCCGGCGACCTCGTACTCGGTCCACCATTCGCGCGCGTTGAGTTGCGGGTTGTCGGCGACGCGATCAGGCGGGAGCACCCAGCCGTACGGGTGGTGACGGGTCTGCGACTCGAAGAAGAACTGCTCGACGTCCTTCGTCGCCACCCACTCGCGTAGCACCTCCATCACGCGAGGGATCAGCAGCAGCAGACCCTCCGGCTGGTAGTAGTGCTCGTCCAGCAGGTCCTCGTGCGCGCCCTCCTCGACCAGCCAGGCGATGTTGCGCTGGAAATCCGGTGTCGGCGTCACCATGATGTGGCCGCCCTGCGCCCGCATCACCTCGTAGGCGCTCGTCCAGTGCACCGAGCCCTGCCGCGGAAGCACCCGCCCCTGCTGATACCAATAGAACATCAGCACGTGTTCGAGGCAGGAGACGATCACGGAGTGAACCGGCACCTCGACCACCTGCCCATCACCGCTCTCGCGCAGGTGGCGCAGCGCCGTCAGCGCGGCGATCGCGGTGTACGTGCCGGAGGTGAGGAAGTTGAGGTCGCCGAAGCCCGTCAGGGGCTGCGTGTCGATATCGCCGGTCGTCGCGGCGAACCCACCGAGAGCGGAGGCCACCAGTTCAGGCGCGAGCAACTCCGCCCACGGCCCGTCCGGCCCGAACGAGCTGACGCGCACAATCACGAGCGAGGGGTCGGCCTCCATCAGCGCCTTCGCATCGAGCGAGGCCTCGGCCAGCCAGCCGCAGTCGATCACGATGTCGGCCCAGCCGATCAGCTCTTCGAGCAGGCGACGTCCGCGCTCGTCCTTCGGGTCGACGGTGACGAAGCGGCGGTTCGAGGCGTAGAGCGCGTGCCAGAGCGAGCTGCCGCCCTCCGCGTCGTCGTCCGTGAACGGTCCGCGCTTGCGCAGCGGGTCTCCGCCGGGCACTTCGACGCGGATCACATCGGCGTTGAGGTCGGCGAGCAGCTTCGCGCCGTAGATCGCACGCTCGTCGGAGAGGTCGAGCACCCGCACGCCGGCCAGTGGGCCGGGCGGGAGATTCGCGTCGACCACTACGTGTCCTCGCCCTGATCGCTGAGTGGCGAGCCGCCGATACGTCCGGCCATCAGCAGGTCGGGGTCGGAGTAGGTCGCGTGCGGCGGCACCATCGCCTCGGCCAGCGCAGACGTCGCGGCCTTCGTGCGTGCGATCGCCAGCGGATCCATGCTCAGCAGCCGCTCGGCGGTGCGCCGCGCCTCGCTGATCAGATCGCCGTCGGGGTGGACGTGGTTGACGAAGCCCCAGCGCAAGGCGTCGTCACTGCTGAAGCGCTCGCAGAGCATCACCAGTTCCTTTGTCCTCGCCGGGCCGATCTCGCGCACCAGCCTCGGCAACGCGTTCCAGGTGAGGGGGATATCGAGCTCGACCTCCGGGATCGAGAACCACGCGCTCTCCACTGCCAGCCGCATGTCCATGCAACTGAGGAAGACGACGGCGCCCCCGACCGCGAGGCCGTTGACTGCACCGATCGTGACCTGTGGCAACGCGTCGAGCGCGTCGCAGGTACGATTGCCGATCGAGGAGCGGACGCGCTGCTCCAACCCGCTGGCTGGCGGGGGCGCTGGCGGCTGGCGAAGGTCGGCACCGGCGGAGAACGCCCGCCCCGCTCCGGTCAGGATCACGACGCGCGCCTCGTGGTCGGTCTTCAGGTCGTGGCAGATCGCCTGTAGCTCTTCGTGTACCTCGGTGCTGATGGCGTTGAGCTGCTGCGGCCGGTTGAGTGTGATCGTGACGAGGCCCGGGAGTTCACTGTCGCGTTCGACGAGTACAGAAGCCATTGGTGTGGTGTCTCCCTCGACTGCGGCGCATCATAGCCCGACTGCTCCCCCTGTCCGCCACGGCGCCCGCAGACTTTGGCCCGCAGCCGTCGCGACGGTATGCAGGGAGTCGGAACATGCGCCCTCGCTGCACGAGGGCCGAAGGAGGCTTCTCATGGCGGATTCAGCGTTCGATCTCAGCGGCAAGGTCGCGCTCGTGACCGGCGGCAACAGCGGCATCGGCCTCGGGATGGCTCAGGCGATCGCGGACGCTGGCGGCAGCGTCTGCATCTGGGGGCGCAACGAGGAGAAGAACGCGGCTGCGCTCGCTCAGTTGCAGGGCTCCGGCAGCGACGTGCTCGCCATCCGCTGCGATGTCGCCAGCGAAAAAGAAGTCGAGCAGTCGTTCCAGGCGACGCTCGACCACTTCGGCCACGTCGATGGCTGCTTCGCCAATGCGGGCATCGGCGGCGGCGGCGGCCCGTTCCAGGAGATGAGCACAGAGGCATGGAAGCGCGTGCTCGGCGTGAACCTCGACGGCACCTTCTTCACGTACCGCGCCGCCGTACGCCACATGATCGAACGAGGCGAGGGCGGGCGGCTGGTTGCCACCTCCTCGGTCTCCTCGACCGACGGCGCACCTCGCAGCTTGCACTACGCCTCGAGCAAGGGGGCGCTCAACGCGCTCACCCGCGGACTAGCGGTCGAACTGGCACGCCACAAC
>DASCRM010000081.1:0-22092 GCA_034406555.1 Dehalococcoidia bacterium | reverse complement strand
CCCACGGACATCGAGTATAGATTCCGATTGGCACTCTGGGCGAGGCATTAGGCAACGCCATCGATACGCGGGGGACCCGGCGAGGCGGAGAACATGGTCGAGGCCGTAGCCGGGTAGAGTTCCTCGCATGACCGAGCGTGAAACAGGGGAACCGAACATGCCCTACGAACATGGTGTGCTGCCGACAGGCATCCGCTCGCGTTTAGTGAGCGACATCAACGGTCTGACGACGCACATCCTCGAAGCCGGCTTCGAGACCGCAGACCGGCCCTGCGTGCTGCTGCTGCATGGCTTCCCCGAACTCGCGTACAGCTGGCGGAAGGTCATGGGGCCGCTCGCGGACGCCGGCTACCACGTCGTCGCACCCGACCAGCGAGGCTACGGGCAAACCACCGGCTGGGACCCGAACTACGACGGCGACCTGCGCTCGTTCCGCCTGTTCAACCTGACGAAGGACATGCTCACACTCATCTCCGCGCTCGGATACGAGTCTGTCGCAGCCGTGGTCGGCCACGACTGGGGCTCGGCGGTCGCAGCGACGAGCGCACTGGTGAGACCCGACGTCTTCCGTTCCGTGGTGATGATGAGTGGCCCGTTCACAGGACCGCCTCCGCTACCCTTCAACACGGCCAACGAACCGCGCCCCGAGTCCGCCGAGGGCCTCGCACGCCCGAGCCTCGACGAGGAATTGGCCGCGCTGGACGTGCCTCGCAAGAACTATCACCAGTACTACTCGACACGCCCGGCAAACGACGAGATGCACGGTTGTCCGCAGGGTGTGCACGACTTCCTGCGCGCCTACTATCACCATAAGAGCGCCGACTGGAAACAGAACAGGCCTTTCCCACTGGCCGGAAGAATCGCCGCCGAAATGGCGAAGATGCCGACCTACTACATGATGGAGCTGGACAGAACGATGCCCGAAACTGTCGCGGCGGAGATGCCGTCGGCCGAGGCTATCGCCACCTGCTCGTGGCTGACCGACGACGAGCTACGCGTCTACGCGGGGGAGTACGAGCGGAACGGCTTCCAGGGTGGCCTCCAGTGGTACCGCTGCGCGTCGAGCGGTATCAACGGCGCCGACTTCGCGCTGTTCTCCGGTCGCACGATCGACGTGCCGGCCAGCTTCATCGCAGGGAAGAGCGACTGGGGCGTCTACCAGGCCCCGGGCAACCTCGAACAGATGCAGGATCACGCCTGCACGGACTGGCGCGGTACGCACCTGCTCGATCGCGCGGGCCACTGGGTGCAGCAGGAACAGCCGAAAGCGGTCAGCGAGCGGTTGCTGGCCTTCCTCCGCGAGCAGTAGCTGCCCCTGGCGGAAGTGCGTGGGAGTCGAACCCGCCCCCAAAGGGTCCGGTTACTTCGATATCAGCCAGACGATGTCGGTCGGTGCGAGCGACGTCGGCGTGTTCAAGAACGGCGGCGCGCCGACCACGAATACGAGCCACGACTGTAAGGCCACATCCAACTTCCAGACCGTTCGCAATTCGAACGGCTGCGCCGCGATCAGAGCGGCGAGGTCCGAAGTACCCGACTGGATCGCCGTGAAGCCGCCGGGCTGCAGCGCTACAGTGACGTTCGGCGTGCCGGCGGTCGACGACCCACCGGGCGGCTGCTCCACTTCGAGTGCCACCGCCGCGACGGGAGCAAAGGCCCCGAGTCCTCCGAGCTGCGCAATCATGTCCGTGAGTGCCGTGGTCTCGATTGCGTTCCCGTAGCTCATGCTCAGGCCGCCCGTGGTAAACGAGCCGGACCCGCCGAACGGCCCCTGCACCGCGAACGGGCCGCGCTCGCTGGCGGTGAAGGCACCGGCGCCGGTATACGTCCCGCCAACGACGAAGGGGTCTACGTCTGGAGCGCTCACCGTAGCGCTGAACGGCCCGCTGGCCTCGAAGCTCCCGCTCTGCGCCAGAAGGTTCGCCCCCGAGACCGTGACCGAGGCTGTGAAGGAGACGTCAGCCTGATACGTACCCGCTCGGTCGAGAAACTCCTGTCCGGGGGCGCTGATCGCTGCACCGTAGTCACCACTGTGACTCACGGAACCAGCGACCTCGAAGCTGCTCAGCAGGATCGATGGCACCTGCGCATGAGCAGCGCTACCCGTCCCCAATGCCACAGCGGCGGACAGCAATACCAGATAGGGGGCCGTTGAATGAATCATCCATTCGAGTGTCCTGCGATCCGATGGCTGCCGGGAGGGGCGTTCGTCCCAGCCTCAGAGCGGAAAAGGACTCTGACCGGCTACCTCCGCACGAGCGGCGGGGTGTCCGCCGCTCGCCCAATAGCGAGGCGAAGCTACTAGTCGACGGTGATGCGAGGGAAGTTCGGCGGGCGGCGCTCCATGAAGGAGGCGATGCCCTCCGTGAAGTCCGGCAGCGCAACCGTCTCCTCCTGCAGATCGTTTGTCTCGATGAAGGCCTCGCCCAGCGAGACGTTGAGGTGCCGGTACACCTGCCGCTTCATGTACATCAGCGAGGACGGCGAAGATGTCTTGCCCAGATCGCGGATGTAGCCCTGCGCCTCCTCCATCAGCTGCTCGGCCGGCACGACGCGGCTGACGAGCCCGAGGCTGAGTGCTTCGGGCGGCTCAATGCGGCGAGAGCTGAAGAATAGGTCGAAGGCTTTCGCCGGGCCGATCAGGCGGGGCAGCACCCAGCTCATGCCGTGCTCCGCGACGAGCCCGCGAGGTGCAAACGATGTCGTGAACATCGCCGAATCCGACATGAACCGCATGTCGCAGAACATCGAGAGCGAGAAACCGAGCCCCGCGCAGGGCCCGTTCACCGCGACGATGATCGGCTTGCGCACCGTCATCAGGTAGCCGAACCCCCAGCGGTAGTCCGGTCCCATCTCCTGGTCACCGGGGTCGATCTTCTCGACTTCAGTCTCCTGCCGCATTCCCGCGGACGTGCCGGCGGCCTCGATGTCCTGCAGCGAGCCCATGTCGACGCCCGCGCAGAAGCCCCGGCCCGCGCCGGTGAGCACAATGCCCACGACCTGCTCGCTGGCCTCCGCCGTCGCCATCGCGTGGCGCAGCTCCTGCATCGTTCGGTCGGTGAGCGCGTTCAGCTTGTCGGGCCGGTTGAGCGTAATCGTCGCCACCGGGTCATCGATCTGGAGCTCAATCTCTTCGTACGTCGTCATCTCGTCCGCCTCTCCCTCGTGGCCGCGCGTCTCGGATCGCGGCCGGGCTAGCGATAGAACTCCGGTGCGCGCTTCTCCAGGAAGGCGTTGACCGCCTCCGCGTGCTCGGGCAGCCGGCGGGCGATTCGGTCGCGCACCTGCTCACGCTCCATCACCGCATCGAGGTCCGGGTCGAGCGGGGCCTTCGCCAGCAGCTCCTTCACGAACATCATCACGGAGGGCGGGTTGCCTGCCAGCTCATCGGCCTTCGCGATCGCCACGTCGAGCAGCTGATCGGCGGGGGTGGTGGAGACCGTCAGCCCCATGCGCAGCGCCTCATCGGCCCCCACCATGCGGCCCGTGAGGCACATGTCGGTCGCGTTGCCAAGCCCGACGATCTGCGCGAGCAGTCGCGTCGAGCCGAGCTCGGGCACGAGCCCCACCTTGATGAAGCGGATCGAAGCCTGTGCCTCCTCCGCCATGATGCGGATGTCAGCGGGCAGCACCATCGTCAGGCCAACGCCGATCGCGTAGCCGTTGATCGCCGCAACTGACGGCTTCGACCGCCGCAGCAGCGTCGTCCACGGCGTGCTGAAGCTCGTCGCCACCCGCCCGGTCGGCGCGTCGTCGACGGTTTCGAGGCGGTCGCTGAAGCCACCCATGTCGGCACCCGCGCAGAACGCACGTCCCTCCCCCGTGAAGAGAATCGCGCCGATGTCGTCGTCCGCGTTCCACGCCTCAACCTGATCGACCAGCTCCGCGTGCATCCGATCCGTCCACGCGTTCAGTTTCTCTGGACGGCTGAGCGTGATGATCCCCACGTGGCCGCGCGTCTCGGTCTTGATCTGTTCGTATGCCATTGCTGTTCACCTCCTCGGCACGGCGATGATAGCGCGCCAGTCGCTCCAGGGAGGGGGAGTACCTCGATACCGTCAGTCGATCGGCGCGAAACAGCCCGGCTGAGCGACAGTTCTCTGATCGAAAGCTGACTGTCTGACTCTCAGGGCAGCATCTCTTAGGTTGTCCAAGTGTCAGCGAACTTAAGTCGCGCACTCCACGAGCCGATGCTGACATTGCAGCTAATTCCGTAGACGAGGAGGGTCGCAGATGCCTGTCAACCACGCGCCAGCCATCACGACTGATGATCCGACCCTTCTTCACGCCGTCCGGCAGGGCACCGTCACCTCGATCTCACCTCGGGCGAAGGAGCTGGTCGCGCACTTCGATGGCCGTCTCTTCGGTCGCGCACCCGCGCTTGAGGAGCGGTTCGCGAACGTGATCACTCAACAGCAGCACGCCAAGATATGGTCCGTCGTCAACTTGATGGCGAACATCGAGCCCGGCGGCACGAGGTACCAGGAGCGCTTTTCGCAACTCGCGCTCGACCACGTTGACCGCAATCTTCAGGCCGAGCAATACCGCATCTTCGGCGAGGCGCTCGTCGAGTCCCTCCGCTACTTCGAGGGGCCGCGCTGGTCCGACGAGAAGCAAGAGGCGTGGGAATCAGTGATCGAGCACGCGGCCGGGCTGATCTCCGCCAGGGACAGCGCCGCCGCCTAACGCGTCAGGCCCGGCGCGCCATCTTCCAGCCAGATCGCCCGCGCCTGATCACTGCCGTAGCAAGTATAGCTGCCCACGAGCCCGTGCCAGCGCATGTTCGAGACGAACTCGCGCTGCACACCCCTCGTGTGCGCCTCCGGCCACCAGACGTCCCACACCTGATCGTGGACGTGATCCCAGATCGACTGCCACAGCTCTTTGCGCACCTCCGGGTCGGTCTCTGCTCGCTGCGAGTCAAGCAACGAGTCGAGTAGCGCGTCCCCCACGCCGTTGTAGTTGAGCGCGCCCCGCGAGTGCCACCACGGGTAGATCCACTGGTCCATCCCGTACCCCGGCGGCCCCCACACGATCCCGATCGCGGAAGGGAAATCCCGGTTGGAGAGATGATCGACATATTGCTGCTGCTCTAGCTCGCGGTAGTTGATGCGCACCTCTGGCAGGTGCTCATTGATGCTGGGAACGACCTGCAACGGGAACGACTCTGTCAGGTAATAGCTGAGCAACTCGAACTCCAGCGGGCGGGCGGCGCTGTACCCGGCTGCCTGCATAAGCGCGGACGCCCGCGCCGGGTCGTGCTGATACCACTGCCCGTTCGCCGCCCCGGTCGGGTACTCGTCGAAGAGGAAGGGCCACGGGATCGGCGAGTTCGAGAACGGCCCCTCGGCGTGCTCGTTGTCGCCGGCGTTGCGGGCGCGGTCGTACTCGTTGCGGTCGAAGGCCAGCGAGATCGCGCGCCGCACCCGCTCGTCTTGGAAGACGGGGTTGGTGAGCTGGAAGTGCCAGCCGTTGACGTTCGCGCCGCGCGAGCGGGGAAACGTGAACCCCTCGGCCGTCCCGCCCGCGCGCTCCAGCAGCGACTGCATCTCCACGTCGTCGAGCACATCTGCGTCGAAGAAATCGCCATCGAGGAACCGTTGCTGCGCGGCGGCCCGATCGTCCTCGACGCTGACGATCACCTCATCGAGGTACGGCAGGCCGGGTTCGAAGTAGCGCGGGTTGCGGCGGAAGACAGCCCGATTGCCGCGATCCCACTCTTCGAGGATGAAGGGACCGGTGCCCACGGCCTGCGACTCCATCGCGCGTTCGTCATCGATCAGCTCCAGCGGCGTGAGATACGACCACGACGCGATGTTGGCCGGGAAGTCGACGACCGGACGTGAGAGCCGCACGGTCACGGTGCGCGTGTCGGGTGTCACCACCTCGATCACCGGCGCGTAGACATCGCGCTGACTGCCGCCCGCGCGATAACGCTCGAGCGAGAGCCGCACGTCCTCGGCCGTGAACACGCGCCCATAGGTGGGAGCGACGCTGTGTGCCCGCACACCTTCGCGCAAGTAGAACGTGAACTCCGTCGCGGTCTCGTTCGAGACCCATGACTCAGCGAGGTCCGGCTCGATCTTCACCCTGAACGGGTCAACGTTCGCTCCGGTGCGTGCGCGAAGCAGCTTGCTCTGCGTGTAGCTCAGCGGATGGTAGGTCGCGCATGAGAGCGCGCGGTTGATGTCCAGGTGCTGCGGTTCAAGGTAGCGCATGCGCAGCGTCCCGCCACGCTTCGCGCTGGCAGCCGGGTTCAGCTCCCTCGGCCGAGGCGCGATCGGACCAGCGAAGGAACGGGCAACCGGGGTCGGGCTAGGCGCGACCGCCGCCGTCGCAACGGCCGGCTGCGGGGCGTCGTCGCTGCAGCCGACGAGCGCGGCACCGGTCAGCCCGGCCACCGCCAGCGCTCCGGCGCGCAGTGCCGACCGGCGGCTGATCCGGCCATCTCGCCGAAGCGCTGAGTAATCGAGCAGGCGACCCAGTGTTCTCTCCAGCCGATTTTCCGCAGACGCAGGATACGGCGTCGCTCGCTACGCGCCCGCCACTGGTGGAGCAGCCGCCGCTAGTTGCCGAGCAGCGCCCGCCCGCCCTCGTAGCCGGAGATCGACTCCCAGAGCGATTCGGCAAGCAACGGGCCGGGCCCAAGCTGGTTGGAGGCCGTAGTCAGAAGTGCCATCAGCAACACCCAGGCGGCGAACCCGGCGAGGTTCGCCAGTATCGCCACGCCCACCGGCGCCCCGGTCGCGCGCTCCACTGCCTCCTGCGTCACCAGCAACCAGCCGCCCAGCGCGACGAGACCGACGCCAAAGGAGATCGCCGGGACCGCCATGAAGATGCCCAGCATCAGCGGGAAGGTCGCAAAACCGGCGGCGCGCACCAGCTGTTCCACAGGCGTGATCACACCGGTCAATCGCTGCACCAGCGCGTAGACGACCAGCAGCCAGACGAGCCAGAGCAGTACCCCGGCCAGCGTCCCCAGCAGCACGGTTTTGAATAGCACCGAGTCCGCGTTCCCGAACCCCGAGAACACCCACCACAGCCAGCCGCCTCCGCCCAGCATTGCCATCGAGGCCGTGGCCACCACCAGCGCCCAGACGGTCGCGCTGCTGTCGTGGCGCACGTCATCGAGGACGGCAAGGTCGAGTGCGACGAGGCGACGGAGGCGGGCAAGGGTGGCGGTCAGCGACATCCTCCGACCGGGGAGTGACGTCAGTCTACTCGATCGATTGGTCAGCGACTCCGCCTACGCGAGCGGACGTTTGGTCGGGATGCCCGGACGTCGCGGGTAGCGGCCATCCAGCTCACCGGTCCGCCGCACCAGCAGTACGAGCTGTGGATGCGCCTGCGGCGGCAACGAGAGCGAAAGCGGCTGCTCCGCCACGCCTCCCAGCGCCTCGACGGCCGCTCCCGCATCCGCCTGCTCGCGACGCGCACGGCTGCCCTTCGGCGTGGCCAGCACACCACCTTGTCGCAGCAGCGGCAGCGTGTACTCCACGAGCACCGCCAGCGGCGCGACCGCCCGCGCGACGGCAAGGTCGAAGCTCGTGCGCAGCGCAGGGTCGCGCCCCGCCTCCTCCGCGCGCGCGCGCACCACCGTCGCCCGTTCGAAGCCGAGTTCCGCGACGACCAGCTCCAGGAACTGACAGCGACGCTCGTGCGACTCCACCATCGTGAGCGCCAGCGAAGGGTCGGCGATCAGCATCGGCACACCCGGCAACCCGCCGCCGCTCCCGACATCGACGACGCTCGCGCCCGCCATCGCGAGCCCGACGTCGCTCAGCATCTTCGCCAGCGCCAGCGACTCGCCGAAGTGACGAAGCTGGATTGCGTCCGGGTCGGTCACAGAGGTCAGGCCCGCCCGCGGCGACCACTCGATCAGCAGCTCGAGGTAGCGCGCGAACCGTTCCCGCGCACGCTGATCGAGCGCGATCTCGAGCCGTGCGGCCTCGGCATCGAGCGAGGTCAGTTCCGGGAGCTCGCTCATGCCGTCGCCATGCCGGCCATGCATCCGCTCGTGCCACGATCACGCAGTTCTTGACGCTCGATCATTGACATCCATACCCGTCGATCAGCAGACTGAAAATGATTCAGATCCAACATCCCATATCATCCGCATGCTGCAAGCACAGTGACGCTGAGTGGAGGTCTCCGCCATGGCGGAGTCTATGAGCGCGATCGAGGCGGTAGACCACTTCCTCGCAAGCGTCGATCCCGACAAGGCCCGTGACGAACGACCCGAGATCGATCGGTTCGTCGCGTCGATCGGCGCCGACCTGCTGATGAGCGATCTCAGCGGCACGCAGATCGCCGCGTTCGCGGAGGCGGAGGGCGAGAGCGGCGAGACGCTGGAGCCGGTACGCGCCTTCCTCGCCTACAGCGCACGCATGGCGTTCACCTCCAGCAACCTCGTCGGGCACCTGCACATCGGCGAGAGCGCCGCCGGCTTCACGCTCGACTCGCCCGACGCCTACGGCGTCACGATCGAGGGCCTCGCGCTGATGGAGACGCAGATCGAGGAGCTGAAGGGCCGCCGCCCGGAGATCGCGGAGATGCTGCGCATCGCGATGGCCGACAAGGACTTCCGCGAGAACGCGCCGCTGGACGCCGCGCGCGATGAGCAGGCACACCTCGAAGCGCGCATCCGCGAGATCGAGGATCAGCTCCGCCGCGCCGTGATCATCGACGAAACGTCGAAGGCCGGTCTGGCAAACGTCGGCTCAACGGTGAGCATCCGCAACCTCGAAGCCGAGACCGAGATGACCTTCAAGCTCGTCAGTCCTGCCGAGGTCGACCCCGCAAGCGGCAAGATCTCGACCGAGTCGCCCTTCGGTGCAGCCGTGATCAACCACGGCGCGGGCGACGAGGTCAGCGTCGAGACGCCGGGCGGCCTGATCCGGTTGCGAGTGATCGAGGTCGAAGGCTAGTGCTTCCCGCTCCCTGACCATCGCCTCAGCAATAGCGATCCGGGCAGCAGCGATCCGGCGGGCGAGGAGCCTTTCGCGATGACCTCGACCGGTATCGGCGGTGCAGCGATCGAGGTGCGCGGACTGCGCAAATCGTATGGCGCGACGGAGGCCGTGCGCGGCATCGATCTGACGGTCAGCCATGGCGAGATCTTCGCCCTGCTCGGCCCCAACGGCGCGGGCAAGACGACGACAGTCGAGATCCTCGAGGGCCATCGCGACCGCGACGGCGGCGATGTCACCGTGCTAGGGCACGACCCGTCGCACCACGAGCGTGCGTTCCATCAGCGCATCGGCATCGTGCTACAGGAGACCGGGGTCGAGCCCTACCTCCGCGTCGAAGAGACGGTCGAACTCTTTCGTGGCTACTACCCGCATCCCCGCCCACTCGATGAGGTACTGGAGGTGGTCGGCCTCCTTGAACAGCGAGCAACCCGTGTGCGCCGTCTCTCCGGCGGACAGCAGCGGCGGCTTGATGTCGCGATCGGGCTCTGCGGCGACCCGGAGCTGCTCTTCCTCGACGAGCCGACGACGGGGTTCGACCCTTCCGCCCGCCGCGACGCGTGGCAAATGATCGAAAACCTGCGCTCGCTCGGCAAGACCGCGCTGCTCACCACGCACTACATGGACGAGGCACAGCAGCTCGCCGGTCGCGTCGCGATCCTCGCGCGTGGCGAAATCGTCGCCGAGGGTACGCCTGCCGAGCTGATCAGCCGCGACGAGACGACGACGATCAGCTTCCGCCCGCCCCCCGACAGCGAGGGCCTGCTCGCCGACATGCCCGAAGCGCACGCCTCGGACGGCCTGGCGACCGTGCGCACTACGACCCCCACGGAGGTGCTCTACGAGCTGACGAGCAGAGCGCATGAGCGCAGCATCGAGCTCGCCGACCTCACGGTCTCCCGCCCCTCGTTAGAGGACGTCTACCTCGCGCTCACAAGCACCGGTTCGGTCGAGGAGGCGGTGGAGTGAACGACCTCGCGTTGGCACTGAGGCAGGTGCGTTACGAGAACCGCGCCTTCTGGCGCAACCCCGCCGCCGCCTTCTTCACTTTCTTTTTCCCGCTGATCTTCCTCGTGATCTTCAATCTGCTCTTCGGCAACGATGAGCTGACCGTGCCGGGCGGCACAACCAACGTCTCGACGTTCTACGTCGCCGGCATCGCCGCGCTCTCGGTCGTCTACACCGGCTACACCGGCCTCGCCATGCTCGTCTCGCTGGCTCGCGAGCAGGGGCTGCTGAAACGCGTGCGGGGCACACCACTGCCCCCTTGGGCCTTCCTCTTCGGCAGGCTCGTACACATGACGCTGACGATGGTGCTGCTGGTCGCGATCGTGGTCGCGATGGGCGCGCTATTCTACGGCGTCGACGTGCCCACGAAGACGATGCCGGCCTTCATCCTCGCCCTCGTCGTTGGCGCGGCCGCCTTCTCCAGCCTCGGTCTGGCGATCACCGCCGTGATCCCAAACGCCGAGGCCGCCCCCGCCATCGTGCAGGCATCGACGCTCCCGCTGCTCTTCATCTCGGACGTCTTCATCCCGGCAGGCAACGCACCCGACTGGCTCGCGACGATCGCCGATATCTTCCCGGTCAAACACCTCTCCGAGGCGCTGCAAACGTCCTGCAACCCCTTCGAGACGGGCTACGGCTTCGAGCCGATGCACCTCGCCGTGATCGCCGTATGGGGCGTCGGCGGCCTGCTGGTCTCGCTGCGCTACTTCAGCTGGGAGCCGCAGCGGTAGCGGCGAAGCCCGAGCCCAATCGCGCGAGCAAGGTGGCGCGGGGGCTTCGCCCTGGCAAATCTAAGGGCAGGTGGGTGGGTTCCACCCAGAACAAACAGCTCGGCGCAGCCGCGTCCGCTATCCCAGGATCAGCTGATCCGCAGCCATTGCCCCGAACAGCACCGCGAGATAGAGGATCGAGTAGCGGAAGAGCGCCCTCGCACCATCGATACCCTCACTCCGGCGCAGCCTGAAGGCGAACCAGAGGAAGGCCGCACCACCGACGAGGGCGACCGCGACGTAGATAGCACGCAGGTCCGCCGCCGCACCGAAAATGATCGTCACCGTCACCAGCAACCAGCTGTAGAGCAGAATCTGGCGCTTCGTCTCTTCGACACCCCGCACCACCGGCAACATCGGCACACCCGCCGCCTCATAGTCATCGGAGGTGAACAGCGCGAGCGCCCAGAAGTGCGGCGGCGTCCAGTAGAAGACGACGAGGAACAGCAGCAGCGAGTCGATCTCCAACGTGCCCGTGACGGCCGCCCAGCCGATCAGCGGCGGCGCAGCGCCGGCCGCACCACCGATCACGATGTTCTGCACCGTCGAGCGCTTGAGGTAGAGCGTGTACACGACCGCGTAGAAGGCGAGCGCGCCGATCGCGAGCGCGGCAGCGAGGGTGTTGACCAGCACCACCAGCCAGACCGCCGCCACGACGCCAAGCAGCACGCCGAAAATCGCCGCGTTGCGCGGCGCGACCGCGCCGGAGGGCAGCGGACGGTGGCGCGTGCGCTCCATGCGGGCATCGATGTCGGTCTCGGCGAACTGGTTGAGCGCGTTCGCCCCACCCGCAGCCAGCGAGCCGCCGACCAGTGTTGCGACGACGAGCCAGGTCGAAGGCCACCCACGTTCCGCCACGACCATCGCGGGCACCGTGGTGATCAACAGGAGCCAGATAATGTTCGGCTTCGTCAGCGCGAGGTAGTTCCTGAAGATCGCGACGATGCCGCTCTCGACGGCCGGAGTCGCGACCGCTGCGTCAGGCACCGGTGCCACTCGTCTCCGCCGCCGCTCGCGTAGCGACCTCGTCGCTCGCGACGCGCTCATAGCGCCCGGCGACCACGATCACCACGAGCAACGCCCAGATCGCGCTCCCGACCGCCAGGTGACCGACCCGTGCCGCGTCAGAGAAGTCGCTCCAGATATTCAGCCCGCCGATCACGATCTGCGCGCCGTAGAGCGCCAGCACGGCGTACACCGCGCGCTGCAACATGAGCGACGGGGTCCGCTGGTTCGAGGCAACGAGGCCCAGGAAGCCGATCGCCAGCAGCCCGCCCAGCACCGTGAAGCGATGCAGCCAGTGGATGTGTTGCAGTCGCTCGCCGTTCACGAACGGCGCCTGCGCCTCCGGGCAGCCCGGCCAGCCCGTGCAAGCGAAGCCCGCGTCCGTACCGACGACGTACGCCCCGATCACCATCACAACGGCCGTCACAGTGGCAGCGATCATCGCCACCCGCTGCAGCGAGGCGCGCTCGACCGACTCGATGCGACGGCGGGCCGGGCCCTGCACAACGAACGCGGCGATCAGCGAGACGACCGCGAAGAGGATCAGCGCAGTCGAGAGGTGGATCGCGACCACCTCCGCCGGCAGCTCACGTTCCACGGTCACCTTGCCGAGCCACGCCTGCAGCGCGAGCAGCGGCAGCGAGACGAGGGCGAGCGTCACCAGCGGGCGATCATCGCGCCTCAGCCGCCACGTGAACGCCGCGGTCGTCACGATCAGCAGCCCCACGACAGAGGCCAGCGTGCGGTGCAAGTACTCGATGATCGCCTCGCGCTCCATCGGCGGGATCAGCCCGCCCTGGCAGAGCGGCCAGTCGGGGCAGCCGAGGCCGGAACCGGTCGTGCGCACCAGCGCACCGACCGCGATCAGCGCCAGCGTCGCGACCGCCGTCACGACAGCCAGGGTCTCGTAGCCGGTGAGGCGAGTGGGCATCGCTAGCTGTCCTCGCTCGTCATCGAAGCGGACGCCCGCTCGTCCAGCCGCTCTTGCAGTCGCTCAAGCTGGCGGGAGAGCGCGCGGATGCGCCCCTGCAGCGTCAGCAGGTAGACGAAGATGGCGCCCCAGAAGACCGCGAAGCCGGCAAACAGGAACTCCAGGAAGTCCATCTACGCCCCCTCGAAGCGGTCGAGCTCCGCGCCCAGCGCATCGGCCCGTGCCGCCATCGCCTCGGTTTCGGTACGCAGCACGATCAGCCAGACCGCAAGCAGCGAGACCGCGACGGTGCCAACCAACAGCACGAGCGCCATCTCACCCGGCAAGTCGCGTCCCGGAAGAATCGGCTGCGGGTGCAGTGTGCGCCACCACTCCACGGCAAAGTGGACAAGCGGGACGTCGAGGAAGCCGATGATCGCGAAGACCGCCATGTAGCGTGCGGCCTGCTCATCGGCGCGGCTCGAGAGACTGCGAGCCAACAGGTAGGCGATGAAGATCAGCAGCAGCACCAGCGTGCTTGTCAGCCGCGCGTCCCACGTCCAGTACACGCCCCAGATCGGCTTCCCCCAGATCGCACCCGTCGCGAGGTTGAGCGCGATGAAGAGCACGCCGACGCTTGCTGCCGACCGTGCCACCGGGTCGTAACGCATGTCGCGCGTCCACAGCAGCAGGATCGAGGCGACGAACGTGACGGAGAACGCGAGATAGGCTGCCAGCACCGCTGGCACGTGAATGTAGAGCAGGCGCTGCACTTCGCCCTCGACCGCCTCGCGGGGGGCCGCCAGCACCGCACCGAGCAGCAGCGCCATGATCCCGACGCCGGTCGCGGGCGGCAGCACCTGCCAGCGCCACCCGTAGGCGCGCGAGGCGGCAGCGAGCGCGAGCGTCATCGTTCGGCCACCAGCGGGAAGAGCAGCACGCTGCCCAGCGTCGACCAGAGTGCGACGACAGACAGCAGCAGCAGCCACGGCGCATCGCCGACCGGGTCGCCCAGCGCCCCCCCGGTCGCCCGCACGGCCGCGATCAGTAGCGGCACCAGCAGCGGCAGCGCCAGCACCGGCAACAGCACGGCACGCGCCCGCACCCGCGCCCCCAACGTGGAGAGCAGCGTGGAGAGAGAGACATAGCCCAGAGTGCCGATGATCACGATCAGTACCAACTCGAACGTCAGCAGTGGAACGTCGAACAGGATAGTGCCGATCACCAGTACGGCCACCTCGATCACCAGCAACGCGACGCAGTTGCCCACGACCTTCGCCACGTAGAGCGCCGTGCGTGAGACCGGTGCCAGCAGCATCGCGTCGAAGGTCCCCTGCTCCGCTTCCTGCGCGAACGTCTGGCCGCTGGCGACGATGCCCGCAAAGAGGATCGTCACCCACAGCACGCCGGGCAACAAAGGACGCACGTCCGCGACCGCAAGGTCGAGCGCGAACGAGTACATCAGCATGCTGATCAGTGCGAAGGCAGCAGCCGAGGCCCAGCCACCACGCTGGCGCCAGAGCAGGCGCAAGTCCTTCTCAATCACCCACAGCGTCGGCCTCACGACCCGCTCCTCATCGCACAACCCTCAGCGAGGGATCCGGGGCGTCGCGCTCGTCGCGCGGTTGCTCGGTAGTGTCCTCCACGACCCGTCCGCGTTCGAGCACGATCGTGCCGTCCGCCCATGATGCGACCCGCTCGCGGCGATGCGTCGCGGCGAGGACGGTGATCGCTTCGTCCTCGCTGCGCAGCGTCAGCTCATCGAGCAGCGCCAGGCCCTGCTCGTCGAGGCCGGTCTCGGGCTCGTCGAGCAGCAGCACCTCCGGGCTGTGAACCACCGCGCGCGCGATCGCCAGCCGCTGGTGCGCCCCGCGCGAGAGCACCTCCGCGGGCTCATCGCGCCGCAGCCAGAGCCCGACGGCGCGGAGCAACTGCTCGATGCGCTCACCGGGCTCGCGCACCCTGTAGAGGCGCGCGAAGAGCGAGAGGTTTTCGAGCGCGCTCAGCTCCTCGTAGACCATCGGTGAGTGCATCATCACACCGAGCTGCCGCCGCAGCGCGATCGGCGCCGCCGCGACATCGAAGCCGCCGATGCGCGCCTCGCCGGCCGAGGGGGCGGCGAGCGTCGAGAGCACCGACAGCAACGTGGACTTGCCGGCCGCGTTCGCGCCCAGGAGTGCGGTGCGGGAGCCGGGCGGGAGGTGGAAGTTCACCTCGTCGATCGCCACGACACCCCCAAAGCGCTTCGTCAGCCCGCGTACCTCGATCATGTGGCGTCGCCGTCGCTGTCAGCAGGGTGAGGGCTGGAGCAGCGACACAGTGCCGCGAACGCGGCGACCAGCAGTGCAAGCGCCAGCCCGGCGCCGGCGATCGCGCCGGAGCGCTCGGTCAGCGGGTTCGGCGAATTGCGGCCCGAGAGCTCGCGCAGCTCCGCAACGGCGCTCTCCCCCGATCGCAGTTCGCCGGTGCGCTCGACGACGATCATCTGCTCCTCCTCGAAGTCCCGCGTCTCGCCTTGCGTGCTCTCGCCCAGCGGGCGGAGGTCACCGACGAATGACTGCGGGACGAGCAGTTCGATCGTGCCCGAGTCGAGCGGCGCCGTCACACGCAGACGATACGAGTCCTCCGCGCGATCGTAGCCGACGAGGTAGCGGGTGACGACCGAGGTGATGCCCGGCGGGAACACGATCGAGACGGCGAGCCTGCCACCCTCAAACGTGAACTTCCCCGCGTCACCATCTCCGCCGGCGTCGGTCGTGGCATCCGGCACGGGCAACCGCAAGGTGACGCCCAGCGCATCACCGACGTAGGTGCGGTCCGACGGGTTGAGTACCCGGTCTTCGCGCTGCAGCGCGATCAGGCTCTGCGTACGATCCAGTGCCACCACCGTCACGGTCGTCGATTCGATACGCAGACCCGGCGACTCGAACGTCGCCTCGTAGACGGCAATCGTCGCCTCGGCACTCGGCAACTCCGTAGACAGCAACAACGGCTGATCGGCGAAGTAGCTCGCGCCGTCGTAGTCGACGCGCAGCAGGTAGGTGAGCATCGCATCGGCGGCGACGCGGAAGACGAAGCGCCCGTCCTGCGCAACCGTCCGTGTCGCCGTCAGCCCGCCATCGTCGGTCAGCGTGATCAGCTCCACCTCCAGCGACTCGGGCAACGCGACGCCGGCAGTGCCGATTACCACCTCGCCGCTGATCGTGCCGTCGAGCTCCTGCGCCGGCGCAGCCTCCGTCGCGAGTAGCGAAGCAGCGAGGGCGACGACCAGCGCAGCGAGCGGCGCGCCCGAGCGCCTCACCCGCGGCCGTCCTCGCGCAGTTGCTCCGTCACGACGCGTAACCTCGGCGCCAGTGCCTGCCGCCCCTCGCGGCGGTCCTGTGCGGAGATGCGGCCCGCCGCTGCGTCGTCATCGAACTCGCGCAGTTCGGCGAGCAGTCGGGCGCGCTCGGCTACCAGCTCCGCCCCGCCATCGTCCGGCGGGCCGTCAGCGGCCCACAGCGGCGGCGCGATCAGCAACGCCGCAACCAACACGACGACGGCGAGCAGCAGCCACTCCATCAGCGGCCGTCCGGCTTGTCGTCGGTCAGTTGCTCGTCGAGCCACTGCTCGCCGGCGGCGTCGAGCGCCGTGCCCGCCGCCGCTTCAGCCGTCCGACGCATGCCCCACAGGCCCGAGCCGCCAAGCAGCGCCACGAGCAGCAACGATCCCCCGACCCAGCCGAAGAGCACCAGGTTGAAGCCCGACTTCGGCAGGTCGGCCAGCACGCGGTCGCCGTATCGGGTGGAGAAGAACAGCAAGATCGTGTCCGCCGAATCCCCCGCCGCCAGCCGCTCGCGAATCAGCGAGCGCATATCGACGCAGATCGCCAGCTCGCAGACATCGAGGCGCTTGTTCGTGCACTGCGGGCAGAGCAACTGGCGCTCGATCTGCTGCGCCTGCGCTTCGACGTCTGGCGCCTCGGCTCTCCCGCCGCCGAGCGCGAAGCCGGCGACGATCGCCGCGACCATCAACGTCGCGAGCGCGAAGAGCGCACGTCGCCGCATCATCAGTTCACTGCTGCGCACGTCGTTAGGCTCGCTGCGCCGCGCCACCGGGCAGCTCGACGGCGACACGGGCCGCCGCGCGCACCGGCGCGAAGGAGATCAGACCGCCGACGGTGTAGACGGCCGCCCCGACCCAGAGCCAGATCATCAGCGGATTGACGAAGGCCTGGAACTCGGCGACGCCCTGGTCGTCCCAGCCCTGAGCAAAGACATAGACATCCTCCCGCCAGCCGCTATCCACGGCCACGAGCGCCGTCGGCTGTGCCGAGAAGTTGACGAAGCTGCGCCGTCCGGGCGCTAGTTCCGCAACGAACCGATCACCCTCGCGCACCGTCAGCGCCGCCACCGTCTCCGAGGAGATTCCGTTCGAGTCGCCCTCGATCAGCCTCATGCCGCCGTAGTCCACCGTGTAGCGGCCCAGCGCGAACGACTCGCCGGGTCCGACGGCCGCACGCACGTGTGTCTGGTAGACGGAGGAGCCGACCGCTGCGATCGCCATCACCGCGACGCCGATGTGCACCAGATAGCCGCCGTACCGCCGCCGGTCCCGGTCGAACAACCCGCCGAACGCCGCAACCCACGAGAGCGCGCCCGCATCACCCCTCGCTCGCTGCGCCCCGCGAGTGCCGAGCGCGTACTCGCGCAGCGTCACCGCGATCGTGAAGACGGCGGCGGCCACCGTCGCGACCGCGAACCCATCGCGCATCCCGAGCAGGGCAAGCGCGCCCGTCACCGCCACGGTCACCGCCAGCGGCACACGTAGCCGTCCCAGCAGCGTCTCGCTCCCAACGCGCCGCCACGGGAACAGCACGCCAACGCCAATCAGCGCGACCAGCACGACCAGCATTGGTCCCACGACGTCATTGTAGAACGGCGGGCCAACGGTGATGCGGGAATCGCGGATCAGCTCCGAGAACACCGGGAAGAGCGTGCCGCCGAGCACGACCAGCGCGATCGCCGTCAGTACGTAGTTGTTGAGAAAGAGCACCGTCTCACGCGAGATCAGCGAGTCGAAGTCGTGCTCCGCCCGCATCCTCGGCGACCGCCACGCCAGCAGCCCGACCGACACCGCCAGCGTCAGCCCGACCACCGCGAGGAAGTACGGCCCGACTCCCGACTGCGCGAAGGAGTGCACCGAGGCGACCAGCCCGCTGCGCACGTTGAACGTCCCGAAGACCGCCAGCGCGAAGGTCGCAAGTACCAGCGCGAGGCTCCACGACTTCAGCATCCCTCGCCGCTCCTGCACCATCGCCGAGTGCAAGAAGGCGGTCAGTGGCAGCAGCGGGAGCAGCGCGGAGTTCTCGACCGGGTCCCAGCCCCAGTAGCCACCCCAGCCGAGTACCGTGTACGCCCACCACGCACCGAGGAAGTTGCCGACGCTGAGGGTCAGCCACGAGAGCAGCGCCCAGTGCCGCACGGCACGCAGCCACGCCGTATCGACGCGCCCGGACGCCAGCGCCGCCACCGCCAGCACGAATGGGACGGCAGTGCTCGTCAGCCCCGCCAGCAGCGCGGGCGGGTGGATCAGCATCCCCTTGTCGATGAGCAACGGGTTGAGGCCCAGCCCGTCCGGCCGCACGAACTCGCTCACCTCAAACGGCGAGGCGAGGAAGACGAGCGCGAAGAGAAAGACTGCCAGCACGCCCCCGCTGGCCGCCGTCGCGTGCGCCGCCCCCCACGGGATCCGTGGCACCGTCAGCACCGTGAACGCCGCCAGGAAGAGCGCCATCGTCCACGTCCAGAACAGCATCGACCCGGCCTGGCTGCTGTAGAACGCCGCCCACTTCATCGGCGGCAACATGTCGAGCGAGGAGACGGACGCGACGTAGGCGAGCGAGAAATCGTCTCGCAGCAGCGCCGTCGCCAGCGTCGCCGTCGCCACTGTCGTCAGCAGCGCCGTCACCATGATCGCCCGCCGTGCCGCGCGCATCAGCGCCGGGCTCCCGCGTCGATGCCCGACCACGGACCCGCCAGTTGCGAAGAGGGCGGTGGCGAGCGCGGTCAGCAACGACGCCGCACCGAGCGTAGCGAGCACGTTCATCGGGTCGTCATCGTTCGGTCACTCAGAGGCGGGCACGAAGGCCCGCGTATCCTCGGGGTCGGTCACGAACTCGTTCTCGTGCTTGATGATCACGGAGCTGGCGTCGATGCCCCCTCCCGGCCCGCTGACGCCTTCCACGATCACCAGCGCGTTCGGGCCAAACAGGCTCGGGTACCCGCCGTCGTAGGCAACCTCAACCGTGGTGCCCTCGTAGCCAAGCATCGTGAACGAGATCGGACGCCCGTCCACCTCGACGATCGACTCGCCAACGACGCGACCGGCGACGCGCCAGCGCGTGTCATCGCCCGTCGACTGCTCCTGATACTCCTCGGGCGTGACGTAGTACGAGAGCGATGCCCCGGCCGAGACGACGACGAGCACCGAGACCGCAGCCGTCGCGACGAGCAGCAGCGCGACGAGTCGCGACCGCCGGCTGGCGAAGAGACCGCCCATGACCGCTCCCCTTCTCAATCGTCAGCGAGCGCCGTAAGCATCTCGCGAAAGACCGATTCCGTCAGTTCGCCGATGAACTTTCGATTGACCAGCAACCCGGGCCGGATGAAAAACGCCTCCGGCAGACCGTAGACGCCATAGGCCAGATAGATGTCGCGCGAGTCCATCACCCGTGGGAGCGAGAGGTCGAACTGCTCGACGAACGTACGAACATCTTCCTCTGAGTCAAGGTTCGCGACCAGCGGGAACGAGAGGTCGAAGCGTTCGATGAACTCTCGGGCATCTCCTTCTGAGTCGAGGATGTTCACCCCCACGAACGTGTAGCCCGCCGCCTCGAACTCCGGCCACAGCCGTTCGATCAGCGGCGCCTCGCGGAAGCACGGAGCGCACCACGATGCCCAGAAGTAGATGAACAGCGGCGCATCCGTGTACTCCGAGAGCGCGAACGTGCCGCCGTCGAACGTCGGCAACGTGAAGTCCGCAGCCGCCTCGAATCCGGCATCCACCTCGCCGAGCGGCGAGTCGCCAACACCACGGGCGAGCCCGAGCGCCAGCACCCCCGCGAGGGCGAGCGCCGCGACGCCAGCCACTATCACGAGCACACGCCCGCGCAACCAGGTTGAGATCCCAAGCATCTGGCACTGAGGCTACCGGCGCTGCGGCGCGACGATCAACGGTCGCGGGGTGGCTATCGCTCTCGCATTGCGACTGGATCGGCGGCGTTATATCCGCAGTTTCGCCCCTTGACCCTGACCACCTCCGATGGTCGAATGGCTCCCGATGGCACGTTGGATCTGTTCCCATACGGCAGAGCAGCGTCATCGAGGGGACCCACCGAGTGCACTTCACCCGCCGCTTCGCGCGGCGCGCACTGCTTGCGCTTCCACTGCTCGCTCTCGCCGCCGCTGCGTGCTCGGCGCCGCAGACGACGACCGACCCACAGTCAGACTTCGCGGACGCCGTGCAGAACGTCTACCTGATCGTCACGATTCTGGCGATGATCGTCTTCGTCGCAATCATGGTGCTGGTGGTGGTGATTGCGGTTTCCTTCCGCGAGCGCCCCGGCCGCGAAGCGCGCCAGTTCCACAGCAACACGCGACTGGAGATCGTCTGGACGATCATCCCGGTGGCGATTGTGGCGATCATCGCCGTGCCGACCTTCTTCGCAATCGCAGACACGACCGACCCCCCACCAGCCGGCGCAGTGAAGATCGAGCTCACCGGCCACCAGTGGTGGTTTGAGTTCGACTACACGGAACTCGGCCTCGTCACGGCGAACGAGATCCACATTCCCGCCGGCGTGCCCGTCTCCTTCAACCTGATCTCCGACGACGTGATCCACTCCTTCTGGGTTCCGCAGCTCGCCGGCAAGGTCGACCTGCTCCCGGGCCACGAGAACAACCTCTGGTTCACGCCGCATCTCACTGCCGCTCGCGACGAGGCCTATCTCGGCCAGTGCGCCGAATTCTGCGGACTGGCGCACGCCAACATGCGCTTCCGTGTCTTCGTCGACACTCCTGCGGACTTCGATGCGTGGGTCGCCGCTCAGAAGGCCGACCAGGCACCGACGACCAATGCGGCGGCCACTGCCGGGGAGCAACTCTTCCTTGCCAGCGCGTGCGTCAGCTGCCACTCGGTTCAGGGCACGACCGCCGCTGGCGTCGTCGGGCCGAACCTCTCGCACCTCGCCACTCGGGAGACGATCGCGGCCGGCATCATGCCGAACGACCGCGAGAGCCTGATCCGCTGGATCTCCAACCCGGACGAAGAGAAGCCGGGCGTCGTCCTGATGCCCGCGTTCGAAGACTCAATGACGCAGGAGCAGATCGCGTCCCTTGCGGACTATCTGCTGAGCCTGCAGTAGCGCGACCGGCGGAGGCATCGGCATGGCAGCAGCTGTAGAAACCCTCGCTCCCCCGGCGACGCAATCGGGCGTCTGGTCGTGGATCACGACCGTCGACCACAAGCGCATCGGGACGCTCTACGCGATTACGGGCTTCACCTTCTTCCTCGTCGGCGGCTTCGAGGCGCTGCTGATCCGCTCGCAGCTCGCAGTACCGGGCGGCACGGTGATCGACGCGGAGCTATTCAACCAGCTCTTCGGCATCCACGCACTGACGATGATCTTCCTCGCCGTGATGCCGATGGGTGCCGGTTTCTTCAACTACCTCATTCCGCTGATGATCGGTGCCCGTGACGTCGCCTTCCCGCGGCTGAACGCGCTCTCCTACTGGCTCTTCCTCGGTGGTGCCCTGCTGCTAACGAGCAGCTTCATCTTTGGCGGCGCCCCGGACTCCGGCTGGTTCGCCTACGCGCCGCTCACCTCCGAGACCTTCTCGCCGGGCCGCAACATGGACTTCTACGTACTCTCGATCTTGATGCTCGGTGTCTCGTCGATGGCGGCGGCGCTGAACTTCTTCGTCACGATCATCAACATGCGAGCGCCCGGCATGACGATGATACGGCTGCCGGTCTTCGCCTGGATGACCCTGATCATCTCCGCCCTGCTGATTCTCGCGTTGCCGCCGCTCACGGTGGCGCTGCTGCAACTGCTCTTCGACCGTCACTACGAGACGAACTTCCTGATCACCGGCGGCGGCGGCGACCCGCTGCTTTGGCAACACCTCTTCTGGGTCTTTGGCCACCCGGAGGTTTACGTGCTGATCCTGCCGGCGATGGGCATCGTCTCCGAGACGCTGCCGGTCTTCTCCCGCAAGCCGCTCTTCGGCTACCGCGCAATCGTCTTCTCCGGCATGGCGATCGCCGTCCTGGGCTGGACCGTCTGGGCGCACCACATGTACACGACCGGACTGGGGCCGGTGCAGAAGTCGATCTTTGCGGGCGCGACGATGCTGATCGGCATCCCGACGGGCATCAAGATCTTCAACTG
>DASCRM010000080.1:0-8106 GCA_034406555.1 Dehalococcoidia bacterium | reverse complement strand
GATGCTCTACATGCCGCCGGGCGATCCGGTTGAGGTCGGTCGCAAGCTCGAGGCGCTGCTGAAGTAGTGTCGCGGCTGGAGGTTGGGTCGCGGCTGCGCCGCGCTGTGTCTTCTGGATGGAACCCGCCCACCTGCCCGTTAGATCAGGGGGGCTGCGCCCCCTTGCCCCCGGCTCCGGAGTGGAGTGGAGGGGACGGTACCCGCTCACCATGAGCGGGCGTGGTTACATCGACCCTCGGTCCTCGGTCCTCGGTCCTCGGTCCTCGGCTAGCCGTAGCTGAAGCCGAGGCCGGCGCGGGCGTCTGTCTGGATGCCGTAGGGCGGGATCGGGTAACGTAGGCCGTTCGCGGAGAGCCGCTTCATGCCCTCGATCGTCTTCGGGAGGTACTTTGGCGGGATCGCCATCAGCATCTCCTCGTCGAGCACGCCCCCATACCGGCGTTCGGCGAAGCAGGGGATCGAGAGGCTGGGCTTGCCGGTGGCGATCGCGCGACCCCATGAGTCGGCGCACGCCGACTCGCCGACAATGCCCCACTCGAATTTGCTGTACTGCGCCCACTGCATGCCGCTGATGAACATGATCATCTGGCCCGGCGTGGCGTAGAGCAGGCAGATGTCGGGCGGGTCGAGCCGGCCGGCGGTGAGTGGAGAGACGGCCATCGCCTCGTAGGTGCCGTAGGGGACGACGTTCAGCGCGTCTTGGTGGGCGGCGGCGTCCTCCTTCGTCTCGTACCAGACGCCGGCGTAGGACTCGCCGCGTTGCCACTGCTCGTCCTGCGGGCGCAGACCGAGTACGCCTCCGCACTGCGCGCCGGGGAGGTCGTCGTTGGTGACGCCGACGGTCCAGTTGAGGCGCACGGCCTGGGCGACGATCTGGCCGGTGGTGAGGGTGTCGCTGGGGCGGCGGATGCGGGGGATCGCCTCCATCTCCTCCACGGAGGTGAAGAGCTTCATCCCGACCGGTGTGGCGCGCAGCCGCAGCAGTTCCTGGAGGTTGCCGACGAGCGCGGGCCAGTCGTAACTGTCCGGCTCTTCCGGCTGGATCTCGCTGGGGTCAATGAACGTCATCAGGCACCTCCCTCGGTGGCCGCGACATCGTACAGGCGCGACGAGGCAGGGGGGTGAGGTGGGTGCCGGCGGCTACCAGAAGCCGATCTTGTAGTGCACGCCTCGGTGTTCGTAGCCGCGATCGCCGCCCTTCTGCACGCGTTTCAGATGTTTCGCGCAGAGCTGGATGGTGAGCCGTTCGCGATCATCCGGTTCGGTGGTCCAGCAAGAGACGGCGAACTCGTCGCGCGGTCGATCCTGGCAGAACTCGCAGCGGGCGATCGGCATCGCTCGATGGTAGCGGAGCCGGGGCGCGGGTGCTCTGCGAACGGCGCGGGCCAGCACTGTTTTCGTTTTCCACAGTGATCAGTCCCGGAATATCAGGAGTCCGTCAGGCTGAGCCGCTTGTCAGATCCTAGCGTCGAGAACCGCTCGACCGTCTCTCCTCTACCAGAGGTAGGGGGTGGGCGTCGAGTCGACGGCCGGCGCGGGGACGACGGTGACGGTGACGTTCCCAACGGTTGCCGGCATCGATGGTGACGACCACCGCGACGAGACCGCACCGGTGATCCCTGCCGCCGACGTGAAGCGAGTGCTGATCGTGGACGATGAGCCCACGATCAGCGCAGTTCGCGAGTTCGGTGCTGCGAGCTTCCGAGTATCGCACCACGCATGTGACGGGTGGCGCGGATGCGCTGGAGGAGCTGGGCCGGGCACGATACGACCTGGTGCTGCTGGACGTGAACATGCCCGCCGTTAACGGCTGGGAGGTGTTGAGCGAGCTGCTGCGCGAGCGCCCCGATCAGGCCGTCGTGATGCTCAGCGGTTACGCACTGGAGACAGAGACCGTCGAGCGCGGGGCACGCGCGCTCGTGCAGAAGCCGTTCGGCGCCCGGGTGCTGCAGCAGGCCGTGGCCGACGCGCTGGCCCAGCCCGTAAGCTGAACCCCCGCCCTGCTAGCGTCCCTGGAACTTCGGCTCTCGGCGCTCGATCAGCGCGTTGCGAGCCTCCGTTGCGTCCTCCGAACCCTGGAGGATGCCGGAGGCGTTGGACGTCAGCACGGCGGTCGTCTCCAGCGTGCTGTCCATCGCCGCCCGGATCACGCGCTTGTTGTTCCACTGCGCCAGCGGCGGGAATTTGAGCATCCGGTCGCAGAGCGCTCGCACTTCCGCCTCGAGCTGCTCGGCGGGAACGAGCTGGTTGAGGATGCCCCACTCGTACGCTCGCTGGGCGTCGAGGTCGCCGGTGAATGCGAACTCAAGTGCACGGCCCAACCCGGCGAGGCGAGGCAGGAAGTAGGCGCCGCCGTTTTCGATGATCTGCCCGACCTGGTGATAGGTCATGAAGCGCGCGTTCTCCGACCCGTAGCGGATGTCGCACATCAGCGCCATGTCCATGCCGAAGCCGGCGGCGACACCGTTCACCATCGCGACTGTTGGCTTGCGAATGTAGGAGAGGTCGCGCATCAGCTTGGTAATACCGTAGTAGAAGCTCTCGCGGGAAGCATCGGTCCCCTGGTGTGGGGTGTTGCCGAGGAAGTTGTCGCCGGGCTCGAACCCGTCCGGGTTGCCTCGGACATCGACGCCTGCGCAGAACCCGCGGCCGACGCCGGTGAGCACGATGATGCGCACGTCCGGGTCATCGTCGGCCGCGCGCATGTATTCGCCGACTTTGGAGAGCGTGCCGGTGCGCTCCGAGCTGCCGACGGCGGCGTTCAGCCGCTCCGGGCGGTTGAACTTGATCCAGACGATGCCGTTGTCCTCTTTCTCGTAGAGCAGATAGGGCACGAGTTCGAGTTCTTGCATCTGAGCCTCCTCTGGCTGGGCTTGCTGTTGAGCTTTGCTGGCTGGGTGGAGTCTAGCGCCTTCGACGCTGTGAGGTCGGCAGGCCTGTGCTTAGCCGGGCCACGGCTCGCAGCGCAGGTCACCAAGCGAACGTCCCTCGCCGATGATGGCCGCGATCGCCGCACGCAGCGAGAACTGCTTCACCTCGCCGGTCGAGATCAGCTCGAGCGCCTCGGCAGCAGTGATGAATTGCTCGCAGGGGCTCGGTGGCATGGGCGTGGCGTCCGGGTCGGCGATGGCGGCGCACGCAGCGAGCACGAGCGAGGGCACGATCCAGAGCGCGCGTCGGGCGGCGATGGTCATGCGGGGATCGTATCGGAGGCGGCAACCGCATTCGGTGTGGCGGTACGCCGGGGCGATGGAGTGCGGGGGTGCAGCGGCCCCTTGTCGGCGCTGTCGAGCGTGGGCCGGGCAGTGTCAGCACTTCGACTCGTGCTTCGTCCTGCACCTGCACGGTCGGGACGTTGGGGCGCGGTACGCCGATCTGCTCCCACGTGAATGTCGTGCTGGCGAGCACGAAGAGCGCGTCCGGGTCGAGCCGGGCCTCGATGCTGAAGCTGAGCTGATGCTCTTCACCCAGGATCAGCAGGCTGCCCGTGATCTCGCCGGTGAAGACGTCGCCGGGGGTGTAGCTCTGCGGCAGGACTGGCAACCCATCGACCGTGAGGAAGGCGATCGTGTCGAAGGCGAACATTCGGCCTCGGATGTAGCGGTCGCGGCGCGACTGGTCGCCGCTGAGCTGCTGGAGGTGGATCTCGATTGCCGAAGCTCGGCCGTCGAGGTGGATCGAGCCGCTGAGCGCGCTACTGCGGACCACGGCGTCGTTCGGCAGCGGGAGGCTCGCGAGCTGCTCCGTGACGGTGAACGTCACCTCCGAGCCCTCGCCGACCACGAAGGTGACGCCGGAGACATCGTCGCTGCGGCTGTCGCCCTCGCGGCCGGCGCGGGCAGCGCGAGCGCACCGCTCTGTTCGTCGCCCTGGCCGATCGGCGCGATGCTGAGCGCGGCAGCCACGACGAGGGCGGTGGGAGCGGGCCAGCGGGCGGGCAGCGCAGCGCGGTCGAGCAGCGGTGTGAGCACGCCGGTGACCGCGAAGATTACGGCAGCCAGCAGTAGCCCGAACTCCAACATGCGCTAGAGTTGCGCCTCGCCGACGGCCAGCGCGACGGCGGTCGCCGCGAAGAGTGCGACGACGATGGCGAAGTACCGGAGGTGGTGTGGGCCGGGCAGTCTGCGCCAGAGCACGCCCACAGCGACGCCAGCGGCGATCGCGGCGACGACGACGGCGGCGTTGTTGAAGAGCGTGCCGCGGGCCGAGTGCAGGGGCAGCGAGAGCAAGGCGGCAGCGACGGCCGCAACACTGCCCGCGATTAGACCTGCTCGCATCACGTCCCCTCCGGTGGCCAGCACGCCGGCTGACTGGAACCGTACACGCCATCGCGCCGGTAGCTACACGATCTATCGGCGGGTCCGTTTCCGCGGACGCGGCGATGACGCCGCACGGCTGCGCGAGGCGATGCCCGACAGCGACGAGGAGGGCGAGTCGTAACGTCGGCGGCCCCGCCGAGCGTCGGGCGGACCGCGGCGAGGCGTCCTGTAGCATGCGCGGCGAAGCGGAGAGTCGAGGTGAGGCCATGGACTATGAATTCATCAGCGAGGAGCGGCGCGGGGAGCACGATGGGATCGTGTGGCTGACGCTCAACCGGCCCGACCGGCTGAATGCGTTGACGTTCCCGATGCTGGCGGAGATGCGCGATCTCGTCGAGCGTGTGCACGTCGATCGCACCGCTCGCTGCCTCGTGATCACTGGGGCGGGGCGCGGCTTCTGCTCCGGGATGGACCATCGAGGCGCGGCGGGGGACGACGATGACGCGCCGCCCCCCGCCAGCGACGGTCCCGACGCCGAGGGCGAGCGCCTGAACTTCCGCAACGAGACGCTGACTTTCACGGCGCTGCGTCGTCTGGATATCCCGGTGATCGCCGGCATTAACGGTCCCTGTGTCGGCGCGGGCTTCGACATGGCCTGCCTGAGCGACCTCGCGGTGGCTTCGACAGCGGCCATGTATCAGGTGGCGTACGTGAAGCGCGGGCTCTACCCCGACCTGGGCGGGTTCTGGGCGATCCCGAAGATCATCGGCTGGCGCAAGGCGATGGAGCTGATGATGACTGGCCGCTTCATGGACGCCGAAGAGGGGCATGCGGCGGGAGTCTCGAACTACGTCGTGCCGCCGGAGGAGTTCGACGAGCGGCTGATGGAGTTTGCGCTGGAGGTGGAGGCGGGCCCGCCGATCGGCCAGAAGGTCGGGAAGATCATGGCCTACCGCACCGCGAACCTGGACTACGAGAGCGCGCTGGAACTCTCGGGCGCGGTGCTGCCGCTGGTTACGCTGTCCGAGGATCGGCTCGAAGGTGTGCGGTCGTTCGGGGAGAAGCGCGAGCCGCGCTTCACCGGGTGGTAGAGCGAGGCGGGCCGGCTATTCGCCTGTCCACTGCGCGCGACGGCCCTGCTCCGGCTGATCGAGCGCGTACTGCCACTTCTCTCCCCAGCTGTCGATGCTCGTCACTTTGTGCACGGGCCGCCGGCTGACTGGGCCGATGCGGTCGGTCGGCCAGCCGATCGGAAGCAGTGCGTGGGCCGTCTGGCCGTCGGGGATGTTGAGTAGCGGGCCGAGCCGGTCCATGTGGCCTCGGTGGAACGATGTCACGACACTGCCGAGGCCGAGCGCGCGGCAGGCGAGCAGGGCGTTCTGGACAGCCGGATAGACGGTCCCGGCCGCTTCTTCCGGCCCGCAGATCAAGAGGTGTACCGGCACCTGCGCGATGTTGCGGGCGAGGTCGTCGGTCGAGCGCACGACGAGCTCCATCTGCTTCGGTAGGCGGTCGATCGCCGTCGGGTCGTCGACGTACTGCTTGCCGTAGGACTCCCACGTCTCCCAGTACGCCTCGCCGACCTGGCGCCGCTTCTCCTCGTCGCGCACGGCGAGGAAATGCCAGACCTGCATGTTGCTGCCAGCGGGAGCGCGGATCGCGGCGTCGATCACCTGGAACAACGTCTCGTCGTCGACGGGGTCGGGCTTGAAGCGGCGTAGCGCGCGGGTGGAGTAGAGGGCTTCGAAGAGGCCCAGGTCCTGCGGTGATTTCGGGTCCATGTGCGTTGCTCCTGACGCCTGCGCTCGCGCGGTGTTACGGGGCGACAGCGTACCGCGTTGCAGCGTCTGAGCCTCGCGAATCTGGCGGTGTGTCGCCCTTTGCGGGCTGTCGAGCGGAGCGGCGCGACCGATAGTCATGGCACCGGGGGATGTGATCGGTGGGTCCGGCATGAACGCGAGGCGAGAAGAGCAATTCGTTTCGATTGCCCGTGTGGTCGTCTACGCCAGTTTCCTGCTGGTCCCAATCATGGCGGTCGCTTCGGCCGTGATGTCCTGAGACGGTGCGCGTCGCTGTGCTCCGAGGCCGGGATCACCGAGAGCGGCCGGGCGGGGCCGCTCTCGGTAGGGAAATATCTAGTCTGGTGCGCCCGGTAGGAATCGAACCCACGACCTCTGCCTCCGCAGGGCGGTGATGAGGTGAATCAACATCACCTCATATTCATCATTACACCCAGTTCTCGTAAGGTCTTCCCGCGCAACCACGCTCGCTCACGTGGCTTCCCGAGCACTCTGTCCCCACGCTGTCCCCGCAGTTACGTGGCGATCAGGTGGTCCAAGGCGTGTGCAGCGATCTCGTCCTGCCTCGGCAGTAGATGGGCGTAGACGCGCTCGGTCGTCGATGTCGAGGAGTGTCCGAGCCGCCTGGCGACCGCAAAGACCGATGTGCCGGCTGGGATCCATTGAGAGGCGGCAGTGTGTCGGAGCGTGTGCCAGTCCACCGAGTCCGTGTTCGGGATGTTCGTGGCGGCAAGGACGGCACGGTAGTCGCGAAGGAAATTGCGGAAACCCCAGACGGTTCCGATGGTCGATGTGAAGACCAGTTCCTCTTCAGGCCACTTCACCGGCGAAGCCAGCCGACGCTCGTTCTGGGTCGTTCGATGTCTTCGGAGAAGTCTCACAGTCTCTTTCGAAAGTGAGATCGATCGGCGGCTCCGGCTCTTTGGCTCGTGGAAGACGGGGTCACCGTTCGCGAGCCCGACGGCCTGTCGTATATGGAGCCGACGTCCCTCTAGATCAAGGTCGGACCAACGCAGAGCGAGGAGTTCCCCGCATCGGAGCCCCGTGGTGACAGTGACGCGATCGGTACCTCGTAGCGAGTAGCGTTCGCTGCTCGCAGAAGCGATCGGATCTCCGGTTGGGTTAGTGCGCGTTTCTCTTCGACGGATGGAACTGGGGGTGCACTTACATGGGCCGCAGGGTTCCGAACGATCAGATCGGCTGCTACGGCATCGTCCAGTGCATGTCGGAGCACGCCGAGGTTCTTCTTGACGGATGCGGGTGATTGGGCTCGGTGGCCATCCTGTCCGGTCGTCCAGTTGCCGGTCATGTCGGCCACGTGGTCGCGGCGGAGCTCCTGCAAGCCTATCGATCCGACACTGGCGTTCAGGTGGACGCGGATCGCGATCTCATACCGCGCGTGAGTCACTCCCGTGATGTGTCCCTCGCGCAGACGACGAGCTAGCCAGCTCGACAGCCACTCGCCGGTTGTCATCATTTCGGGCTTCACGTTCAGGCCGTGATCACGATTGGACAGCACTTCGGATCTGAGGGTCACTGAGACCGCGACGACGTGATCCCGTACGGCGTCTGGGATCCCGATCCCGATAGGACATTTGGAGAGGGAGAAGGGATTCGAACCCTCGACCCTCTGCTTGGAAGCACGCTGGTTGAACCTATTCCGGGAATTATGGGACGACCTCGCGGGACGGAGAAACGCGACATAACAACAGTAGGAGCGGATTAGCCCTCGCACCCGATGCGAACGACCCGAGAAGACGCCTATTCGTCCCCGCCCCCACCCTCCGCGAGCCGCAACAGCGCGAGGCCGATCGGGATGGCAATAGCCCGGCTGATGATCGGGACAGCGCGGTCGGACTCCGGAAACATTCCCTCTAACAAGACTGAGAAGGCGACGATTCCGGCGACCGCCGCTGACAGCACTAGAACTATGCGTAGCCGGGCGTCGGAATTGATCCGTCGCACCACGAGTCGCCACAGGGCTAGCACAGACGAATGGCCTTTCGCAGTGACTCGATCTGGCGGGGACACGCTCGCGTGCAGCCAAC
>DASCRM010000079.1:0-17656 GCA_034406555.1 Dehalococcoidia bacterium | reverse complement strand
CCCACGAGCAGCTACTGGCTGCGGGCGACCAGTACGCGCGGCTCTACCAGCTTCAGTACAAGGACCAGGACGTCACAGTCCAGGGCGGTTAGCCCGGCAGCTAACGCGCGGGGCCTCGCAGCGTCGTGCCGCCATCGACCGGCATGATCAGGCCGGTGATGTAGCGCGCTTCGTCAGAGACGAGGAAGAGCGCCGCGTAGCCGATGTCCCAGCCGGTGCCCTCCACCTGTAGCAGCGAAGCGTCGCGGCGTCGCTCGCGCAGCTCATCGCTCATCCCGGCGGAGTAGACCATCGGCGTGTAGACCGGCCCCGGAGCGATGCAGTTCACGCGGATGCCGTCCGGCGCGTGGTCCACGGCCATCGCCTGCGTCAGTGAGATCACCGCGCCTTTCGATGTCGAGTACGCGGTCAGGCCGCGAGGCCGCAGCGCGGCAATCGAGGAGATGTTCACGATCGCCCCGCCACCGCTCTCCTTGATCGCCGGGATCGCGTGCTTGCTGGCCAGCATCATGCCGGTGACGTTCACCTGCATGATGCGTTCCCAGTCCTCGACATCCATCTCCACGACGCTCCCGCGACCGCCGATGCCGACGTTATTGTGCAGGATGTCGAGTCGCCCCCAGCGCGTGACAGCGTCCGCCACCATCGCGTGGCAGTCCTCCGACGCGGTCACATCCGCCTGGAAGACCGCCGCCTCACCATCTTCGTCCTGGATCATCGCCAGCGTCGCCTCGGCCACCTCCGGCTCACGATCGACAAGCAGCACCCTGGCGCCTTCGCACGCGAATAGCACCGCCGCCGCGCGTCCGTTGCCAATGCCCTCCGCGCGCGACCCCGCGCCGGTGACGATCGCGACCTTGCCCTCTAGTCGCGGTGCTGATGCCATTACTACCCCCTCAGCTGATCTCGGTGGCCTCGGGCTAGCGCCCGGCCTCCAGCTGTTTGCGTTGCCAGCCGTAGTCGACATCGCCTTCGTAGAACTTCTCCGGATGCTCGATCGCCCAGAGCTGTTTGCGGATGATGAAGTTGTCCGGCTCCAGCGGGTACGCCTGCTTCAGCAGATCCACCGCCTGGTCACGCTCGCCGCGACGCACCGCCGCCCCCGCGTCGCGGAAGAGTCCGAGCGCCTCCGCGGACCACTCGTGGTCACTCTCACCCTCGGGGATCGCGACGTCCTCGGCGCTGAGCCAGCGTTCGACGAGCTCGCGCGTCGCGTCCTGGCGAATCTCGAAGCCTCCGGCGACCGTGCCGTCGAGCCGGCCATCGGCGCCGATCAGCACGCCGTTCGGGATCGCCTTGAAGCCGAAGGCGTCGCCGAGCACGTTCTCGGCATCGATCACGGTCGGGAACATCCCCAGCGTCGGCTCGGCGTAGGGCCGAGCGGCATCGGGGCCCTGCGCGTCCATCGCGACCGAGAGCAACGCGAACTCGTCACGATGTTCGCCGACGAATTGCTGCCAGACCGGCAGCTGTCCGCGGCACGCTCACCATGAGGCCCACATGAAGACGAGCAGCTTCTTGCCACAGCTCGATGAGAGCGCGAGCGGCTCCCCATCGAGCTGTGGCAACGTGATCTCCGGAACGATCTCACCCGGTTGTACGAACGCGCTCACGAAAAACCCTCCCGGCATTTCCTCGCCGAGAGGGTATCGTAGCGCGTCTGTCACGCGGCTCGGCCGAGGGGAACGGCCGAGCCGGAGGAATTGGACTGCCGTCGCTAGGCGGCCTCCGCCTCGAGCTGTGCCTCGTTCGCCGCATCGATCATCACGGATAAGACGACACCGTAGGCCTCTGCCCACGCCTGATTCGCCTCGTCGTTCCAGGCGTCGCCAGCGATGTACGCGAGCGTGTCGAGCAGCACCGCACCAACAGCCTCGTACAGCGCGGGCTCCGCGCTGTACTCGACGTGACGTCGCCCCAGCTGCTGCAGGTGCGCGACCAGCTTGTCCGGCGTACGCAGCGAGGCGACGACGGTAGCCAGCGCAGAGAGCAGCTTGCCCTGCTGCTTCTGCATGTCCGCGTTCTCAAACAGCGGCACGACCGCCGGGTGGCGCTCGAACAGCTGGTCGTAGAGATACTCGACCAGTTCATCACGACGCGGCGCGACCGCAGCGAAGGTAGCCTCCAGCAGGTCGATGTCCAGCGGCAGGGCGTCGTCGGGTGCTTCTTCCACTTCTTCCTCCTCGGGCTCTGGCTCCGGTTCGACCTCGGCGACGATCTCGAGCGGTTCCGGCTCGGCTTCGGCGACGACCTCGGCTGGCTCTTTGGCCGCCTCTGGCTCATCGGCCTCCGCGTCCTCGTCGACCGCGTCCATGTTGGAGAGGTCGGGCGGGTTCTGCTCCCAGTCGGCGGCGAGCTTGGCGAGCGCCTCAGCAGACAGCGCCTTGGTGAGGTTGAGCAGGATCAGCAGTTCCTCCTCGACCTTCGCGATGCCATCGATGTAGTAGGAGTCCGCCGTCGTCACGAGCGAGGTGGTGTTCTCGATCGAGCTGGCGGGAATGCGCAGCACCTCAGCGACGGCATCGACGACAACGTAGGCGTTGTCGCCCTCCAACTCGACGACGAGCACGCGACTCTGTGAGGTCACGCTCGTCACCCGCAGGCCGAAACGCTTGCGCAGGTCGACGACGGGAATCACGCCTCCACGAAGGTTGATCACGCCCTCGATCGATGGCGGAGCGTCGGGCACGTGCGTGATCTCCGTCATGCGGATGATCTCTCGCACGGTGTTGATGTCGACGCCGTACTGCTGGCCTGCGAGGTCGAAGACCACGAGCTGCCGTTCGATTCCGGTCTGTTCAATCTCGGTGACCATTGAAGGGTCCCCACTCTCAGCCAATTCATGTCGGTTCCCGTGCAACCCCGGGGCCGGACAGAGACGGTTTCTTTGCAGATGCCTGTAAGTGATCCGTCTGAAGTAGGAAAACGTGATGAGTAAATGCCCGATCGCACCCTGATAGCAGTCATTTGTCAGGTGTACAGTTCTCAGCCAACTGATAGCCGGAGGGGTTACCTATGGTCGACATCAAGCAGGAATTGATCGCACGCACCCCGAAATCTCGCGAGCTACACGCACGAAGCTCAGAGGTGCTGGCCGCCGAGATCGTGCAGACCGTTGATATGCCGCACCCGTTCTACGTGGCGGAAGCCAAGGGCTCCCGCCTCACCGATGTCGATGGCAACGAGTACATCGACCTCACGGGTGGCTACGGCCCGATCGTGCTCGGCCACGCCCCGGACGCGGTCGTGGCGGCCGTGCAGGCGCAGGCACAGCTGGGGCTGCACGTGGGCCTGCACAACCCGCACCAGGAACGCCTCGCCCGGCTGATCACCGAGGCCATCCCCGCCAACGAGGAGGTGGTCTTCGCGAACTCAGGCACCGAGGCGACGATGTATGCGGTGCGGGTCGCGCGCGCATGCAGCGGCAAGTCGAAGGTCGGACTCTTCGACGGCAACTACCACGGCGTGCACGACTCCGTGCTCGCACGCGCCGATGGGGAGAGCCCTCGCGACCGCCCGACCGTCGCGTCGAAGGGTGCCGGGATACCTGAGGCGACGCTCGAAGACGTCGTGATGCTGCCCTATCGCTCAGACGCTGCCTTCGATCTGATTCGTGAACACAGCGACGAGCTAGCGTTGATCCTGCTCGAGCCCGTCCAGAGTTCCAACCCGCGCATGGACCACATCGAGTGGATGCGCGAGCTGCGCGAGGTCTGCCGCGAGGCCGGCGTGCTGTTTGTGCTGGACGAGGTCATCACCGGCTTTCGCCTGGCCTACGGAGGGGGGCAGGAGCGATTCGGCCTGGACGCCGACCTCACGACATACGGCAAGGTGATCGGCGGCGGCATGGCCGTCGGCGCTGTCGCCGGGCCGCGAGCGCTGATGGCCTTCCTCGGCCGCGGCGGCTACCCGCGAGAGATCGACCCCACCGACGAGGGCGCCGAGAAGGTCCGCATCACGGCCGGGACCACCTTCGCCGGCAACCCGATGACGATGGTCGCGGGCGAGGCGCAAGTCGGGTACCTGAGCGATCACCGTGGCGAGGTCTATCCGCACCTCGACGAGCAGTCAGATCGTCTCGCCGACGAGGTCAACGCCTTCCTGAGGGTGGAGGAAATCCCGGCGCGCGTGATGCACGCGTCCTCGATGTTCCACCTGCGCTTCGGCGAGGGTGCGATCGAGAGTTCGCGCGACCTTGACGACTCGTTCCAGTCGGTGGAGCGCGAGTTCTACGAGCACCTGCTCTACCACGGCGTGGTCGTGCCGGGCATCCACCTCTTTTTCCTCTCTGCGGCACACAGTGCTGAGGACGTGGGTACGGTGATCGATGCCTTCAAGGAGTCGTTCACGGAGATCAAGGAGCGAGGGCTCGTCTGAGGGCGAAGCGCCCACGCTGGCACCCTTCGACAGGCTCAGGGTGAGCGGGAAGCTGAGTCGGATTCCGCGAGGGCATCCAACTCCCGAAGGGGGTGCGGGGGCGAAGCCCCCGCGAATCTATGGGCGGGTGGGTGGGCTCCATCCAGAAGACACAGCGCGGCACAGCCGCGACGCTACTCCCCGGTGAACGAGGGCGTGCGACCCTCGCTGAAGCTCAAGCCCGACTCCGTCACATCGTGAGGGGCGCGGCTGGCGAAGCTGAGGCCCATCGTCTCGTAACGCAGCGCCTTCTCCAACCCGACGTTCAGGTTGTGCTGGATTACGCGCTTCGCACTGCGCATCGCCATCGGCGGCCAGAACGCGATTTCCTCCGCGAGCACGATGGCGTCTTCGACCAGCGAGTCCGCCTCGAAGACACGATCGAGCAGGCCGATGCGCATCGCCTCCTCTGCGTTGACGTTGCGCGAGGTGAAGATCAGATCGGTCGCCCGCGAGTAGCCGACGATGCGAGGCAGGAAGAAGCTCATCCCGGAGTCGGGCGAGAGGCTACGTTCGATGAAGACGGTCTTGAAGCGCGTCAGCTCGGAGCCGACCCGCATGTCGCAGGCCAGCGCGAGGCTCATGCCCGCCCCCACGGCGACGCCGTTAACTGCCGCGATCGTCGGCTTGTTGAGGTTGTAGACGGACATCGCCTGCCTGCCGACCCAGCTCATCTCGTCCAGCCGCTCGTCCTGCGGCGCGATGCCCTCGGCGGGCCGCCGGTCGCTCGTCAGGTCGGCGCCGGCGCAGAAACCGCGCCCGGCGCCGGTGATCACGATCGCGCGTACCGTGTCGTCCGCCTGCAGCTCCGCGCAGGCCGCTCGCTGTTCGTCCTGCAGATCGCGGTTGAGCGCGTTCAGCTTCTCGGGACGGTTGAGCGTGATCAGTCCGACCCGCCCCTCTTCGCCCGTGCGCTCGAGGGTAAGGTTGTCGTAGTCCATGGCGGCCTCCTGCCCGACGCTCCGCGCCGGCTGCAGCGCAAGCATAGCGGCGGTGCGGCCACAGTGGTCGAGCGACGGCTACTCGGTGAGCCCGAGGTCGCGCATGAACGCCTCGGTGTTCGGCTCGCGGCCGAGGAAGCCACGCACCAGCGCATCGCCATCGACAGTGCCGCCGGGTTCGAGGATCAGCTCCCGGTAGTCGCGCCCCACAGACGGGTCGCCGATACCCGCCGCCTCGAAGCGCGTGAACATGTCGTCGCCGAAGACCTTCGACCACATGTAGCCGTAGTAGCCCGCGTCATAGCCGAAGAGGTGGCCGAAGCCGGCCTGGAAGTGCGTCTCCTCGGGGAACGCGAAGCCGTTGATCGAGTGCAATTCGCGCGCGATAGCGTCCGTGTCCTTCTCGCGCCCGGCGGCGTGGAAGGCGAGGTCGATACGACCGAAGTAGATCTGCCGCAGTGCCGTGATTCCGCTGCCCACGTTCTTGGCCGCCACCATCCGCTGCACGAGGTCTTCCGGGATCGGCTCACCCGTCTCGTAGTGGCTCGTGAAGGACGTGAGCACGTCGGAGTCCCAGCACCAGTGTTCGAGCATCTGCGAGGGCGCCTCGACGAAGTCGCGCTCCACGCTCGTCCCGGAGAAGCGCATGAAACGCGCCCGCGTCATCACCTGGTGCAGGATGTGGCCGAACTCGTGGAAGAGCGTGACCACCTCCGAGTGCCGCAGCAACGAGGGCTGGTCGTCCGTCGGCTTCGTGAAGTTGGCGACAATCGCGCTCGCCGGTGTGCGGTAGCCGCCGTCGAGCTGGCGGCCGCTCTGGAGCGAGAACGCCGCGGCGTGGCCGAATTTGTCGGGGCGTGGGTGCAGGTCCATGTAGAAGTAAGCGACCGCCTCGCCGCTGTCGTCGTCCGCCTCGTGAACCGCGAACGTCCGCACGTCCGGGTGCCAGGCGTTCGCGTCCTCCACCGGCACGAAGCGCACGTTCACGAGCCGCTGGTAGACGTCGAAGAGCCCACCGAGGGTCGCGTCCAGCGGGAAGTACTTCGCGATCTCGAACTGGTCGACGTTGTGCTCCTCGCGAAGCACGCGCTGCACGTAATAGCGCCAGTCCCAGATCTCGACGCCCTCGCCCTCCGCGTACGGGTCGCCCGCTTTCGAGGCCGCGAGACCAGCCATGTCGACGGCGGCCTTCTCCTGCACGCGAGCTTCGAGATCGACGAGAAAGTCGAGCGCCGCCTGCGGCGTCTTCGCCATCTTCACCTCGACGATGTAGTCCGCCCAGGAGTCGTACCCGAGGATGCTGGCAATCTCATCGCGGACGGCGATCGCCTCCGTGAGGATTGAGACATTGCTGTCGGCGGCCTTGTTGTGGTTCTTGAGAAACAGCTCGTGCCGCATCCCCGTGTCGTCGGCCGACTCCATGAACGGGTAGAACTCCGGATAGTCCAGCGAGACGCGGTAGCGGGTCTCGGCGTCCTCCTCACTGCTCGTCAGCCCGGCGATGAAGGCGTCCGGCAGCCCGGAGAGCTGTTCGCCCGTCGGGTGGATCGCGTCGTCGTACCCGTCGATGTTGCGCGAGAACTCGATGCCCAGCGTGACCAGCCGCTCCTTCAGCTCGCGTAGCCGCGTGCGCTCGTCCTCCCCCAGCTCCATCCCATTGCGCTTGAAGTCGCGCAGCGAGAAACGAAGTAGCCGCGCCTCGTCCTCGTCGAGGGTGCTCGCGGCGTCGCTCGCGGCGAACGCGCTGAGCGCGGCGTAGACATCCTCGCGGAAGCCGATGCCGGTCATGTAGGTGCTCAGCTTCTCCTCGTACTCGTGCGCGACATCGCGCAGCTCCTTCTCCGTGGAGACGTATGCGAGGAAGGCGTAGCGACCGTTCGCGTCGTCGACCACCTGTGCGAGCTCATCGAAGGGCACGACCGTGTTGGCGAAGCTGCGCTCGGCTGAGGGCACCGCGACGATGCCATCGAGCAGCCGCTCGACGCTCGCGATCGCCCCGTCGACGCCCTCGCGGATCGCATCGGACGTGACGGCTGCGTAATCGAAGAGCGGGTATTGCGCAGCGGCCACGGGCTACCTCCAACGGTCGGGAGCGGGTGATCGACGATACCCGCCATCGAGGCGTGGACGCACTACCGCGACGGGCGCTCAGGCGTCGGCGATAGCCCGGCGCACCTCACCCAGTCGCTCGAGCGAGGCCAGCGCCTTCGGCTGGTCGGCAACCATGGATCGCATGATCACGTCCGTGTAGCCCATCTTCACCAGCTCCCGGAACTGGTCGGCGACCTGATCGACGCTGCCCCAGACCAGTGCATCGGCGTCGAAGCCTCGGTAGGTTCCAGCTACTGCGCTCGCGGTCGCTTCGGCCTCTTCCGCGCTCTCGCCGACATAGACATCGCGCCGGATCGGGATCGAAGTCGGCTCCCGCCCGTGCGCGACGCAGCGTTCGCGGAAGTAGTTGATCAAGTAGCGGGCCGGCTCCGACGTGAGGTTCGGCGAGGCGAGCCAGGTGTCGCCGAGCCGCGCCGCACGGTCGATCGCCACGTCAGCCGACGCGCCGATCCACACGTCTACGGGCTCAGGGGGCAGCGGGGCGATGTACGCGCTCTCGATCTGGTAACGCCCATCGCTACTCACCGTCTCGCCAGAGAGCAGTCGCCGGATGATGTCGAGCCCTTCCTCGAACAGCGAGGGCCGGTACTTGATGTTCTTGCCCATGCCCGCGAACTCGCGAGGACCGCGCCCGATTCCACACTGCATGATGAACGGCCCGTTGTGTATCGAGGCCAGCGTGCCGATCTGCTCCGCGAGCAAGACCGGGTCCCACATCGGTATCAGGAAGAGCGCGCCCGCCGTCTCGTCGCCCCACTCCGCGAGCAGGCGACCGAGGATCGCGACGTTCTGGTAGTAGGGCTCCGGCGTGAGGTGATGGTCGCCGACGAAGAGCGAATCGAGTTCCGCGTCCCGCGCCGCAGCGGCGCGTTCGATCATGTTGCGAGCGCCCTCGCGCACGTCCTCGACCTGATGCCTGCTCGTGAGCGAAACGCCGACCCTCATCACTCCCCCTCGCTGTCCGCTGCGCTGCGGCCCGTCGGTACCACCGCCGGACTGATAGCGGCGAACGCACTACGATAGTGCCATGTCGCCGCCTGTCCACGGTCAGCTCTACTCCGACCCCAACGCGAAGCCAAACTTCGATTCGGACACGCTGGATGTGCGTGCGAGCCATATCCCAATCCCTCGCGGCGATCTCACCGGCGAACTCTGGGTCGGCGGCTCGTATACGCTGCTCGGCAAGCCGCTCGATGACGACGACCTGCGCGAGTCCTGGCTCGTCGACTGCGCCGGCGAGCTACCGCCGGACTACCGCGCTCGCGCTTCCGGCTCGATCATGCGCGTCTTCGGCGACATCGACGCCGTCCCAACGACCTACGATCGCATCGAGCTGTTGGCGCACCAGCTCGCCTTGCAGCTACGCGGTGAGGTGAGGGATCGGGCCACGGCAGAGGACACGCTCCCGGCCGGCACGCCGGAGCGGATCTACGTGCTCTGCAAGCAGGGAATGAACCGTTCCGCCCTGCTCGCCGGGCGTGTGATGCGCCTGCTCGATGTGCCTGCGGAACAGACGGTCGAACTACTGCGCGCACAGCGGCCCGGCGCGCTCTCCAATCAAACCTTCGTGGATTTGATTCACAGTTAGCACCTGTAGCCCGGCGACGGGCGTTCGTCACATGCAATGCATAGCGCGTTGTAGTACATTCGGCGCATCCGACCCGCGAACGGGGCGTCCTATTGGGAGTTTCGCTCGTTCTGGCGGCACAACAGTGGCAGTGGGCCCGCAAGCGGGCACGTGAGTAGGGGTACATATGGGTAAGGAACTTCGAAACGTAGTAATCGTGGACGCAGGGCGTTCTGCGTTCGGGCGCGGTGCTCGCGGCAAACTGGTCGCGACGCGACTGGACGACGCGGCCGCACAGGTGCTTCGGGAGCTGATCGAGCGCAACCCGAAGCTCGACCCGGCGATGATCGAAGACGTCGGCATGGGCCAGGTGGGCAGCGCGTCTGAACTCGCCGGCATCGGCTCGGACAACGTGAAGAAGCTGGCCGGGCTCCCGCAGGAGACCGCCACTTTCCAGACCAACCGCCAGTGTGGCTCCAGCATGGAGACGCTGCACCGCATCGCGCAGAGCATCATGGTCGGCGCGATCGACGGCGGCGCATCGATTGGTGCAGAGCGCATGGGTCGCCAGCTTGGCGGCGGCGGGCGCGGCCAAGAAGACCGCAACCGCAACGAGGTCTACAACGAGAAGCTGCTGAACACGAACGACGTGCAACGTGCCCCGGCACCGAACCACGACGACATCTTCTCGGTCCCGTTCCCGGACGCCATCCTGGACCAGCCGACGAACGCGTCGATGCTCCAAACCGCCCAGAACGTGGCTGAGGCCTACGGCCTCTCTCGCCAGACGCTGGACGAGTTCGCCGTCGAGAGTCACCGCAAGTACGGTGTCGCCTTCGACAAGGGCATCTACGGCGAAGAGATCATCTCGCTTGAGGTTGAGACTCCGGTCTTCGACGACGAGGGCAACTGGGTCTCCGCTGAAGTCGGCGAAATGATCACCTTCGACATGGACGAAGGCTTCCGCCCGTCCACCAACCTGGAGGCGCTGACCAACCTGCGCACCCTGCCGGTGGAGAGCTACACGGACTCAGAAGTGGTCGTCACGGCGGGCAACTCTTGCCCGACCAACGACGGCATCTCGGTCGCCATCATGATGGCCGAGGACAAGGCGCTTGAGCTCGGCCTTGAGCCGCTGGCCCGCATCGTGGGCTTCGGTGTGGCTGGCGTGAAGCAGCAGTTCATGGGCCTGGGTCCGATTCCGGCAACCCGCAAGGCTCTGGACAACGCCGGCATCGACGCCGGTGAGATCGATCGCGTTGAGTTCAACGAGGCGTTCTCGGCACAGGTCATCCCGTCGATCGCCGACCTCGGCATCGACATGGACAAGGTCAACGTCAACGGCGGTTCGCTGCCCATCGGTCACCCGCTTGGCGCCACCGGCGCCCGGCTGGTCGGCACGGTGGCTCGCGAGCTGCGTCGCTCCGGCGGCCGCTACGGTCTCGCGACCCAGTGCATCGGCGCAGGCATGGGCATCTCGACAATCGTCGAGAGCATGGACAACTAACAAACCAACCTGCATCACCGGCGAATAAAGGAGGGGCTCCTGATGGAGCCCCTCCTTTATTCGCCGGTGATGCAGGTGCCCGGCAGCAGGTGCGGCGGACACGGACAACGAGCCGAGGGACGCTGGCGAGTTATCATCCGCATCGGCGGTCAACGAGCCGCAAAGCGGAATCGAGAGGGGGCAGATGACCGAGAGCAAGCAGATCGTGCAGCAACTGCTCGAGTCGATCACGGAGACCGTGGATCAGCTCCAGCAACTCGTGGATGCCGACCTCGACGCTGATTGCAGCCACGGCTGCGCCCAGAACGGCGGAGTCCGGCGGTTGCTGATCCACAATATCGAGCACGACCGCTCCCACGCCGGCGCGATCAGCAGCATCCGATCGGATGCCCAGCAGCTTCAGGAGTCAGAACTCGCATTCCTCGTTCGCGACTGGCTGTACGCACGCGTCGAGCTGGTCGCGCAACTGCTCCAGACTCCGGACGAGGTGCTGGAACTCTACGGTCCGGAAGAAGAGTGGACCGTGCGCAAGCACATCGAGCACACCGCCTTCTACGAGCGCGATACGATCGACGTGGCGATCGAAGAAACGCGGGGCGAGGTCGCCTCGGCAACCACAAGCTAGCAGCCCCAACCCCGGGAGCCACAGAGGTGGCAACACGGCCGTCGACGGGCGGCGGAACAGACACGAGCGAACGCGGAAGGAATTTGCGATGGCGAACCGACTTGAAGGCAAAGTAGCGATCGTGACCGGTGCCGGCCGTGGCATCGGCCGCGGCGAGGCGATGGCGATGGCATCCGAAGGTGCCGCGATCGTGGTCAACGACCTCGGCGGCTCAACGGGCGGAGAGGGCGACGACAACACCCCCGCGCAGGACGTGGTGAATGAGATCACGAACGCGGGCGGCCGCGCCGTCGCGAACTACGCCAACGTCGCCGACTTCGACACCTCAGGCGCGATGGTGCAGCAGGCGCTCGACGAGTTCGGGTCGCTCGACATCGTCGTGAACAACGCGGGCATCCTGCGCGACCGCATGGTCTTCAACATGACTGAAGAAGAGTGGGATCTCGTGATCGCGGTGCACTTGAAGGGCACCTTCAACCTCTGCAAGCACGCCTCCGTGCTGTTCCGGCAGCAGCGATCGGGACGCATCATCAACACCTCCTCAGAGTCCGGCTTCGGCAACCCCGGACAGGCGAACTACGCCGCGGCGAAGGAGGGCATCACCGGCCTGACCCGTGCCGTCGCGATGGCGATGGCGCGTTACGGCGCGACCTGCAACGCGATCCGCCCGCGGGCGGCCACCCGCATGACCCTCTCGCCCGAGATGGCAGCTGCTGCAGCCTCTGCTGCGGCGCGCGGCGAGAGTCGAGGTGGCGGTGGCGGGCTGGCGGCGATGAACCCGGACGTCGTCGGACGCTTCGTGACCTACCTCGCCTCGGACGAGGCCCAGAACGTGACGATGGGTGACTTCCTGGTCTTCGGGAACCAGATCACCTCCTTCACGATGCCGCAACCGCAGGGACAGATGACCTCTGCTGGTGATGAGTGGACGATCGACGATGTTTTCGACCAGTTCCCGAAGGAGCTGGGTAAGCTCTTCGACAACTCGCTGACCGTCCAGGCGGCGAAGAAAGCCGCAGAGGCTTCGCAGTAGCCAACGGCGGCTGACGGGCCTCGCATGGCCAGTAGCGCGGAGGTGCCCGTCGCGGTCGAACCTGAGGCGGCGAAGGTCGGCACCTTCGCGCCTTCGCGACGCCCGCGTTCCGGTTCTACTGGGCCAGCACCTCAGCGTTTTTCCTCGTGCAGGGGATGCAGCGCTTCGCGTACGTCTGGCTCGTGATCGCGATCTCCGACCGTGCCGGCGTAGCGGGGATAGCGGGCTTCGCTCTCGGCATCCGCACGTTCCTGAACATGCTGCCCGCGGGCGTCTGGTCCGACCGCCACGACAGGCGGCAGCTGATCGTCGGCAGCCACGCCGTGGCGACGGCGGCGATGCTGGCCGTCGCGGTGCTGATCTGGAGCGACGTGATGACGGTCGAGATCGCGCTATTGAGCGCGGTCGCGGTCGGCGCGACGACAGTGGTCAGCTCGCCACCGATACAGGCGATCGTGCCCTCGCTGGTGCCCGGCGAGCAGCTGATGAACGCGATCGTGCTGAAGAACATGGGCCAGAACCTGGCGATGCTGCTGGGCGCGGGCGTCGGCGGCGGGGTGATAGCGATCTGGCGCATCGGCGCGGGATTCGCTGCGCAGGCCGTGGCGTACGCCATCGCGGGCTCGCTGATGGTGGTGGTGCGTCTCCCGGCTCAGCCCTCCGACGAGAACCGGCGATCGATGCGATCTGAGATCGGTGCCGGCATTCGCTTCGTGGTCGCCGACCGGCGGCTGCTGGTGCTGGTGAGCATGGTGACGGGCCTGTTCATGCTTGGCCCGGTCTTCGTGTTGCTACCGGAGATCTCGAAGGAGCGGCTCGGACAGGAGGCCTTCACGGCCAGCCTGCTCTTCCTGATCACCAGCGGCGGGATGTTCGCGATGTCGTTCGTCCTCGCCTCGCGGCAGGCGATGCCGAACAAGGGGAGGCTGTTCATGGTCTCGCTGGCGATCAGTGGCCCGATCGTGGCCGGTCTGGGGCTTTCGCCGTCGTACGTGCTGATCGCGTTGCTAATGCTCGCCTGGGGCCTCGGAGGCGGCATCTTCGTGAACATCAATCAGACGCTGGTACAGCTGCACACGCCCCCCGAGATGATGGGGCGCGTGATGGCGATCTACTCGCTCGCGATCGCCGGTTTCATGCCGCTCGGCTCGCTGCTTGCCGGCATCGGGGCCAGCGCGATCGGCGCGTCCGAGTGGCTCGTCATCTGTGGCGCGGTGCTCGGCCCGGTCGCGCTGCTCGCCCTCTTCACGCAGGGCTCGCTGCGCCGCATGAGCTAGCGCGAGCCCGGCACGACCCCTCGCACGGCCGTCTCCACGCTGTAGACACTCGTCGAGGCCGTGAGCAAGAGCGTGGAGAAGTCCGCGCCGCCAAACGTCAGGTTCGCGGCATGCTCCTCCGTCTCGACAACGCCGAGGCGGTGGCCGTCCGGCTCGATCACCCAGACACCGCCGGCACCGGTCGACCAGATGCGGCCGTCCTCGTCGAGCTTCATCCCGTCCGGCCCGCCGCGACGCTCGTCGTCGCTCATGTCGACGAACACCTCGCCGCCCGCGAGCGAGCCGTCGGACTGCACCTCGAAGCGTCGGATCACGCGCCGCTCGGAGGAGTCGGCGATGTACAGCACAGACTCGTCCGGCGAGAACGCGAGGCCGTTCGGCATGATCAGGTCGTCGGTGAGTAGCGTGAGCGTCCCGTCGGGCGCGATGCGGTAGACGCCCTGATAGTCGATCTCCTGCACGGCGTTCGGGTCGCCGAGCACACGCGTCTGCCCGGGACGCGGGATGCCGTAGCTGGGGTCGGTGAAGTAGATCGCCCCGCTGCTGTGAACGACGAGGTCGTTCGGGCTGTTCAGCGTGTTGCCCTCGAACGACCCGACGACCGCCTCGGCGGCACCGTCGTATGGCGCGCGTGAGACGCGACGACCAGAGTGCTCGCAGGCCAGCACGTTGCCATCGTGGTCCAGCGTGAGGCCGTTTGAGTGGCCGCTCGGGTCACGGTAGACCTCGCCCTCGGACGTTCCGGGCCGCCAGCGGTGCATGCGGTTGCCGGGGATGTCACTAAAGATCAGCGCGTTGTCCGCGGCCACCCACAGCGGCCCCTCCGTGAAACCGAAGCCGGTGCAGAGTTGCGTCTCCTCGCTCGACTTCAGCAGCTCGCTCAGGCCCTCGTCGTTCTCGATGCGCATCGCGCGTCCCTCCCCTGCTCTGACTGATTGCTCGTCCTGCTACTGATTCCCGATTACAGCTCTGGCCAGTGGTCGTTCCACGGTCGCGCCTGCTCATAGGCATACGACGCCTGCAACACCGTGTCCTCGCGGTGACGTTGGCCAACGATCTGTAGCCCGGCCGGCATCCCGCTGTCGGTGAAGCCGGCGCGCACGGTCGCCGCCGGGTGGCCGCTAAAGTTGAACGGCACCGTGAAGGCGGCGAAGTTCACCGGCTTGCCTTCCACCTCGCGGGGGATCGGCCCTTCGGCGTCGACCGCCTCCATCGGCATCGTCGGCGTCATCAACAGGTCGTACTCGTCGAAGAGCTGCCAGAGCTGATTGTTCAGTTGCGCCCGCAGCCGCGAGAACTCACCGAAGTCCGAGGGCTGCGTCGTCAGTGCGTGGTCCATCCCTCGCACGTACGGCTCGCTGAACTCGTCACGCCGCTCCGAGTAGATGTCCCACATCGAGGCGAGCGCCTGGAATCGCCCCACCTGCATCCACCACATCAGCATCTCCGGCAACGAGTCGTCGTGCTCCACGACCTCATGCCCCAGCTCCGAGAAGATGTTCACCGCGCCCTCGACCTCGCGGGCTACGTCGGACTGCACGTTGAAGCCGCCGAGGTTCGGGCTGTAGGCGATGCGCAGCGGCGCGAGCGGCTCATCAAGACGATCGAGGTAGCTGTAGTCGACGGCCGGCAGTGAGTCTGCATCCGCCGGGTGGTAGCCCGCGACCTGATCGAGGAAGAGCGCACCATCGCGCACGGTGCGGGTGATCGGTCCGTACACGCTGGTGTCCATCCAGTTCGTGAAGTTGCCGGGGCCGATCGGGATGCGACCGAACGAGGTCTTCAGCCCAAACGCACCGACGAAGCAGGCAGGGATGCGCACCGACCCAGCGCCGTCCGAGGCGGTGCCAATCGCGGTCATGCCGGAGGCGATCGCCGCGGATGCTCCGCCGCTCGACCCTCCCGAGGTGCGCTCCAGGTTCCACGGGTTGCGCGTCGCCGGGAAGAGTTCGTTGAAGCTGAAGCCTGTGTAGCCGAACTCCGGAGTGTTCGTCTTGCCGAGGATGATCCCGCCGGCCGCTCGCAGTCGCTCCACCTGCACGGAGTCACGGTCGACCATGTTGTCGCGGAAGGCGCGCGAACCCTTGGTCGTGATGAAGCCTGCTGCGTCCTCCAGATCCTTCACCCCGAACGGCAGCCCGCCGAGCGGGCCGAGGTCCTCGCCGGCCGCGACGCGCTCCGTCTGTGCGGCCGCCTCGGCACGTGCGCGTTCCTCGTCGAGCGCAACGAAGGCGCCGATCCGTGGGTTGAGGTCGGCGATGCGCGCCAGCGTGTGATCCATCAGCTCCGTTGGCGAGAGTTGCTTGCTCCTGATCAGCTCGGCGAGCGTCTCCGCCGTCGCAGAGTTGAGGTCGGTGTCGGTCGCCGCCATATCGGTGCTCCCTGCTGAATACGAAATCGCGAGAATTGTACGCCGCTGCATCCTGTTGTGAGCGTCTGGACGCTGTGCTATATCTCAGCCTGAGCCGAATGCTCGGGAGGGGAACGTTATGAAGCTGGGCCTGTTCTACGAGATGCAGTTGCCGAAGCCGTATGGCGCGGACGACTGGGATCCGGAAGATGAGCACCGCATCTTCAAAGACGCACTTGAGCAGGTCGAGCTCGCGGACAGCCTCGGTTTCGATTATGTCTTCGAGGTTGAGCACCACCACCTGGAGGAGTACGCGCACTCCTCGGCGCCGGAGATCTTCCTGGCCGCAGCCAGCCAGCGCACCATGAACATGCGCCTGGGCCACGGCATCACGCTCACCCCGCCCCCGTACAACCACCCGGGACGCATCGCCGAGCGCATTTCGGTGCTCGACCTGATCTCGGACGGGCGGGCGGAGTTCGGCACGGGCGAATCATCGTCCTCGGCGGAACTCGATGCCTACGGCGTGCCGTGGGACGAGAAGAAGGCGATGTGGGAGGAAGGCACTCGCGTCGCCGTCCGCATGATGACCGAATCGCCCTTCACCGGCGTCGATGGTGACTACGTGAAATTCCCCGAGCGCAACGTGATCCCGAAGCCGCTGCAGAAGCCGCACCCGCCGCTGTGGGTCGCCGGAGGGCGTCGCGAGACGGTGCTCACCGCCGCGCGCCTCGGCATGGGCTCGCTGGGCTTCGGCTTCGAGACGCCCGAGGAGGCGGAGGAGCGCGTCAACACGTACTGGCGAATCATGCGCGAGGAGTGCCAGCCGATCGGCGAAGCCGTGAACCCCGGCCTGATCGTGCTCAGCCAGTTCGCCTGCGACGATGACGAAGACGAGGCGCAGCGCAAGGCCGGCGATGGCGGCCAGTTCTTCAGCTTCGCCCTCAACCACTTCTACAACCCGGTCACCGGGCCGAATCACGAGTACGCGAAGACAAACCTCTTCACGGAATTCACCGACACGCCCGAAGCGGAGCGCATCACCCGGCTCACCGGCGGCGCGGCGGGACGCGACCAGCTCGCCGACCTCGCTCGCACCGAGGCGAACCTCGCTGAGGAGGAGCCGGAGGACGAGAACGCTCGTGCGCTCTGGCGCGCCGCTCGTGCTCGCGCGGCGATCGGCACGCCGGACCAGCTCCGCGACTACCTGCGCCCCTACGAGGACGCACACCAAGACATCATGCTGCTGATCGCGCAGGCGGGGTCACGCAAGCATGACGACATCATGGAGTCGATTGACCTGTTCGGGCGCAAGGTGCTGCCGGACATCAAGGAGCGCCACGAGACCGAACACCTGCCGTGGCGTGCGAAGCAGCTCGAGAACTTCCAGTTCCCCGTCAACTCTTCGATCTAGAGCGGGAGTCCAGCCCACCCCTTCCCTGCGGGGAAGGCGAAGCGGGAGGCGCACGATGCCACTAGGAATTAGCCCGGCCGACATCGAAGACGATGAGCTGCGGGCGTTGATGGAGACGGCCAACGCTGCCCTCAGCGCCGGCAACAACCTGGAGTGCGTGCAGGCCTGTGCCGACGCGTATCTGAAGGTGCTGAACACTCACGAGAATGTGATGGAGGGCCTTCTGGCCGTGCTCGACACAGAGCGCGTGAAGGCGGGCATCGAGCAGGGCATGATCCGTACCGCGCCATTGATGTGGCCGCGATTCGGCGCGAAGCTCTCACTCGAGGGCGCGAGCCCGGAGATCGTCTTCAGCCGCAAGAACATGGCGATGGGCGAGACGATCCAGTACTACGAGTTCACGCTGGATATCAT
>DASCRM010000078.1:0-4471 GCA_034406555.1 Dehalococcoidia bacterium | reverse complement strand
CAGTCGATACTCATTGAACTTCCCCCGCCCTTAGCGACGACCGCTCAACCGATCGTATGACTGCCTCGCTGAGTGTCAACGCGCACGCGTCTCAAGAACCGGCTGCCCCTGTTTAGATGTCCCGTGAGTAGCCGCCACTCTGGCCCAGCATCTCCTCGATGTCGACCGAGATGCGGCTGATGTTCGCGTGACCGCCGACAGCGAGCGCGGCGACGACCTCACCCGCGATCCACTCCGCGATCAGCTCGGCCGTCGTGTTCGCGATCTGCAACGTGACAACGTCCGAAGCGGGGAAGTGGTAGCGGCGGTCGCCGAAGACGAGCGCCCAGCCCCCATCCTGTTCCGTGATCTCGATCAGCGAGGATTCGAGTTGCAGCAGGAAGCGATGGTCGAGCCGGTCGCAGACTTCGCGCACGTAGCGCTTCAGCAGCGAGAAGTCGATCACCCACTGGTCGGCGGTCAGGCTGCCATCGACGCGGCAGCGTACCGAGTAGTTGTGCCCGTGCAGCGGTTCCAGCTCATCGCCCAGCGTCGCCATATGGGCGGCGGCGAAGCGCAGCCGGATGCCCTGGACGGTGACGTTACGTTGTTCAGCCATGCCGCAGTTTAGACGGCGAGCGCGTCGAGCATCTCCTCGACGGAGCGCACGGGTGCGGTTGAGCTCTGCTGCGCGGTGCGCAGCCGCTCATGCATCGGCACCGTGCCGGGCTCGCTGTAGAGCAGGCCGACCGGGACGCGTCCGCAGCGTGCGTGCTCAATCGCCATCGCGTAGTCGGTGGGGTCGTGATCCTTCGGCAGCGGGTAGGCGGCCGGCTCGATCCCATTCTTCGGGTCGCCTTTGAGTGCCGCGTAGGTGTCGTTGAAGTAGGTGCACGGGGACTTGATGTGGACGATCGAGAAGCCCCGGAAGTCCATCGCGTCGCCGATCAACTGGGCCATCTCCTTCGGGCGGGTCGAGAGCGCCGAGACGACGTTGGGAACGCCGAGCGCGAGGTAGAGCTCCAGCGGGTTCATTGCCTCTTCGAGCTTGCCGCCGGGGGTCGTCGCGGTGACCTGTCCGAGCACGCTCATCGGCGACGCCTGCCCCTTCGTCAGACCGTAGATGCCGTTGTCCATCACGACGACGGTGATGTCGAGGTTGCGACGTGCCTGCGGGCCGATGTGTTCAGCGCCAATGCTGAGGAAGTCGCCATCGCCGGCCACGGCGACCACGTTCAGCTCCGGGTTGCTCGTCTTCACGCCCATCGCGATCGGCAGGGCGCGGCCGTGGATGCCGTGGAAGCCGAAGGGCTGCGGCCCCTCCTGCAGATGTACGAGGTTCCCCGAGCAGCCGATGCCAGCGACGATCACGGTGTTCTCGATCGGCTCGTTGAGCCGCTCCGAGCGCGAGGCGAGCGCCATCTCCATCGCCCGCACGACGCCAAAGTCGCCGCAGCCGGGGCACCACTTGAAGTCGTAGTCAGGGTTGCGCTTCGTCATGCCGTCGCCAGCTTCCGCGTCTTCGTGGAGGCGAGACGTTCGTGCAGTGCGGCCGTCAGCACCTGCTCCTTGAACGGGAGGCCGGTGTACTGCGTGATCGAATGAGCATTCACGCCCAGTCCGCGCAGCACCTGCGAGAACTGCCCCAGGTAGTTGAGCTCCGGCACCAGCACCAGCTGCTTCTGCTGCAACTCCAGCAGCAGGGCAGGGGGCAACGGGTTGAGGTATATCGTGTAGTACCAGGCGAGTTCTTCGCCCTGCTCCCGCAGCGTGTTGTACGCGGCGAGCGTCGGACCTTTCGACCCGCCCCACGGCATCACCGCGACGGAGGCGGTATTGTTGTCGCTCTCGTACGAGCCGTCCTCCAGCAGCGCGAGCTTGCTGAAGCGGCGGTCGGTCATCTGCACGTGGATCTCGGAGAGGTGGGTGGTGTCACCCTGCTCATCGTGCTCGCTGCCGTTGGCGACATATGCGCCCGGACCGCCCGGCACCGGCATTGGCGTGATGCGGTCGCCGCGGTAGCGGCTGCTCCCGTCCGCGCCCTCGGAGACGGTGCGACGCTCGTCGACGACCGCGCTGACGTCCGGACGCACGATGTCTTGGCGACGTTCTCCCAGCGACATCTCGCTGAGCACGATCACCGGGCCCTGGTAGCGCTCCGCCCAGTTGAGGGAGACGACGCCGGCCTCAAAGCACTCCGTGATTGTGCCCGGCGCGATGATCGGCAGGGTCATGTCGCCGTGGCCAGGCGTGAGTGCGACCAGCAGGTCGGACTGTTCCGTCTTCGTCGGCAGGCCCGTGGCGGGGCCACCTCGTTGCACGTCCAGCACGACGAGCGGGATCTCGGCCATCCAGGCAAGCCCCAACCCTTCGCCCATCAGGGAGAGGCCGGGGCCGGCGGTGGAGGTCATCGTCTTCTTGCCGGCGTAACCGCTGCCGATCAGCGCTGCGATCGATTCAATCTCGGAACTCGTCTGCACCACGGCCGTGCCCTCGGCGGTGAGGTTGTCCTCCATGAAGACCAGCGTCGTGGTGGCGGGGGAGATCGGGTAGCCGATAAAGGTGTCGAGCCCGGCCGCGATCGCGCCCATCGAGAACGCCTCGTAGCCCGCCACGAGCGATCGCTCGCCGTCGAGCGGCGGAGGCGGATCCATCTGCTCGACGTGCAGGCCGCTGGCGGCGACCGCCTCGTAACCCATCGTCAACGCGCGGATGTTGGACTCGATGATCGCGTCGTCGCCCTCGCGCCCGCGGCTGTAGCGCGCACGTACGAAGTCGTCGAAGTACTGCTGAGGCATGGACGCCAGCTGGCCAACTGCGCCGACCATGATCATGTTCGATGCGCGAGCATTGCCGGTCTCGCGCGCCAGCCGGTCGATCTCGATGCCGAAGGTGTTTGGCGCGCCCTCGAGGTCGTACTCCTCGGAGTTGTAGATCACGATGCCGCCGTCGCGCAGCTCCTCGTGATGGTGGTCGTATGCGTAGCGGTCCAGCGCGACGAGCACGTCCAGCTCGTCGCCAGATGTCAGCACCTCCTCAGTGGAGATGCGCGCCTGTGCCCAGACGGGGCCGCCCGTGATCTGAGAGGGATAGGTAGCAAACGTCTGTACGTGATAGCCCACGCGCGCGGCAGGCTGTGTCAGTACCTGATAAGCGGTGTCGACCCCATGGCCGCCTTCGCCTGCGAAGCGGACCACCAGATACTTGCTCATCGGCCGACCCCTTCAGGTCTCCGCCGCCGCATCGTGAGCAGAATCCCAGCATTCGATTGCCGGACTCGGCGCTGACTAAAACGCATGAAGATGAACAACATCCGAGTCAGCCCCAAGAGTATCGACCGAGATCAGCGTTGGCTCAACGGGAAAACGCTACCTTCGCTATGATATTTTCTCGCGAAGACCGTCGTGGTCTGTACCGCGCGCTACGCTCGGATGCGGCGGGAGGGTGCTCGTGGTCAAAGCCTACGTGTTGATTGTCACCCAGCCGGGAGCGACCCGCCGCGTCGCCGAGCAACTTGCCGGGGTGCCGGCGATCGCCGAGATCCACGAGGTGATGGGGCCCTACGACATCGTCGTGGAGATCGAGGCCGAGACACTCACCGACCTGCCCCCGATCCTTTCCGACAGCATCAGGACACTCGACGGCATCCAGTCGACCACCTCGCTGGTCGCTTTCCCTGCCGACGGTTCGACGGGCGCCTAGAAGGCTCGGTGCCGGCTCGATTGTCATCCGCGTCGCGTCACCCCCCCGCGCGGTGCCGCGAGCGGCAACGTCCGCAATTCGGCCGACAGCACGAGCAGCAACACCGCGAAGGCGGAGACTGAGAGTGCCCCGAGCGCGACTGTCAGCGGCGTGCCGATCAGCTCTGCGAAGACGCCAGCCGGCAACCCGCCGACCGACGCGAGGAACCAGGTCATCGACCAGACACCCATCACCCGCCCTCGCAGCGCGTCGGGGACGAGCAGCTGCAGCGTCGTCATGCCGATGTTCAGGTACATCGAGCTGGCGAATCCTGCGGCGAATAGCAGCACCATCGAGGCCGGGAACGAGCGGCTGCCCGCGAAGCCTGCGACGAAGACCCCGAAGGACGCCGCGGCTACCAGCATGATCACGCCTGCGTGACGACCGGCTCCGACCTTGATGATCGCGAGCGTGCCCAGGAACCCGCCGACGCCCGCCGCTGCCTCCAGCAGTCCGAAACCGGACGCACCGACGTTGAGGATGTCGTCGGCGAAGACGGCGAGCAGCGTCTGGTACGAGGAGCCGAAAACGGAGGTGAAGAACGATAGCCCGATCGTCGCCAGAAAGATGCGGTTTCCAAAGATGTAGCGGACGCCCTCGAACATCCCGCCGTCGTCCGCCTCCGTATCGCGCTCGTGCGGCGTGAGGCTCAATGTCGCGAGCAGGAACGCGGAGACGGCGAAGCCGACGGCGGTGATGAAGAACGCCTGCCCGGTGCCGATCAGCGCGATCATCACGCCCGCGCCGGCAG
>DASCRM010000077.1:0-82353 GCA_034406555.1 Dehalococcoidia bacterium | reverse complement strand
CGCAGGGACTCCAGGGACACCTCGCGCACGTCCTGGCCGTCGATCGTGATCGAGCCTTCGGTCACGTCGTAGAAGCGGGGCAGCAGGTTCACCACCGTGGACTTGCCGGAGCCGGTGGGCCCCAGCAGCGCCACCACCTGGCCCGCCGGGGCGCGAATGTTCACGTCGCGCACTACCGGCGAGAGCACGTCGTAGCCGAAGGAGACGTGGTCGAACACCACCTCGCCGCGTTCGGCGCGGAGCGGCTGCGCGTCTGGCGGCTCGGTGACCGCGGACTGGGCGTCGAGGATCTCGAAGATGCGGGTGCCGGCGGAGTGCGCTCGGGCGAACATGTTGACGATGAAGCCAATCATGCGCACCGGCATCTGGAGGATCGCCAGGTACACCTGGAAGGCGGCCATGTCGCCCGCCGTCATGTTGCCGGCGCTGATCTCGCGGGCGCCGACCCAGAACACCAGTCCCGCGGACAGCAGCCACAGCGAGAGCATCAGCGGCTCGCTCCAGGCCTGGACGATGCTGGTGCGATAGGAGACGTCGAATAACTCGCGGGCGCGGTCGTCGAACTTCTCCTGCTCGTGCTGCTCGCGGGAGAAGGCCTTCACCACGCGCATGCCGGTGAGGTTCTCCTGCAGCACCGTCGAAATCTGGCCGTGCAGGTCCTGCACCTTCAACCACATCGGTCGCATCCAGAGCGAGACTGCGCCGGACTGGATCGCGATCACTGGCATGAAGGCCAGCGCGACCAGCGCCACCTTCACGTTCAGCGAGAGCATGAAGGCCGCCGAGACGCCGACCAGCGCCACAATCGAAAGCAGGCGCACCACCGCCATACCCACGAACATGCGCACCCCTTCGACGTCCTGCGTCGCGCGCGACATAATCTGGCCGATTTCAGAGTTGTCGTGATAGGCGTAGGAGAGGTGCTGCAGGTGGTCGAAGATCTGGTTCCGGAAGTCGTACGCGATCGACTGTCCCATCTTCTCGCCCAGATACGACTGGCCGTAGGTGAAGACGCCGCGAAGCGCCGCTGCGGCCAGCAGCAGAACCGAGACCAGGGCGAGCGTGCCCATGTTGCCATCGACGACGCTGTCGATGATTTCGCCGCTCTCATTGTACGTGTTCGTGATGTCGAAGCCGGTGTCGACGGCGAACTTCAGTAGCTGCGGCGTCGCGACCTGCATCGCGGTTGTTGCGGCGGTCGCGGCCAGTGTGAGCAAGAGAAGCCATCGGTACGGCCAGGCGTGGCCCAGCAGCCGAAGGTGAATTGGCATATTGCGGCCGGTCATCCCGCGCCTTCCAGAGGCTGCCAAATCGAGCTAGATCGAGCAGAAAAACAGTGTAGAGCGATTTTTGCGTTTGGGTAAAGGATCGCACTCCCTGATTCTTGCCGCGGGCTAGCTTCGCAGCCGAGTTCGTGGCCCCGGGAGCGATCTCCGGGGCGGCGACGGGTCCGTCAAGCGTCGACGCCGGGGATCAGCGTCGCCGGATCACGAGAAAACACCGGCCCCCAGCTGATATCGCTGCGCACGCCGTCGAAATTCTGCCCGCTGTGAGGGGCGATCACGTTCAAGATCAGCGCGTCGCGGCGTCGCGGCGTCGCAGCGCCCCCGTCCGCGTCAGCCGCTTGCGAGCGACCCGGCGCAGCAACGGGTCGAGCTCCAGTTGCAACGCGACGCTGGAGCGGTCGCCGCCGCCATCGCCGAACGCGACGCGCGGGATCTCCGAGAGGTCGTGCAGCGTGCGGTAGACGAGGTCGGCGTAATCGACGTGCAGGCGCACGCCACCGCCCTGCAACAGGTCGAGCAGATAGGCGCACGCCTGCTCCGGCGGTTCCCACACCGCACCGGGCTGCACGGCGATGTCGCGGGCCTCCTCCAAGTGCTCCAGCACCGCGATCGGGTTGCCGGAGAGTTCCAGGATGCGGCTGAGCTACGTCAGCGCGCGGTTCAGCTCCGTCGGCGACTCGCGCAACGGCTCGATGTCAGAGATGCCCCAGAACTGCTTCGGCCGCGGCAGGTTGGGGAAGATCACGAATTGGATCGTCGCGTAGGGGTTCGGGCGCGCCTCCGCGAGCTCGCCGTCGACCCACAGCTCGAAGCGCGCATCCGTCCACACCTCGACGACCTCCGAGGACCGCACCCTATGTCCGGCGATCGTGCGGGGCGCGCGGCCGAGGCGCAGTGCGATCTGTTCCGCGGGCAGTTCGTAGCGCGAAGCGACGCGCCAGAGCCGACGCACATCGTCGCCCGCCCACCACGCGAACAGCCCCTCCACGTCCGGCGCCGTCACCCACACCTGCTGTGCGCGGTCGTCCCAGACCACTTTCTATGCCCCGTCGCCGAGCACCGCAGTGTCGACCTCCGTCTCGAGGTCGAGCCGCGGCAGGTCGTTCGCGTCCCAGACCTCAGCAAGCGCCTGCTGCGCTGCGTTCGCCCGGCGGCGAGCGTCCGCGTCGCCATCCGGCATCACCACCGTCGGGCGGTGATCGGTGACCAGGTACGCGGCGCCCTTCTCGACCACCGCGCGAGCGTAGTTGAAGTTCAGCGCACGGTCGCGCCCACGCACCGGCGGTGCCCCGCGCTTGCCCTCGTACCAGTCCAGGTGCTCGCGGTATCGCCGCCGCCGCTCACGGTCGATGCCGTCGAGCTGCAGGGGTGCGACCACCTCGCTGGCGGCCCCCTCGCCGGTAGCCCGTGCCGCCCCGTTTGCAGCGTGGTTCGTTGTTGCGTTGGTCATGGCCTCGCTCCGTTCCTCGTCATTTCGACCGGCCGCGTGCCCCGTTGCAGCACACGGAAGACCGTGCGACGCGAGAGGCGGAAGCGGCGTGCGATCTCATCGACGGCGACGCCGCCATCGAGTCGCAGTCGGCGAATCTCGTCGTCGCGCACCTCGTTCAGCATCGTGCGTGCGCCGCCGGCGACGTCGTAGCGGCAGCGCGGTAGCGGGCACGTCAGGCAGGCGGCGATCAGGTCGCAACCGTCGTCGCGGTGGCACCCGACCTGCAGCATCAGCTCCGGCAGGGCGTCCTCGCGCGGCTGGCGCGGCGCGATCGAGGCGGCTGTCACCGCTAGCGCGGTCTTGCGACCGCCTCCGCCGGCACTCGGCCGCGCGCCGTACGGTCGCGCCGCGTGATGCGGCATCCACGCAGAGCGCCAGGCTGATCAGGTAGTCGTTGTGCCCCTCCGCAGGATCGACATCGAATTGCATCGTGCGGGCGTCGCGGCATGCGACGCGGGTGAGTTTGAGCTGGCGCAGGCACTGCGTCGCCTCCGCCGAACCGTCGAGGCCGTAAAGCCGCAACCGCCCGGTGAGCACGGCGGCCAGCAGCGCGAAGCCCAGCCGCGATTTCCGCTCGGCGCTGAAGACCAGCGGCTCGACCACGCCTCGAGGCAATCGCGCGGCCAGCGGGTCGGCGATCGGGCTACCGAGGCCGGTCGCATCCACGCTCACGCGGCGCACGCACCAGACCCGACGCAGGCGGTCGCCCAGCGTCGCCAGCAGCCGTTCGGTCGCCTCGCCGGTCGCCTGCAGGCGGTCGAGCGCATGTACGACGCCCAGCAACAAGCGCAGCGCGGCCAGCTCGTAATCGCCTCGTTCCAGCGCCACGGAGAAGGGGGTCATCGGCCGGCCCCCGCGACGATCACGCCCTCGCCGCCCCGCTACCGGCCGTCGCCAGCTCCTCGATCACCGAAATCTGATGCCAGCCGGTCACGCCTGCCCCCGGCGCCCTAGAGCCGCGCGAAGCCCCGTCCGCGCAGTGCCTCGGCGGTCGGCAGTGCCATCGGGTGCGGCTGCCAGCCGAGGCGTGCGCCGTGTTCGAGGTTGAGTGCGAGGTATTCGAGCGCCGTGCGCTCCGGTGCCTCCCACGCTGCATCGAGCAGCGGTGCCAGCTCGGGCCGGTGCTCGACCTTCCACGGTTCGAGCTTGTCTGCGAGGAAGAAGAGCCAGGCATCGCGGTCGAAGTCCGGGTGACCGGTCGTGTGCCAGCGGATCGCGTGCTCGACCCACGGATCGCAGACGGCGAAGCGGTCGCAGAGCTCGGTCGCACCCAGCGGGCCGTGCAGCAGCACCGGCTCGGCACGCTCCACGGGATCGACCTCGATCGCCTGCGCCTCGGCCCGCCTCAGTAGCTCGGCGTCGTCGAGCGCGCGCAGCACGTCGTGCCCCTGTGCAGTGAGCAGCAGCCGCGCGCTCGCGTCGTCATCGAGGTCGTGCGCGACCGCGAGCTGCCCCACGAGCGTGACGACGCGGTCGATGTGCTCGACCAGCCCAGCGGGCAGTCCCGGGGTCATGCGCGTCCGCAGCGCTCCGTGATCCGTCGTCGACACCACTGGGTCCCGCCTGCTTGCTGAACAGCGCACGCCGATCAGGGGACGAGGGCGAGCGCATCAGGGAGTTTACCGATGAGAGCGCGAGCCGCGGGGTAGCGTGGGTTCTGGCCTCAGGTGCGGGCAAGCCGACGGGACATGTGATGCGCGACCGTTCACCCAGGTTGCTCGGGCTGATCGAGTTCACGACGGCGCTGCTCAGCGTGATCGCAGTCGCTGCGTTGGCCGCGTCCGTACTGGTACCGCTGCGCATGGGCGGTGGCCCGGCGATCGTCAGTGCCGCGCTGATCGGAGTGGCGGGCGCCGCTGGTGCCGGCGTACCTGCTGCTGCGACCCGCTCGGCTGGCCCGAGTACGCACCGCGGGCACACCCAGCCGGCCGACTGACCGTGGCCCGGCGGACGTCACCGCCGTCGCGCACGACCTGCGCTCACCGCTCGTGACCGTGCATGCCTACCTCGAGCTGCTGACAGAGGAGGCCTTCGGCCCGATCTCGTCGGAGGCGAGGGAGGCAGCCGAGCGAGCGACCCGAGCGGCCAGTCGCGCGCAGTCGCTGATCGACGACACCCTGCGCCGTTACGCAATCGAGACTGCGGGCAGGCCGCTGGGCGCTCCCGAGATTGACGCAGCGAAGCTCGTTGACCTCGGCGCATTGCTCGACGGTGCCGCTGCCGCAACCGCTGCGCTTCATCTTCGGCCAGACGATTGGCCGGCTGCTGGCCCCGAAGGCGCACGTCGACATCGAGCTGCACGACAGTGACCGCGTGCCTGCCACGGGCGCGCTCGATGAGATCGCTGTGGTGCATACGCCGGGCCACACCGCGGGCCACGTCGCGCTGCTGATCCCAGAGCGAGGTGTGCTGCTGAGCGGCGATAGCGTGCAGGTGACGCGGCAGGGAGAGCTGGTCGCCCCCTACATCTACGTCGACCGCGCGGCCTCGATCCACTCGCTCACCCGCCTCGCGGAGGTCGACTTCGACGTGCTCGCGCCAAGCCACTTCGCGCCGGAGCGGGAACGGCTGCACCAGCGCCTGCTCGCCGCCGCCGAGCGCGCCCCGGCAAAGTAATGACGAGGCCGGAGCGTCGGCGAAGGATGACGCCGGCCCGTTGCCCCTCGGACGGCCCGCTTCGCCCGCGGGTGGGTTCTACCCCACTGGTTCAATGGCCTCGACGCCCACGACCCTGCGCCGACGCCCCACCGGCGAACAGAAGAAGAGGCCGCCCATCGGGCGGCCTCTTCAGTCAGTCTTGTAGCGAAAGCGGCGAGGCTAGATGCCCAGCTGCTGCGCAACCAGCTCGCGGTGGTGATCGGCGTCGCCGAATGCCAGCTCCGCACGCTTCTGGCGGCGGAAGTAGAGCTGCACCTTGTAGTCCTTCGTGAAGCCGATACCGCCGTGGATCTGCTGCCCGTGGGCCACCACGCGACGGGTCGCCTCTGAGCACCACGCCTTCGCCATGTTCACGTCCAGCTGGGCGTCGTCCTGACCGGAGTTCACCGACCACGCGGCCTTGTACATGATGAAGCGGGAGCCATCGACGTCCGTCACCATGTCCGCGCACTTGTGCTGGATTGCCTGGAACGAACCGATCGGGCGACCGAACTGCACGCGCTCCTTGGCGTAGTCCACTGAAATCTCGAAGTCCATCTGCGAGAGGCCCACGAGGTAGGCGCACTCACCGACGGTGTAGCGTTGCAGCACCGGGCCGAGCGAGGCCCAGCCGCCGCCGTCCGTGCCAAGCAGCTGGCCGGTCGCGCCGTTGAGCTTGACCTCGCACTGCTTGTCGCGCGCGATCGTGACGAGCTGCGTCACCTCTACGCCGGCCTGGTCCGTCGGGACGATGCCCAGCGTGACGCCTGCGGAGCTGCGGCCAGCGACGATCATGTAGTCGGCCACGTTCGCGTCCGAGACGAAAAGCTTGGTGCCGTTGAAGGTCACCTCATCGCCGGAGATAGACGCCTCACACTGCACGCCTTCCTCGTCGAAACGGGCGGACGGCTCGGTGAGAGCCAGCGTGAAAATCAGGTCGCCGGTGGCGATGCGCGGAAGGAACTCGGACTTCTGGTCGTCGGAGCCCGCCTCGATCAGCGGCACTGCGCCACCGAGCACGGTTGACATGTACGGGCCGGGAACCAGCGCGCGGCCGAACTCTTCGAGCAGCACGCAGAGGTCGAGGAAGTCGAAGCCGGCGCCGCCGTACTCCTCCGGGATCAACAGGCCCTGCCAGCCTTGCTCAGCCATCTTGCCCCAGAGCTCGGGCGAATAGCCCTGCTTATCCTCTTCCATCTCGCGAACCAGCGTCTCGGGACACTCGTTCTCTAGGAAATCTCGGGCTGCGTCCTTGAGCAGTTCTTGCTGCTCGCTCAGGCCAAGATCCACAGTGGGCTCCTCTCGCCTGACGGGCCCAGCTGTAGCAGGGTCCGCCGGTCGGTTCGTTCTGAATCAGCGCGACGGGAACGCCCGCGAGGGCGCAGGAAACATGCTGAATCGCCGCAACTCAGCCGGGCGATTATTGGCCGGGCCAGACTCGACGGTCAAGGGGCGGTCGAACCGGGTAGCGCTTGGAACGGGAGAGGGGTAGCGGTTAGGCGCGCGAATTGGGAGCAGAATGGCTCGTGCACCACGATGCGACAACCTGTGAGGCTGCGGATGACGTGCGCTTGGGCACGCATGAGGCGACCGTGATCAGCGATGCTTCCATCGGTAGGGGGCGGGCGTGACCGAACAGCAACTCGTGTGGCACCGCGTGCTCGACGCGAAGGATCTCCCCGAGGGGCGGGTCGCGACGGTCGATCGAGCGTGGGTGGCTGCGCTGCCCGTGGCACGGCTACGACTACGATCCGCTGACCCCCCCCCGCTGGCTTCGCCGACTGCGCCATCGCCGTCGCAATCGAGCTTCGCGAGGACGCGCTCTTCGCGGGCTACCGGCGGCGGCGGCGCCCCACCTGGACACCGTCTCTGACGTGATGGTGCAGACGATGGTGAACTGGGGTGTGACCCACGTCTTCGGCATGGTCGGGCACTCCAACCTCGGGCTCGCTGACGCGTTCTGGCGGCAGGAGGAGGCGGGGGCGCTCACCTACATCGGCGTATGCCATGAGGGCGCAGCGGCATTCGCGGCCTCCGCTTTCGCGAAGCTGACCGGCCGTCCCGCCGCATGTTTCGGCATCGCCGGGCCGGGCGCGACGAACCTGCTGACCGGCCTCCGGGACGCGAAGATGGACCGCGCGCCCGTGCTGGCGCTGACCGGCCAGATCGACACACAGGTTGTCGGGCCGGGGATGTTCCAGGAGGGCGACCTTGCCGCCGCCTGCGGCTCCGTCTCGCGGTGAGTCAGACGGTACTGCCCGATAGCCAGCACGCGGAGCTGATGAGCCTCGCGCCGAAGCACGCGACGATGGAGCGTGACGTCACGCTCCTGATCTTTCCCAACGACGTCCAGACCCTGCCGGTCGGCGACGAGAACCCCGGCTCGTCGGCGGGGCGGGTGCCGGACCTCGATGTCCGGCACCCGACGAGGCGGTCGAGCGAGCGACGAAGCCGATTGAGCAGGCGAAGCGGCCGATGATCATCGCCGGCTACGGGGCGCGATTCCACATCCCGCACCTGACCGCGCTCGCGGAACAGCTCGGCGCGCCGATCGCGACGATTTTCAAGGCAAAGGGCCTAGTTGCGGACAACCACGAGCTTGCAGCCGGAGTACTGGGACGCAGCGGCACACTCGTCGCGAGCTGGCTGATGAACGAAGCCGACCTACTGATCGTGCTCGGTGCGTCGTTCTCGGACTACACCGGGATCGCGGAGTACAAACCGATCATCCCGGTCGACTTCGACCCGATGGCGATCGAGAAGTCCCATGCCGTGACCGTCCCCGTGCTCGCAGGCGTGGGTGCGGCGTGCGAGCAGATCGCGGCGGCGCTCGGAACTGTCGCGGCCGTCGATCAGCGCGCGGATGTCGCCCAGCGCTGGCAGATCTGGCGGGCCGAGAAGGCGCGACGGGCAGAGGACGACCGCGGCCGCGGGGTGAACGCCGCCAGCATCTTCGCCGCGCTCACGCGCCACGCTCCGCAGGACGCCGTGATCGCCGTCGATGTCGGCAACAACACCTATTCCTTCGGTCGCTACTTTGAGAGCAGTGGCGACCAGTCGGTGCTGATGCCGGGCTACCTCGGCTCGATCGGCTTCGGCTACCCCGCTGCGATGGGCGCGTGGGCGCCCGCGCCCGACCGTCCGACGATCGCCGTCACGGGCGACGGTGGCTTCGGCCAGTACCTCGGCGAGCTGACGACGGCCGTGAAGTACGGCATGAACATCACGCACGTCCTGCTCAATGACGGTGCGCTGGGCATTCGCGTCACCGAACGGGCCGACCTCGATGCAGCCGTCGAACGGGCCTTCGCACACGACGGTCCGGCACTCGTCGAGGTGGTCACCGACTCCGACCTGCTGTAGGTCGCTCCGGGGTAGCCCGGCGCTAGGCTTGGATGATGCCCAGAACCATCCCGTCCGGCGCGCGAATGATGGCGAGGTGCGCTCCACCGTCGATCTGCGTAATCGGGACAATCACCTCCGCCTCCAGCGACTCTGCACGTTCGAATGTCTTCGGGAGGTCCGAGACCCGGACGAACAGCGTGACCCCCGGGCTGGCATCACCTCGCGCTGCCGTGAGCGAGCCTTTGGCGTCGAAGTCCGCCGGACCTTGAGGGTCGATCGAGATGCCGCCGTCCGGGCCAGCCTCGCCGAAGTCCCAGTCGAACAGTTCGTCGTAGAACGCCTGCGAGGCCTCGGGATCGGCGCTTGAAATCTGGAAGGAGACAATGGGACTGGGCATGGGGTCTCCGATACGCGATCGCCGGTGAGCACTGGGCTGATAGCATCACCGGACAGCACCTCCGACGCGAGAGCGAGGCAGCGATGAGCAGTAGCAACCCCGCACACCCGTGGTGGCGCAAGCCGCTCGACATGTCCGCCGCATCGAGGCTCGGCGCGGCGCTCTTTCGGCCGACCCTGCACCACATCGACCGTCCGCTGATGTGGCTCACACGAGGGCACGTCGGCATGACCTTCGGCATCTCGACACTCCAGCTGGCGACCACCGGCGCGCGCAGCGGCAAGCAGCTCACCGTGCCGCTACTCTACGTGCGCCACGACGACGACGTGGTCGTGATCGGCACCCGCTTCGGCACCACGAAGCACCCCGGCTGGTACTAGAACCTGCGCAAACAGCCCCGGGCGAGCGTGCGAGTGAGGGGTGAGTGGTACGACGTCACCGTGCGTGCCGCGACCGCCGAGGAGCGCGACCAGATCTGGCCGCAGGCCGTCCGCATCTACCCCGGTTACGACAAGTACCTCGACCGCGTCGGCGGCCGCGAGGTGCCGATCTTCATCCTCGCGCGGACCGCCTAGCGCTCCGCGTCGACGGTCGCGACGAGGTCGATCAGCCGTCCGAGGTTGGCGATGCGCTCCGCGACCGACTCGCCTCGTACGCCGGCTCGCAGCGTGTTCACGCCCGCGTCCCGGTAGACGCGCAGGCGGTCGAGGATCAGGTCGTCGGTACCCAGCAGGTTCGTCTTGTGTGCGAGTTCTACGGGTACCCGATCCGCCGCCTCCTCGCGCTTGCCGTCGAGCCAGAGGCGCTGGATCTCGCGACCCTCGTCCGCGTAGCCCTGCCGTGCGAGGGCGTTGAGGTAGAAGTTGTCGGTGCGCGAGCCCATCGCGCCGAACGTGAAGGCGTAGCCACGCGCGTGCCGCTTCGCGACCTCGTCCACGTCTTCGCCGAACTCCACGGTGACCGGCACCTGCAGGTCGATGTCGTCCAGCGCGCGGCCCGCCCGCTCCGCGCCGGTGCGGATGCGGTCGAAGAAGACATCCGCCGTCTCAGGGATGAAGGAGGTGCCGATCCAGCCATCGCAGAGCTCGCCGGTCAGCTCAAGGTTCCGCGGACCGAGCGCAGCGAGGTAGATCGGCACCTCGAACTCGCCTGCCGTGGAGCGGATCGCTCTGCCCTGTCCGCCCGGTAGCGGCAGCTCGATGACCTGCCCGTGGTACTCCAACCGCTCGCCACTACCGGCCAGCCTCACCACCTCGATCAACTCGCGGGTGCGCTGAAGGGGGCGGTCGAAGGGGACGCCATGCCAGCCCTCGATCACCTGCGGGCCGCTCGTGCCCAGGCCGAGGATGAAGCGACCGTCGGAGACGCTCTGCATCCCGGCCGCGGTCATCGCCACCATCGCCGGCGTGCGCGCACCGACCTGCATGATCCCCGTCATCAGACCGATCGAGGCCGTACGCGCCGCGATGAAGGCCAGCGGCGTGATCGCGTCGCTACCCCACGCCTCCGCGCTGCTGACGGAGGCGACGCCCAGCCGCTCTGCCTCCGCGGCGAAGGTCGCGGCGCCTTCCCAGTCGCCCGGGTGATTGCCTGCGAGGCCGGTGGCGATGCGCATGATTGCTGCTCCGATGCGAGAGATGCGGTGTACGGAGGGTACAGAAGAGGCCTCCCGACGGAGGCCTCTTCTCTTGTTCGCGGCGAGTGACTAGCCCCTCGGCAGGCCGAGCCCGCGTGTGGCGATCACGTTGCGTTGAATCTCGGAGCTGCCCGAGAAGATGGTGTGCGGGATCGAGCCGATGTAATCCTTCGTGAAGTACGCCCCGACCGGCCCGTCCTGACTCTCCCAGAGGTTGCCGTAGAGGCCGAACGCCTTCATCCCCGTGCGCGCGGTGCGCTGGTGAATCTCGGAGCCGAAGAGCTTGTTCATCGACGCCTCGTAGTTGGGCATCTCTCCGACGTTCTGCATCGAGACGATGCGGAATGCGAAGTTGAAGAGGATCTCGATCTCCACGTGGCGGTCGGCGATCTCCAGCCGCGAGGCCGTGGAGAAGTCGTTACGCACCTGCCCCTGACCCTCATCCGTGTCCATGTACTCGTGGAGCTGCTTGAGGTTGCGGCGGTAGCCGATCGCCCCACCGATGCCGGAGCGCTCGAAGTCCAGCAGCGTCATGCCGATGTACCAGCCGCGGTTCTCTTCGCCCACGAGGTTCTTGGCAGGGACGCGCACGTCCTCGAAGAACGTCTCGTTGAAGGGCTCGTTCCAACCCATGTCGGTCAGTGGCTGCACGGTGATGCCCGGGGTGTTGATGTCCATCATCAGGAAGGAGATGCCGCGGTGCTTCGGCGCGTCAGCGTCGGTACGCACGAGCGCGAACAGCCAGTCGGCGAACTGCGCGCCGGAGGTCCAGATCTTCTGGCCGTTGATCACGTAGTCATCGCCATCGCGCGTCGCTCGCGTAGCGAGGCTCGCGAGGTCTGAGCCGGAGCCGGGCTCGGAGTAGCCCTGTGCCCAGGCGACCTCGCCGGAGAGCACGCGTGAGAGGTGCTCCTTCTTCTGCTCCTCGTTGCCGTGCACGATCAGCGTCGGGCCGAGCAGCGAGACGCCCATGCCGCCGACGGACGGCGCGCCCGCCTCTGACATCTCCTGGTTGTAGATAAACTGCTCCATCACGGAGAGCCCGGCGCCGCCGTACTCCTCCGGCCAGTGCGGGGCGATCCAGCCCTTCTCGGCCAGCGCGTCCGCCCACTCCTGCGCGGTGCCGCGTCGTCCGTCGTCGTCGGACTTGCGGTCGGCCTGCCAGCCGCCCACCAGCTCCTCGGCGTCATTCGATGCGCCGTCGGCCGCGCTCTGATAGCGGGCAGGCAGACGAGTCTTGATGAAGCTGCGCACGTCGTCGCGGAAAATGGCCTGTTCGGCAGAGTCTGACCAGTCCATAGAAGGCTCCTGTTTCGGCAATACGGGCCGGTGCGGGCTACTTCTGAGCCGACCGGAACGCTCACGCTGAATCGTATCGCATCCCGATTCTGGCCGCAGCGGACCTACGGCCCGAGAAGCGCGGATCGGTACGAGTTCAGGATTGCCTCGGCTCGGCGTGGTGTCAACTGACGTCTCGGTCGGGCAGTGTCAGGCGGCTTTCCGTCGGTCCGTCCGCCTGTCCGGGATACAGATCGTGATTGACCGGCCGCCCCTAACTCTCGAATAATAGGAGGAAGCTGCGCAGCCGGAACAGGGGTTGCTGTGCGTCGCATGCCGGGGCTCGTGATCACACTGACGATCGTTGCCGTTATGTCGGCAGCGACGCTTTCTAGCGCGCGCGCAGAAAGCCAGCACCCGCTGGCGCAGCTCTGCTCATCGATTCAGCAGCAAGCGATCGAGTCCGGCGCCTACGTCGGCTTCGTCATCCTCGACCTCGAAGACGACACGAGCTGCACGGGCAACGCGAGCGAGAGCTTCCGTACCGCCTCGCTCTACAAGCTCTTCGTGCTGGCGGAGGCTTACCAGCAGATCGCCGCGGGCAGCTTCTCGCTCGACGAGCAGATCACGATCGAGGAGCAGCACTGGATCGACGACCCGATCAGCTTGCGCCAGACCCAGCCGATCGAGCTGCCGGCTGCCGAGGCGCTGCGTCTCATGATCACCTTCTCCCAGAACGCCTCTGCGTTGGCGCTCTATGACCGACTGCAACCGGACGCCGTGGATCGGGTTCCGTCGAGGCTCGGCCTGAGAGACACGACGCTGTCAGGCGCGTACGTCACCACGCCTGCTGACATCGCCGAGGTGTTCCGCGCGTTGTACCGCGGCGACATCGTCAGCCCGGCGGCCAGCAGCGAGATGCTGGCGTTGCTAGCGGACCAGCAGATCAACGACCTGATCCCGCTCTCGCTGGCTGAGGGCACGACCGTCGCCCACAAAACCGGACTGGTCGCCAAGTACCTGCACGACGCGGGCATCGTCTTCGCTCCCGGCGGCGACTACGTGACTGTCCTGCTCACGCGCTGGGACGACGATATCGTCGACTCATACACTGCGATTCACGATCTCGCAGGCGTTGCCTACGGCGTCTTTGCGGAGCAGTTCGACCGGCCGCTCCCGCCTCCGCTCGCCGCGCCGGGCGAATCGGGCACACTCGACCAGTCGCTCTCCGTGCCGGACGCGCTCGCGCCACCGATCGCGCTCAACCTCGAGGCTGTGCAGTCGCCAGCGCCCGTGCCGGGGCCTCGCTTGATCTCGGCGTCTGGTGTGCGCTGGCAAAGACTCGAGGTGCAACTCTCGGCGGCTGCCTTGCTGGCGGGCCTGCTGGCGGTGACCGTGCTGCAGCGTTCACGCCTCCGTCACGCGAAACCCTCACTTGCAGCGCAATCTGCCGATGCTTGGGTTAATCGGCGACCGATTATGGCCGATCTGGAGGTCTTCATGCGCTTTGGTTCTCGCTCGCGGAGCGACAGCGAACCCCTACTGCCTGAGACCGCAGACGATGCGTCGCAACACACGAACTCCCAGCGCATTCAGCGCTCGGTCCAGTACTTCAGCGCACAGACCGAACTCCTGGACGAGATGCGCTCACAGGTCGATGAGGAAATCTCTCCGATCCTCGAGCTGCTCACGGATCAGGATCAGACGATGGCGAGCATGCTGGTCAACCTCGACGACCAGTAGGAGCCGCTCAGCCAGTACCCAGCGAGTGAAGAAGCGAACCTGCAATCGCTGGAGCAGCAGCTCTCGGGTGACGAGTCGGAATTCGTTGCCGGGCAGTTCCAGACATCCCTCGCCCAGCAGCGCGCTCGCATCGACGAGACGCGCCAGCGCATCGACGATGCGAGCGCCCCGTTCCTCGGCTTTGGCGACGACCAGCGCGAGACGATCGAGGTCGCGCTCTCACGCTTCGATGTCGATATCGATGCGTTTGAGCAGAACCTGGCCGCCCAGCGCAGGGTGATGATGCGGATGTTGGACGCGATGCGTTCAGAGTCGTTCACGACCCTGCGCTCATTCCTCTCCGGCCGAGAGGCCGAACTGGCCGAGCTGGTGCAGGACGGCAGCGCCCACCCCGGCGTGGTCGGCGACCTGTTGCACCACATGGGCGACTCGCTCCGCAACGACGACGAGCACATCGCTGCGGCGGTCGCGGCGAGCGATCTCGCGGACGAGCGGCTGCGCGGAGCTGGGCCGACGGCCCCGGTGGCCTTCACCCCGCCCGAGCCGGCCGAGGAGCTCGCCGAGGTCGAAGAGGCGACGAGCGCCTAGCGACCCTGCCGGGCCGTACCGCTCAACCTCAGTAGCCGATTTCGCACGAGTTCGTATTCGCGCGCCCGAGCCCTACTCGTCCTCGCGCTCAGGAACGACGATGCGCGGCGGCTGTTCGAGGTCGGGCAACTCATCGAGCGAGACGTGCGCGATGTCGATCACGTTGCCCTTGTCCACCTCGCGCTCCAGCTCGCCCATCAGCTCCTCGCGGCGTTCCTGCGCCTCGCGGGTGAGCTCCAGCTCCTCCTCGACGCGCTCCGCCAGCACGGCCTCGGGGGCGTCGCTGCCGCTCGGCGGTCGGGCCTCCAGCAGGCCGCTGAGGGTCGAGTACTGGTTGCCGCCCAGGAAGTGCAGCGGTCGCAGCTCCTCGGGGCCCACGGTTGTCCAGCCATCGTCGAACGAGGCCGGTTCGACCTGCAGCGTCACGGGTAGCCCGACGAAGAGCAGGTGGTCGCCGACCGGTAGCACCTGCTGCACCTCGCACTCCACCCACGCGACGCAGCCTTCGATCAGCGGGGCGGTGATGTGGGTGGGGCTGAACGTCTCGAGCTGGGTCGCCTCGAACTTGTCGACATCGGCGCCCGTCAGCCCACCCAGGTACTGCACGTGGTGCAGCAGCCGGCGGCTGGGGAAGTTGAGCGCGAACTCCTCCGACTGACTGATCACCTCGGCGGTGTGTCGGGACTGCTCGATCGCGATGCCGATCAACGGAGGATCGCTTGAGAGCGGAGCGCACCACGCCAGCGGCATCACGTTGTGCTTGCCACGCAGGCTGGTGGTGACGAGCACGACCGGTGAGCCGAGCAGCAGTCGCGCCGCCGAGGTCACCGCACGGTGCTCAACGCTGGCAGGCGCCGGTCGGATCAGACCCTCTTCGCGTCGGCTTGTCGTCATGATGTGAGTATACGGTCGTCTGCCGCATCGTCCGAGCGGGAGCCGCCGTCGCGAGTGTCGGGTTAGCGAGTCTCGATCAGCCAGCCGTCGCGCACGGCGTAGGGCAGGAACTCGGCGTGGCAGCGGTGGCAGACATAGCCGATCGGTTGCCCCGACTCACTGAGCGCCGCCGCGTCCCGCCATCGAGGTGAGAGTGCCTCGTGGTCGCACGTCGCCGCGTCGGGGACGTTTCCCGTAGAGGCGCTCTTGCCCATCTTCGTACGCAGCCAGCTCATCCGACGCTCCTCCAGCCGCGCCAGAGTACCGCTGTTGCGTCGCCTGCTGCACGCGAGGCGTGAGCCGACTCCGCCGCCTCGCAGCATCTTGTTGATCAGCGGCCGCTGACGCGCAACATCGCTGAGGTACAATCCACGCCGGCGGCCGGCCGAGCACAGCGACGAACTGGGCATGGCGCTGGATCGCCTCACGGAGGCAAATCCCGACCGTGCCCCGATACGCACTGCCACTGATCGCGTTGCTCACTCTGCTGCTCGTCTCGCGCCCGGGCGACGGGCTCGCCCCGGCCCTCGCTGCTGTGCCCGCGCCGGCTGGCCCGGCGGAGCGTGACACGGATGCCGTCGCACCAGACGGCGATGCGTCATACGAGCGGGTGGAGGTCACCACCCTCGTTGATCCGTCTGTAGTCGCGGACTTCCTCGAGCGGCTCGGCGCGGTGATCGAGGTGCGCTCGCACGACCGCGTGCAGGCGCTCGTGCCGAGCGGGCGACTCTTGGAGGTCGCCGCAGCGCACTCGATGCTGCGCGTCGAGCAGGCGGCGACGGCGATCCCATTTCAGCTCCCGACCGCAGTCGATCTGATCGGCGCGACGCGCTGGAGGCAGGCCGGGTTCACGGGACACGGTGTGCGGGTCGCCGTGATCGACACCGGCTTCGAGGGGTATCAGGCGAGTCTGGGCACGACGCTGCCGCAACGACTGATCGTCCGCTCCTTTCGCGCCGACGGAGTGATCGAGGGTGGCATCGACCACGGCATGCGCGCTGCGGAGATCGTGCACCGCGTGGCGCCGCGCGCGGAGATCTACCTGCTGAGTTTCGGGACGGTGACGGAACTCTCGGCGGTCGTCGACTTCGTCGTCGAGCAACGCCTCGACGTCGTCTCGTTTTCGCTGGGCTTCATCCATAACGGCCCCGGCGACGGCACCGGGCCGGTCGACCAGATTGTCTCGCGCGGTGTAGCCAGCGGCGCGACCTGGGCTGTCGCGGCCGGCAACTGGGCGCGGCAACACTGGTCCGGGGCGTTCACGGACAGCGACAGCGACTCGGTGCATGAGTTCGACTCCGGCAGCTCGCAGAACGGCCGCGAGTATGAAGCCGGTGACTTGATCATCGTCTCGCTGCGCTGGAATGACGAGTGGGGCGCGGCCTGCTCCGACTACGACCTGGAACTGTTCGGCCCCAGTGGCTCACTGATCCGGGCGTCGCGCGGCATCCAGAACTGCGCAGGCGACCCGGTCGAGGGGCTGCAGGTGCTGGCGACGGAGAGTGGAACCTACTCCGTGCGGCTGATCCGGGCGTCGGACGACCAGCAGCGGGACCTCGACCTGCTCTTCATCGGCTCGCCGGGGCGTGACAACCCACTTGATACGTTCGTCGCCGGCGGTTCGCTCTCCCAGCCCGCGGATCACCCCGGCGTGGTCACCGTGGGCGCGGTCTCGATCTTCAGCCCGTTTGAGCTCTCTGCGTTCTCGTCGCGCGGGCCGACGACGGACGGGCGAGCGAAGCCGGAGCTGTCCTCGCCGACGAGTGTGCTCGGCACGCTGCAGGGCGGGGAGAGCTTCGTGGGTACCTCGGCAGCCGCGCCTCATGCAGCGGGTGTCGTCGCGCTCGTAATCGAGGCGCTCCCCACCGCGAGCGCGACGCAGATACGTCAGCAACTGCTGCTGCGTGCGGACGTGTCGTCGGACAGGGGAAGCGAGATGTTGACGGTGCAGCTCGCGAACGCCGGTTCGCTCGCCGGGCTAGGGCTGCTGCTGCCGGCGGGAGCGGACGAGGCGCGGGTGATCGGTGCACTACCGTCGGCCGGCGGGATCGCGTCGGTCGTGTACGTCGGACCGGACGGCTACCCGTTGCGCTTCGCGCATTTGCTGACGGGTCAGCTGGAGCCCACGACCTGGTTCCGGTTCGATGTGGATGAGCAGCGATGGGATGTCTACGTCGTTGGGGCGCCGACCTTCGTCAACAGCTTTGAGGTTGCGAGAAACGGCGACGTGTTGTTCGCGCAGCTGGCCGCACCGCTCGCGGACGCGCTCGCCGTCGGTACTGCGATCGTCCCGTAGTCAGGTCCGTGGTCGAGGCTGGGGAACTACCTCGGTGGGTTGTTGAAGAAGTAGAGTGCGGCCGTCGAACGTCCGAGTTCGGCCGTGATTCGTGCGGCCGCCAGGGCGCCGCTGACCTCACCCTCGACCAGCAGCTCCTTCATGATCGTCACACCATCGACAGCCTGCTGCGAGAAGACGATCACGTCTGCTCGCTCGACCGACTCTGGTTCCTCATTGACGCGCTCGGTGACGCCGGCGAGGTCTTCCGAGATCGAGTGCAGCAGTCCAGCGCTGATTGGTGCGCGCAGCTGTGCGCGCAGGCCGAGCACGCCGATGTTCGTGACGAGACGGTCGAGCGCCTTGGTGATGTTCAGCATGGGGTCGGACTCAGCGAGCACGTTCTCGTGCGGCTGTGCATTGAGCGAGGCGATGTGGGGCGGCCCGTCGGGGGCGATCCCTGGCGGGAACTGGATGGCGGCTACGCTCGGCGTTGACTCGGTGCTGGACGCCGGTACGACATCCGCGGCCAGCGGGGCGACGGTGGCCGCGCCACCGCCGACGAACTGCAAGGTGATGAACACCGCTGCCATTCCGGCTGCGGCCGCGGACGCGATCGGCGCAAAGGCCGGCGATCGCCACAGACGGTCAATCAGCGAGATCGGGGTGGCCGGCTCTTCGGTCGGCTGCGGCATTGCCGCGAGGATGGTGGAGCGGGTGCGGGAGAAGTAGTCGAGGTCGGGGGTGACCGAGTTCCACGTGCTGTGGAGCAGGCCAGCGGTGCGCACCATCGGCGCCAGGTCGGGGTCTTCGAGGTCGCGCTGATCCAGCGGGTGGCCGCGTTCGGCGGACTTCATCGCGGAAGCGAATCGCTCGGCGGCAAACTCCTCCTCGCGGTGGAGTTCACTCATGATGCCGTCGCTGACAGTCTCGTTTTGCACGCTCTCGTCTTGCCCCTTCTCGTCCATCTGCTCGCTCATGTCGTCGTCCTGCGTCCCAGTTCGGCGACCAGCTTTGGTTCGGCCAGTTCGGGATTCTCGACCAGCAGCTTCTTGAGCTTCTGGACTCCCTTGTGCTGCAGCACCTTGACGTTGGTCTGCTGCTTGCCCAGCGCTTCCGCTGTCTCCGCGACGGTCAGGCCGGCGGCGAAGCGGAGGAGGATCACCTCGCGCTGTGCTTCTGGGAGTTCCCGGACGGTCTCGAACACCTCCTCGATCGTGATCTTGGTCTCTGTTAGCTCCTGAGGACCGCGACGTTCATCGCGGATCGAATCGAAGAGTTCCGATGACGGTCCACGCGTTGCAGCCTTGCGATGGAATGAGACGACGTGGTTGCGGGCAATGCGGAAGAGCCACGCAGCAAAGGGGCTGCGCCCGTCTTCCGGCTTGCCGATCGGTCGCCACTCGAACCCACTGATCGCTCCAATGACCTTGAGGAAGATCTCTTCCGCCAAGTCTTCGGCGTCCGCTTCGTTGCTTACCCGCGCCAGGCAGAATCTGTATACGCGCGTGAGGTAAGCGTCGTAGAGGTCGCCCATCGCTTTCTGTTCTCCGGCCGAGGCACGCTCCACAAGGTTGCGTTCCGCGTTCAGAGGCAAGGCTCGCGAAGGAACCGTCTGCGATGAGACGTTCTCCGAGGGGAGATCCTGTTTTGGGCTTTCCCTGAGTGGGTCGTCCCGAGAAGGTAGGTGATTGGCCAATCGAAGCTCCGGCCGCCGCTACACGTGAGTATAGCCGCATGTTGGGATCTGTCGAAAAACGCCTCTCACCAAGTTCCACCGCAATAGTCATAACGAGGAACGGGCCGTGGGGTTAACGCGCAATCCCGTGACAGCTTCGCGCTCCATTCGAAATCCGGCCCCGTGACCGCGTTCGGCCCGCCGCCTCGTCGGATCGTGCATTCATCTGTTGTCGACTTGACGCCGACCGGAGGGCTTCCTTACCGCTGCCTGACAGGCCGTGCGAGAGGCCCGGCCGAGGGCTGCGGCGCGGCGGCGACGTACACCTGCTTTTCCCATTGACGGGCAGAACCGGTAGCCTGATCAAGCATGCGGAATCGCATCACCTCTTGGCGGCGGGCTTTTGACTGGTGGCTCAGCCTCCGCACACCTGTACGCGTCACTTCGCTGGGCGTGCTGGGCGTCGCGGTTGGCGTCCTGGTCGGAGCGGTTGCGCTTGCCGGGGCAGGCAGCGAGCCAGCGCCCTCGCCAGTCTCGATCGTCGCTGCGACCGCAACGCCGTCACCGACGCCCACACCCTCGCCGCCGCCAACGCCGTCACCGACCGCTACCCCGACCGAGACCGCAACGCCAACCCCTTCGCCGACGCCCGACGCGGTGCCTGAGACGATCCGGTCGATCGCCGATCTGGCCGCGCTGCACGGCGACCCCCCGGCCTCCACCTACGGACGGTTCCGCATCCCCTCGATCGGCGTCGATGCGCCCGTTGGCTCTCGCACGGTCGGGAGCGGGTCGACCGTGATGACGAACCCGACCGGCCCCGCCGATGTCGTCTGGTATGACCTCAGCGAGTGGGGAACGCTCGGTGGGCGGCCGGGTGAGGGCAAGAACGCGATCTTCTCCGGCCATGTCGACTACGCGGCGTACGTGGCATATGCCGACTCCCAGTTCCGCGGGCGCGGCGTCTTCTTCGCTGTTGACCTGCTGTCGCCCGGCGATGTGATCGAGGTCGAAGTCGATGGGCAGACGCTGCGTTACGCGGTTGTCTGGCGGCGCCAGATTCCCGCCACGAGCAACGAATGGGCGGAGATCTTCAGCAGCGAGGTCGCCGTCGATAGCATCACGCTCTACACCTGCGGCGGCAAGTTCGACTTCAATACCAAGAGCTACTTCGACCGCACGGTTGTTCGTGCGGAGCGCATCTAGCCGCCGCACTGCGTCGTGGCCACCATTAAGCGTCCTCTAACACGTTACGCACGCGCCGCTGCTACGTTGGGATCATGTCCCGGCTCGCCGTCCTCGCCCTCTCGATCGCCGCGTTGCTGGTCGTCGCCTGCTCGGACGCGCAGCCATCGGCGGCGACGGAGAGCGATGCGGGCGCCGCCTCAACGGTGGTGGCGAGCGGAGGCGCGGCAGGCGAGCCGTGGCGGGAGCTGGTGCCCCGCGGGAGCTGGATCAACAGCGAACCGCTGACGATCGCCGGGCTGATCGCAGAGCGCCGGGTCGTGCTGATCGACTTCTGGACCTACACCTGCGTGAACTGCATTCGCACACTCCCGTTTGTCCGTGAGTGGCACGAGAAGTACGCCGATCGCGGGCTCACGATCATCGGCGTCCACACACTGGAGTTCGACTTCGAGAAGAATCGCGACAACGTCGTCGCCGCGATGGCTGAACACGGCCTCGACTACGCGGTCGTGCAAGACAACGATTTCGACACCTGGCGAGCGTTCAACAACCGCTTCTGGCCGGCTAAGTACCTGATCGGCGTCGATGGCCGCCTGCGCTATCAACACTTCGGCGAGGGCGACTACGTGACGACAGAGCAGGAAATCCGATTGGTGCTGACGGAGGCCGGCTGGGATCTGAGCGGTATCGCGCTCGGCACCGTCGATCGCCAGCAGCGCGACCCGGCGGCCGTGCGGTCGACGCGCGAGTTGTACGGGGGCTACGAGCGCAACTACACGCAGTCCGGTGTCTACGCGGGGCAGATCGAGTACTACGACGGCCCCGACCGCTCCTTCCTCTATCGCGATGACGTGGAGCACGTGAACGGACGCTGGTACCTCAAGGGCCAGTGGCTGAAGGCGGCGGAGGCGATCGTTCATGACCGCGTCACGGTGGGTTTCGAGGACTATCTCGCGCTGACCTTCGAGGCGAGCAGCGTGAATGTGGTACTCGATCCCCCGGGCGAGGCCTTCGATGTGCGCGTCGAGATCGACGGACGCCCGCTGAAGATCGACGAGGCCGGCGCGGACATCCTCTTCGACTCGGACGCCAACAGCTTCTTCCGGGCAGATCAGGCCCGGCTCTACGCGATCGTGGAGCTGCCGGCCGCCGGCGAACATGAATCTAAGCTGCGTTCGAACTCGGACGGCTTCGGCGTCTTCGCCTTCACGTTCGGTGTCTACACCGAAGGGCCGTAGGCAGCCGTGGCCATGCGCTGGATTGCTCCGCTCGCTGCCCTCGTCGCCTCACTGGCCGTCGCCTGCAGCTCCTCGACCGCGCCGCCGCCGACGAACCCGCTCGACGACCGGGGTGTCGCCACGGCGGGCAGCGAGGGCGCGGTCGACCCCTTCCTCGCCGCGTACCCGCAGTACACCGACGAGGCGACCGGCATCCGCACGGTGCTCGGCACGCCGGACCTCGGCGTCGGGCGGCACCGCGTCGCCTTCGCGCTGAGCGATGAGAACGGCCTCGTGCGTCTGCCGATCGTGCGAGTGGCTTCGTACTTCCGGCCGGACGGTGACGAGGGCGTACGCGAGGGGCCGGTGGAGGAGGCGCGCGCGATCTTTTATGAGTTCCCATTCGGCGTGCGCGGGATCTTCAGCACGGAGCTCTCATTCGACCGCGCCGGGACGTGGGAACTGGACGTCCTGCTCCCGCAGCCGGATGGCACCGCGGCGACGGTCGCGTTCGCCTTCCCGGTGGCGGAGCAGACACTCGCCCCGGCCGTCGGCGACCCGGCCCCGCGGACGGAGAGCCGCACGCAGGCCGATGTCGTCACGCTGGCCGAGCTGACGACGGGGCATGAGCCGGACCCCGCGCTCTACCAGCGCAGCATCGCGGCCTCGCTGGCGGCCGACCGGCCGCTGGTGGTCGTTTTCGCCAGCCCGGCGTTCTGCACGAATGCGCTCTGCGGACCGCAGGTGGAGGTGGTCGTGGAGCTGGCGTTGCTCTACGGCGACCGCGTGGACTTCACGCACATCGATCTCTACGAGAACCCGCACGAGATCAAAGGCGACCTGGACAACGCCGTACGCACGCCGATCCTCGAGCAGTGGGGCATCGAGAGCGACGAGTGGACATTCATCGTCGGCGCGGACGGTCTCGTGGCGGCGCGTTTCGAGGCCTTCGTGACGCGCGGCGAACTGGAACGCGCCCTGGTGGCGGTGCTCGATGGGACGTCGCGCGATTGATGGGTTGAGTGGCGGAGAGGGTGGGATTCGAACCCACGAGAGGGTTTGACCCCTCTACACGCTTTCCAGGCGAGCCCGATAAGCCACTCCGGCACCTCTCCGAATAGCTGGGTGTCTTGCGATGGCGGAGGGGGTGGGATTCGAACCCACGAGACTTTCGTCTACCGCTTTTCGAGAGCGGCACCTTAAACCACTCGGACACCCCTCCGTCGTGAAGTATAGGGAGGGGTCGCGGGGTGAGACAGTGGCGAGGGTCGGGGATTGCCCTGACGCCTCCCCGTTCCGGCCGATCCGGCCGCTCGATCGGCCAGGACGAAGGGGTGTGGCAGGTATTAGAAGGCGAAGCAGCGAGGTCTGCCGGGCTCAGGCCTCGAGTGCTTCGGGCTCGTCTGTCGCCTCATCGGACGGCTCCGCGCGGCCCTGCCGCTGGAGGTAGTCGACAGTCAGTTCCTGCTCGGCGGCGGCGCGAGCGCGTTCCACCTCTACGAGGACACTGGTAGCGCCGGTGCGTGCGGCACGCAGCTTCGCGCTTGCCCGTTCCAGCGGCTCACGGACGGTGGACGGGATCTCCTGCGGGAGTTGTTCGCGTGAGATCAGCGTGCGCGCGCCGGCGAAACCTGCTGCAGCGCCGGTGGCGAATCTGAGGAGCGTAAGGACCTTCACTCGCGCTTCCGGCCGATGCCGGTCACGAGCCCGATGCCACGTCGGATGCCGCGCGTGACCGAGACGGCGCGGATCACCGGATGGACGGCGGAGTCGGCCATGAACTCCGTCGCACCTCGTACGTTTTTCGCGCTGGCACGCAGGTTATCGAGCGCGGGCTGAACCCTCTCGCGTCGCAGCTCGCCTAGCGCGCTGGTGGCCAGTCGGACCGCGACCAGCAGTGCCAGCAGGGTCACGACCATGATGATCAGGAGCAGAACGGCGAGCAGGCCGAAGATGACGATCACCACATCGCGGATCTCTGCGAGCGTGAAGTCGAACTGGATGTAGGCGGCGATACCGATCGCGATCAGCGTCGCGAAGACGAAGAATCCGAGGACCGCGTACCGCATCAGCAACCTGCCGTCGTGTCGCGAGCACCGTCAGCTGACGATCGCGTCGCAAACATCGTACCGGTCGCGCATGTGCGCCTCAAACGCGGTCCGCCGTCGCGGCGCTCGCGATGGCCGGGTCAGTAGTCAGGGAGGCGGCTGGTTCGATCGTGCCACCGCCCACAACCTCGCCGCCCCGATAGAGCACAGCCGCCTGACCGGGAGCGACGGCGCGTACGGGCGTCTCGAACTGGAGCTCGAAGCTGGAGCCGTCGATCGCGCTCACCCGCGCGGGGACCGGTTCGGCGTGGTGGCGGATGCGCGCAGAGAGGGGCTCGCCGAGCTGCGGAGGTGCCCCGACCCAGTGTGAGTCGGAGGCCCGGAGGCTGTCGCGCATGAGGTTATGCTCCCCGCCGACGATCACGCGGTTTGCGTCCGCGTCGATGCCCGTCACGAAGCGCCGCTGCCCGCCGCCGAGGCCAAGGCCGCGGCGCTGGCCGACGGTGTAGCCCGCTACGCCGTCGTGGCTGCCGACGGTCGCGCCCTCGACGTTCACGATCTCGCCAGGGCGGTCGTCGACGCCGCGGTCGCGCAACAGCGACCGGTAGTCGCCGCCGGGGACGAAGCAGATGTCGGCGGAGTCCGGCTTGTCGGCCACCGCCAGTCCGAGGCCCGCGGCCATGCGCCGCGTCTCGCTCTTATCGATCGCGCCCAGCGGGAAGAGCGTCCGCGCCAGCGCCTGCTGGTCCAGCATGTAGAGGACGTAGGACTGGTCCTTCTGCTCGTCGATCGCGGCGAGTAGGCGCGCCGTGTTGTCCCCCTCGGCAGCCTCGCCGTCGCGCTCGATGCGGGCGTAGTGGCCGGTGGCCAACATCTCGCAGCCCATTGCGACGGTGCGGTCGAGCAGGGTGGAGAACTTCACGTGCTGGTTGCAGGCCAGGCAGGGGTTGGGAGTGCGACCGGCCGCGTACTCGTCGACGAAGTACCCGATCACGTCGCGCTCGAACTGCTGCTCCATGTTCAGCACGTAGTGCGGGATACCGATGCGCTGGGCGGCGGCGCGCGCGTCTGCGATGTCCTCGATGCCACAGCATGCGCGACGGGAGCGCAGCACGCTCTCGTCCGGCTCGGTGTAGAGCCGCAGCGTCACGCCAATCACGTCGTAGTCCTGCTCGTGCAGCAGCGCGGCCGCGACGGCGGAGTCGACGCCGCCCGACATGGCGACGAGCACGCGGGTTGGCGTGGCAGGCGAGGCGGAAGAGCTTCCGGTCATGCGCTCATTGTAGAGCGGCCGTGGTGTACGTGATCGAGTCCACCTCTCTGCCGGCTGTAACCGAGCGCGTTGATATACTTCGCCTGCCGACCGGCCGTGTGAGCCGCCGCCGGTCGTACCGAGGAGGGCGCGCTGCGAGGTCAAGAACTCGCGCAATACGTGGTCGATGTGCTGGCAGATGGGCAGGCCGCTGACGTCGTGCTGCTCGATCTCACGGTGATCGATGCCTTCACCGGCTACTTCGTCGTGGCGACGATCGACAACGTGCGGCAGATGCGCGCGCTGATCGACGCCCTGAGCAAGGAGCTCGCCCGCGTCGCGCCTGGTGTGAAGGCGCAGGAGGAGGGCACGGTCGAGTCGGGCTGGATGCTCTTCGACGTCGGCGAGCTGATCGTGCACCTGTTCTCGCTGGAGCGGCGTGCGTACTACAACCTCGAAGGGTTGTGGAGCAGCGCTCGCGAGGTCGTGCGCATCCAGTAGGGGCTGAAGTAGACGCGGCTTGCGCCGCGGCTGTGCCTTCTACTCGTCTTCGAAGCTCCAGCGCTCGCTGTCGCGCTCCCATTCGAGCAGCGGTAGACCCTCGAAGAAGAGCCCGATCTCGCGCTCGGCGCTCTCCGGGCTGTCGGAGCCATGGACGAGGTTGAGGCCGAGGTCGATGCCGAAGTCGCCTCGGATCGTGCCGGGGGCCGCCTGCTTGGGGTCGGTCGCGCCCATGCTCTGGCGGGCGGCGGCGATCACGTTCGGGCCTTCGAGCACGGCGGCGATCAGCGGTGAGCTGGTGATGAAGGCGACGAGCCCATCGAAGAACGGCTTGCCCTCGTGCTCCTCGTAATGGCGGCGAGCGAGCGCCTCATCGACGTGCAGCAGGCGCAGCCCGACGATGCGCAGGCCGCGACGTTCGAAGCGGCTGATGACCTCGCCGGCCAGTCCGCGCTGTACGGCATCCGGCTTGACGAGGATGAGAGTGCGTTCCATTGGTGCCTCCGTGGGCTGCGTGCCGGTGGCAGTGTATTTCGGACGAGCGATAGCGTCAGGGCTTCGCTTCCGCGCGGGGTTTGGTGATGTTCGGCGGGCGCAGGTAGACGACGTCCACCTCCGCGGGGTCGCCGTAGGCGTCGTGCAGCCGGGCGAGCCGTACGAGGTCGGCGGCGCGTCGAGAGTTGTCGGCCGGTGGCTCGGCCTCGGCAGCGCGACCGGCGGCTGCCAGTGCGGCATCGAGCGCGGCGCGGAGCTCGTCTGTCAGCTCGCCGCACCACAGCGCGCCTGGCGGCGCGAGCGCGACGCACCGCTCCGCGCTGTCGATGCGAGCAGCGACCACCACCTCGGGCGCCGGGCGACCCTGCGCGTAGGCAGCCCAGGCGATCTGGCCTCGGCCGGGGTCGTGCACGGCGATCACCGGGCGGTCGGGCGCGAGGTGCGGGTAGGCCTGCGCCTCCAGCCGCGACACCCCGGCGAGCGGGAGATCGAGGGCCAGCGCGAGCCCCTGTGCTGTCGCGACGCCGGTGCGCAGTCCGCTGTAGCCGCCGGGCCCGACAGCAACCACGATCGCGGCCAACTCGTCCTTCGTCACGCCCGCGTCGGCCAGCACCCCGTCGATCGCAGCGAGCAGCTCCAGCGAGAACGTCGTCTCCAGCGTCCACTGGCGCTCGGCGACTAGCTCGTCGCCACGCAACACCGCGACCCCGGCCTCGGGCGAGGCACTGTCGATGGCCAGGGCAGGAGCCACTTCGGGCGGGGTGCGCTCAGACACGCCCGGCCAGCCCATCCAGCACCCGTTGATAGCGCTCGCCGTTGGCGACGAAAGTGATGCGGCGCTCGTCTGGTGCGTCCTCAACCGGCTCGATCGCGACCAGAAGATGCTCGTTCGGCAGGGCATCGAGGCCGAGTTCGGGCCATTCGACGAGGAGCACCCCCTCAGCCGCCTGTTCGGCCAACTCGAGTTCCGCGACCTCCTCGCTCGCGGTCAGGCGGTAGAGGTCGGCGTGGAAGAGCGGCAGCGAACCGCCGTCATGCCGCGCCATCAGCACGAAGGTGGGGCTGGTGACCTGCCCCTCGACCTTCAGCCCGGCGCCGACACCCTGCGCGAACGCGGTCTTGCCGGCACCGAGTGGTCCCTGCAGCAGCGCGATGTCTCCCGCGCGCAGCAGCTTGGCCAACCGCCGCCCGAGCGCGCGTGTGCGCGCGACACCCGTGGAGGTCGTCGCGAGGCGGTTGGCGATCGTCATCGCGCGTCGTTCGAGTCGTTGGAGCGGAGCTGGTCCCAGCCCGCGGTGGGGGGCTCGTAGCGGGTGCCATCCTCGGCGATCGCCCACGCCTCGCCGACGTGCTCGGCGACGACGCGGCCGACCACGGTGACGGGGACATCCTCGGCGGCGAGGGTCGCGAGCGCGTCGGCGGGGCCGGCGAGCGCTAGCTCGTAGTCCTCGCCACCACCCAGCGCCATATCGCGCGCCTCCTGCTCGCCGAACGTCTCGATCGCAGCCGGATCCAGTGGCAGCGAGGCGAGGTCGATTTCGATGCCCACGCCGGAGCGCTCGGCGATGTGGCCGAGATCCTGCAACAGTCCGTCCGAGATGTCGATCGCGCTGCGAATGCGCGCATCGACGGCCGCACGGCCGAGTGCGAGCCGCGCGACGGGGCGGCGGTGCGCCGTGAGCAGGGAGGCCACTGCGGCATCGTCCTCGCGCTCCGTGCCGAGCAGCGCGAAGCCGCCCGCGGAGGCACCCGGCGTGCCGGAGACCGCGATCGCGTCGCCGGGCCTCGCCGCGTCCCGACGCAGCAGGCGGTCGGCGTGTGGCGAGTGGCCGATCACGGTCACGGTGATCGCGATCTGCGGGCCGCGCACGATGTCGCCTCCGGCGATACGTGTGCCGTGGCAGCGGCAGGCATCCGCCATACCGTGGATCAGCGCATCGAGCGCCTCGACCGTCACATCCGCGCCGATCACGGTGGCGACGAGCAGTTGCTGCACCTCCGCACCCATCGCGGCGATGTCGGAGATCGCGCCCGCGATGGCGCGCCAGCCGGCGACGTCCAGCGGGCTGCCCGCGTGCCAATGGCTGCCCTCCACGGCCGCATCGATCGAGGCCACAGTGACACCCTCGCTGGTCGCCCACGCGGCGGAATCGTCGCCCGGCGGGATGAGGATCTCGGTGGCCGCCGCATCACCCAGCCGGGCAACGATGCGGTCGATCAGTTCGAATTCGCCGAAGTGGAGTTCAGTCACGATATCGAGTGTAGCTGGCGTCCACGGACACCGCTGCGCGCTGCTTCTGAGCTGACAGTGTGGGGAGACTAGGGAATCGCCCGTGTCACGCGAGCGGCGGCGACTCGTTAGGCTAGGTGGAGGGCTGGAGGCCGTGTGGTTGTCCGAGAGAACAGCAGAGGCGAGACATTGAGCGCGCTGCGCCTGACCGTGGCGCTCCGCGTTCCGATCCACACGCGCTGTACAACGTCACAAAGCGCGCGCTCGACATCGTGCTGGCGTCGCTGCTGCTGATCGCCTCGGCTCCGGTCGCGCTGCTCTCGGCGCTGCTGATCTTCCTCGAATCGCCAGGTAACCCGTTCTACGTGCAGCGTCGCGTTGGGCTGCTCGGCGTGGAGTTTCCGATGCTGAAGCTGCGCACGATGCACGCGCACGCCGACCGCGCCGCTGACGACCTCGGTGCGCTGAACGTCGTCGATGGCCCGGCCTTCAAGGCCCCGAACGACCCTCGGCGCCTGCTCTTCAGGCGGCTGCTGCGATGGCTCTCCCTCGATGAGCTCCCGCAGTTCGTGAACGTACTGGCCGGGCAGATGAGCCTCGTCGGCCCGCGCCCGCCGCTGCCGGACGAGGTCGCGCGCTACACCGACGCGGAAGCCGAACGGCTCGTCGTGAACCCGGGGCTGACCTGTACGTGGCAGGTGAGTGGCCGCAGCGACATTCCGTGGGATCGCTGGGTGGTGATGGATCTGCGCTACATCCGAGAGCGTTCGCTCGGCCACGACCTCGCGATCCTCGCGCGCACGCCGCTCACGGTGCTCTCGATGCGCGGGGCGCACTAGCGGCAACGCCCGGGCTGCTCCCGTCCGACCGCGTATCGTGCTTGTTCAGTAACGAGGGGCGCGCGAAGCGCGATGTGCGGGATCTACGGCGTCGTGCGCTTCGATGGCGCGCCGGTCGCCGAACAGCGGTTCGTTGAGGAACGGGAGGTACAGCAGGGCCGGCATCAGGCTCAGGGCGGCGACCGCAGCGGTCTCGCGCGTCGCCGCCCGCCTCGCGAGTCGGAGCAGCACGGCGGCGGGTCCGGATCGCGTCGCCGTGCCTTCGGTCTGCATGCGGCGCTGGTCCGTTCCTGCCTGCGAAGAGGGGTATCTCAGTCTAGATCGTTCGCTGTTGCCGAGCGGCGAGGGGAATTGGGCCGCGGCTTCGTCGCGCTGTGTTTTCTGGATGGCGCCCCTCCACCCGCCCTTGGATTCGCGAGGGCTTCGCCCCCGCACCCCTCGGTCGCTTCGCGACCGTCGGTGGAGCTGGAGGCGGAGGCGGAGTTGAGCGGGATGAGGGTGCTGGGCTCGACTTCCGGCTTCGCTCTCGCTGCTCGTCGCTTCGCGGAGCTAAGTCGAGAGGCGGAAAACCGAAAGCGCACAAACCAGCCCCAGCCGGCGGCCGGCGGCTATTCGACGGGGATGCTGCGCAGGGTGCCGATGTTGTGGGTAGTCATCGGATCGACGTCTCGCAGCATCGCCACGTAGTACGAGACCCAGTCGGCGAGGTAGGAGGCCCACACGAGCGTCTCGAGCACGCTCTCGCCCTCCGCGACGACCTGCGTGTGCGGCACCTCGGCGCCCTCGAACAACTCACCGGTGCCTCGTAGTTGCAGGCGCGTGCGCGGGTGGGCGAGGGGTGAATCGAGCAGCAGCGCGCACGGCGGTTCGACGCCGGGTGCCGGGCTGGCGATGCTCTCCACCAGATTGTGGCTGGCCTCCGGCAGACTGCCGTGGAAGGCCCACTGCTTGGCGTTCTCGTTTAACTGGCCCGCCCAGCGGCCAGCGGCGGCGTCCAGGAAATCCGCGCCGATCACGACAACTGTGCGGCCGGTAATCTCCGTGGCGATCTGCTTGGCCTCGTTCGATGCGGTCGGGACCCCGCTGTTCCATGCCGCCCGGCCAGCCTCGATCGCGACGATCGCGCGCTCGACTTCCGCGTCGGCGATGTCGATCACGCCGAGCCGCTTGAGGATCGCGAGCAGCGGGAAGAGCCCGTAGCCAAAGGCGGTGCGCGGCGGGCCGTCCCAGTCGTAGTGGAATTGCGGGTGCCCGGCACTCTCGGCGAACTCGGAGAGCGCGCCACCACCGGTGATCGCGATGCACGGGCGCCCCTGCTTACTCGCCTTGCGGAAGGCGGAGAGCGTCTCGGATGTGTTGCCCGAGAACGAGCAGGCGACGACCAGCGTGGCGTCGTCCGTCTTTGGCAGCTCGTAGCCGCGGATCACATGCACCGGCACGGTCGAGCTGTGCGAGGCGACGGTGGCGACCATGTCCGCGCCGATCGCCGACCCGCCCATGCCGGCGACGACGACGCGGGCGGGGCGTTCGAGGCCCGCCAGATCCCACGCCACGCCGCTATCCCAGCCGTCGCGCGCCTGCTCGTGTGCTCGCTCGATCATGTCTCGCAGGTTGGACCGGTCTACGCGCTCGTAGATCGCGGGATCGTCGAGTGCGCTCACTCGTGTGCGCCATTCGACGCGGGGGGTGCTGCTCGCTGCGGTGCCATGGGCCCCAATCTTGCCATAGGGCCGCAGTCTGGGGGGTGAACGGCGCTTCGCCGGGGCTCGCCGCTGCTACTCATTGCGAGGGTTCGCGCGGAACCAGTCGACTGTCGCCGCGAAGCCATCTTCGAGGCTTGTGCTGGCCTCCCAGCCCCACAGTCGCTTTGCTCGCTCCGAGGCGAGCGCGATGCGCTGGATGTCGCCCGGTCGCTCCGCCTCGTACTTCGGTTCACGCTCGTAGCCAGCGAAACGCGCCACCAGTTGATAGACATCGAGCGTGCTGGTGCCCGTCGCAGTGCCGATCAGGCAGGCGGCTGGTTCGCTGACCGCTGCGAGCACGGTGGCGTCCACCGCGTCGTCAACGTAGAGGTAGTCCCTCTGCTGGCTGCCGTCTCCGAAGATCGTGACCGGTTCATCGCGCAGCATCTTCGCCGCGAAGATCGCGACCACCCCCGCCTCGCCCAGCGGATCCTGGCCGGGGCCGTAGATGTTCGCGGGCCGTACGATCGAGAGGTCGATCTGCGCGTCGGCCGCCAGCACCGTCAGGTAGCGTTCTGCCGCCAGCTTGGAGACGCCGTACACCGAGAGCGGGGCGGGCGTGGCCGCCTCCGTCACGGGCACCTGATCCGGCTCGCCGTAGAGGGCGCCGCCGGTGGAGACGAAGACGAGGCGCTGCACACCGCCCTCGATCGCGGCCTGCGCGACGCGCACGGAGCCCAGCACGTTTACGTCGATATCGTGCGCCGGGTCGCGCATTGAGACGGTGACGGAGGCCTGCGCAGCGAGGTGATACACGACCGCCGGTCGCAGGTCCGCGATCACGCGCCGGAGCGCATCTGAGTCGCGCACGTCGGCCGCGACGACCCGCACACCGTCGGGCTGCGCGCGCTGATCCGGCGCGATGTCGATGCCGGAGACCGCGCAGCCGTCACGCGCGAGCCGCGCGACGAGGTGTGAGCCGAAGAACCCGGCCGCGCCGGTGACGAGCGCAGGAGAGGCGGGCCCGACGGTCATCGCGAGCCGCTACTCGTCCTCGGAGCTGGTGGCTTCCTCGGCGTCCGCTTCCTCGGTCTCATCGCCCATCTCGATCTGCGCGATCGAGGCGACGGCGTCGTCGTCGCCAAGGTTCATCACGCTGACGCCCTGCGTCGTGCGCCCCTGGCGGCTGATCTGCTCTGCGCGCGTGCGCATCACGATGCCGTCACGCGAGACGAGGATCACCTCCTGGTCGGTGCGTACGGCGCGGGCGACGGCCAGCGGTCCGGTGCGGTCGCTGATGCGGAACGTGAGCATGCCCTGCCCGCCGCGGCCCTTGCGCGGGTACTGGTCCATCGGCGTGCGCTTGCCCGCGCCGTGCTCCGTGACGACGAGCAGGTCATCACCATCGCCAGCGACGATCAGCGCGATCACCTGCGCCTTGTCGCGCAGCTTCATGCCGCGCACGCCTCCGGAGGAGCGTGATGCGACGCGCAGCGTGCCGACGCCAAAGCGCATCGCCCGCCCGTCGCTGGAGATGATGATCACATCGTCGTCGTCGCTCGCGGCGCGTGCAGTGAGGAACTGGTCGCCGGAGTCGAGCCGCATCGCAATCAGACCGGCGCGGCGCACGGATTCGAACTGGTCGAGCGGGGTGCGCTTCACCTGTCCGTTGGCGGTGCTGAGCAGCAGCGAGTCGCGTGAGAAGTCCTTCACCACCACCACGGCGGTGACTCGGTCGGTGGCGTCCATGTCCACCAGGTTGACCACCGGGATGCCGCGAGCCTGCCGCGACCCCTCAGGCACCTCATAGCCCTTGATCGAATAGACCTTGCCTGTCTGCGTGAAGAGCAGCAGCGAGTCGTGTGTGTCGCAGACGATCAGGTGGCCGACCGCCTCCTCCTCGCGGGTCTTCATGCCGGTGACGCCGCGCCCACCACGACCCTGCGTGCGGTAAGTCTCCAGCGGGACGCGCTTGATGTAGTTTTGGGTCGCGGAGATCGTGACGACCACTTCCTGGTGCGCGATCAGATCCTCGTCGGAGATGTCCTCGACGGGCTGCGCGAAGATCTGGGTGCGGCGTGCGTCGCCGTACTTCTCCTTCAGATCGTCGCCGTCCTCCTTGATCAGTGTGTCGATGCGACCCGGGTTGCCCAGGATGTCCTGAAGCTCCTCGATCAACTCCGTCAGTTTCGCGTGCTCGGTCTCGATCGCCTCGCGCTCCAACCGCGCGAGGCGGCGCAGCTGCATGTCGAGCACGGCCTGCGCCTGGCGGTCGGAGAGGCTGAGCGGGGCCGCCATCAGCGACGTCTTCGCCGCATCCGCCGAGTCGGCGGCGCGGATCAGCGCGATCACACGGTCCATGTCCTCCATCGCCTTGAGCAGGCCTTCGAGGATGTGGGCGCGTTCCTGCGCCTTTTCGAGGTCGAAGGTGCTGCGACGCGTAATCACATCGCGGCGGTGATCGATGAACGCCTGGATCGTCTCCTTCAGCGTGATCACCCGCGGCTGCCCGTCCATCAGCGCGAGGTAGTTCACGGCGAAGGTCGATTGCAGCGCAGTGTGGCGGTAGAGGTTGGAGCGCACCGCCAGATAGGAGGCGTTGCGTCCCAGCTCGATCACCATGCGCATGCCGTCGCGGTCTGACTCATCGCGCAGGTCGGAGATGCCCTCGATGCGCTTGCTGCGGACCATGTTGGCGATGCGTTCGAGCAGCGTCGCCTTGTTCACCTGGTACGGCAGTTCTTTGACGATCAGGCGCTGGCGGCCGGTCTCGGTCTCCTCACGCTCGATCACGGCGCGCATCGTGATCTTGCCGCGCCCGGTGGCGAAGGCCTGACGGATCTGGTCGCGGTTGAAGATCGTGGCGGCGGTCGGGAAGTCGGGCCCGTGGATCACCGTCATCAGGTCGTCCACGGTGCAGTCGGGGTTGTCGAGCACCATCGAGATCGCATCGACCACCTCGACGAGGTTGTGCGGCGGGATGTTCGTCGCCATGCCGACGGCGATGCCGCTGGCGCCGTTGAGCAGCAGGTTGGGGATGCGTGACGGCAGCACCACCGGCTGGTTCATCGAGTCGTCGAAATTCGGCTCGAAGTCGACGGTGTTGCGGTCGAGGTCGGCGAGCAGCTCCATCGCGATCGGGGAGAGTTTGGCCTCGGTGTAGCGCATCTGCGCGGGTGGGTCGCCATCGACGGAGCCGAAGTTGCCCTGCGGCGTGATCAGCGGGTAGCGCAGCGAGAAGTCCTGGCCTAGCCGCACCAGCGCGTCGTACAACGCGCCGTCGCCGTGAGGGTGGTACTTGCCCATCACGTCGCCGATCAGCCGAGCGGATTTCTTGAAGGAGGCGTTGGGGCTCATCCCCAGTTCCTGCGCGCCAAAGAGGATGCGGCGCTGCACCGGCTTCAGCCCGTCGCGGACATCCGGCAGGGCGCGCGAGACGATCACCGACATCGCGTAATCGAGATACGAATCGCGCATCTCGTCTTCGATGCGGGTCAGCTGGACGGGTGAGCTGTCTTGAACCAAGCGCGTACGCCTTCCGAGAGAGGGGTGTGACGAGTCTGGTAGCCGCGGCCACCGCTGAGGAGAGGAGGGGTCTCAGTACCCCGGATTCTACCAGTCTGCGCAGCTTTGAACGAGCGTTCCGACCGCCGCCGCGCGGACCATCCTGCGCCGCGATCCGCTCGGTCCTGCGGCCGCTACGCCGGGCTGCGGTCCTCGTCGCCGTTGTGCTCGATCGCTTCGAGCGCGGCGATGTAGTGATCGGGCAGTGCCAGCGCCCGAGCGCCACGCAATATCGTCTCCTTGTACGCGGGCGATGGCGCGAAGCCCCGCGGGTCGGGAGCGACGACGCGATAGGAGCGGCAGCCGATCTGCTCGCCGTCTGCCGAGGTGACTGTGACGCCGTAACGCTCGTAGCCCGGCGGGGTTCTGAACAGCCTTTCCTGCCGGTCGAGCGCGTGCGAGTGCTCGCCGTCGATCGCCCACACGGCGCCCCAGACCTCGCTGCCCGGCTCGGCGAGGATGTCGGCGACCCCGCCGTGCCACCGAATCTCGCTGTTGCGTGTGAACGCGAGGCGGTGGGCGGCCAGCCGCGCTGTCAGCATCAGTCGCGCCGACGGGCAGTTCTCGTGCAGGCGCTCCACATCGAGGTTCGAGCCGTAGCCGAAGTAGAGGAAGTCCGGCTCGGCGGCCGACTCGGGAGCGCTCGTCACGCTCCGACACTATCGGCATGCTGCTGGCAGGCGCTCACGAACGCCTGCCAGAGCCCGTCGAACGCATCGCCCATCTCAGCCATCTCCGGGTGCCACTGGACCGAGACGGTCCACGGCTGCGAGGGATCGACGAGACTCTCGACGACCCCGTCCGCCGTCGTCGCCGCGACGACCAACCCCTCCGCGACACGGTCGCTGGTGACGGCCTGGTGGTGGCGGGAGTTCACCCGCACGCTGCCGCCGCCGTCGAGGTCGATCGCTCGCGCCAGCGCGGTGCCCGCCGTGACCGAGATCTCGTGCCACCCGGAGTCGATCGCCTCGCCGTCTGCGCCCCGGCGGGCCCGGTGCGGCTCGCGCTCTTCGAGGTGCTGGAGCAGCGACCCGCCGCAGGCGACGTTCAGCACCTGGTGGCCGCGGCAGATCGCGAGGATCGGACGACCCACATCCCGGGCCGCCTCGACGAGCTCGATCTCCCACTCGTCGCGGCGGGCGTCGACCTCCCGGACTCGGTCGCTGGGTGATTCGCCGTAGCGTGCGGGGTCAATGTCGAAGCCGGCGGTGAGCATCAGCCCGTCGTGTGCGGGCGTGGACTCGCCGGACTTCCACACCTCGAAGTCCCCGGTCATCGGCTCCGCGCCTGCATGCTCGACCGCGTCGCCGTAGTCCTCCCAGCGTTCGTTGGCGATCGCTTCGGCGCGGGTGACGAGGATGCGAGGTCTGCGGGCCATGGCCGCATGGTAGCCCCTTCGGGGGTCGCGTAGCTGGAGGGTCTTCAGGGCTTCGACGCTGGGGCGGATGCGGTGGGGGCTAGTCCTCGTAGTCCTCGTTGCGGGTTTCGGTGAAGCCGCGCGCTTCCATCTCGTCTGCCTGCGTGCCGGAGCCGGAGGAGCTGGCGCTGTCTTGACCGTCGTTGTCGTCGTCGTCTGGGTCGGGTTCATCGGGCTCATGCGCCACGACCACGGACGAGCGGGTGTAGCCGCGGGTGGACCCGCGCTTCTTTGCCTTCTTCGGCGGGGCGATGAACGAGGCCTGTCCGACAAGCGAGGGGTCGGTGTGCGACTCGCGGATGTGGACGGTCGCCTCGCCCTTCGCGATGTGCCGGATCACGACCACGTACTCGTTGCCGTCCTCGATCATTCGCTTCAGGCGCGTGGCTGCCCGGCGATCGATCGTGCCGAGCACATCGCCGCCGGGAGTAGTGATCTCCACTCCGTCATCGACGGGTCGCACCGCGGCGGCGGCACCGGCGGTCAGCGGCTTGAGCGCGGCGGCGTTTGGCTCCAGCAGCTCGAACTCGGCAGACTTCCCCGACTCCTCAACCAGCGAGTGGGTGCGGACGTCGGTGGCTGGCTTCGCGGCGGCGGGGCCCTTCTTCGGCTTGCCCTGCTTCGGCTTCGACTCGCCTCGCAGGTCGTGTAGGCGGTCGAGGTTCTTGCGAGCGATCATGTTCGTCGGGTCGGCGCTCAGTGCCTGCGCGTAGGCCTTGATCGCCCCCGCGTAGTCCTCCAGCTCCGTCAGCGCCTTACCGAGGCGGTTCGCGGTCTCGACGTCCTCCGGCTCTTCTTTGAGTAGTGCGCGGTTGGCCTTGGCGGCGGCGTCCCAGCGGCTGGCGAGGGCGTGTTCAATCGCCTCTTCGACGCGTTGCGGTCGCTTCAGCTGCTCCGTCTGGACCACCGTCTGCTCCTGCTCATAGGGAGCTGATCTGTCGTGGCGGGGACGCCGGTTCCCGGCCACGAAGAGGCTGTTCGTTCACTGTGAGAACGCCACGCCCGCCCGAAAGGTTTCCTTTCCAACTCCGGCTGTGGATATGCCGGGCAGTCGAGGCTGGACTGGATTGCGGTGTGAGGAGGTGGTCGGGGTGCGCAGATTTGAACTGCGGACCTCTGCGTCCCGAACGCAGCGCTCTGCCATGCTGAGCTACACCCCGAACGAAGCCGGAACCGGGCGGGATCGTAGCATCGAGGCTGGTGCGGGTCGAGATGGCGGAGATTCGATCGTCACCCGGGATACCGTATGATCGATGTTCGGTGGGGTAGATCGGCGGCGCCCGGCATTGCCAGCGTCCGCGCAACCTGAACAAGAACACTTCGCCCGCCCGTCGTGGTCGCGTGTCCGAACGCAAATCCGACTGCGCCTTCGGACGCGCCTTCGCAGATGGGCACGCCCACTGCTCTTCGCCGCCGTGCTGGCGTTGGTTGCCGCAGGCGGGTCGAGCGTGGCGGCCGACACCGTCGACCTCGGCGAGGAGAACTCTTGGATCCGCATCCAGAACTTGGGTGTCCACGCTGCCGAGATCGAGATCGTCTTCTATGACATCGATGGCAACGCTGTCACGACCGACGTCTGTCCGCTCTTCGATGGCTGCGGAAAACTGGCCCCGGGTAACGGCTGGTCGTTCTTCCAGCAGGGGCTGGAGGACCTACCCGCAGGCTACCGCGGGTCCGCCTACGTGACCGTCGATCAGCCATTCGCCTCGCTGCTGGCACGCGACGCGTTCGAGGACGGCCTCTTCCGCATCTCTGGTGACTCGTTGCGGCTCGGGGCCGGGACGGCCGTGCACTACGCACCGCTGGTGCAGAACACGGCCGGCAGTGTCTCACGAGTCTCGATTGAGAACGCGAGTGACGAGACCGCGATGTGCGTGGAGACGAGCTACTATCCCGAAGGCGTGCTCACGCCGGTGGCGGTCGACCCGCCCGGCCCGACGGCGGGCTGCCCGAACGGTGGCCAGCGACTTGAGCCGCGCGCGACGCTGGTGCGAGACGAACACGACCTGCCCGCGCCGGCGGGCTTCGATGGCTCGGCCGTCATCCGCACTTATGCCACCGGGGAGGCGACCGCGGCGTCGGAGCAGAAGCCGGCGGTGATCGTCGACAGTCGCGACCGCGATGGTCCAGGGCTCGCCACCTACCGTGCGATGGACGCGCTGGAGCTGAGCCGGGTCGTCGTCCTACCGCTGGTGGACAACGGTGCGAGCGAGGGCCAGAGCAGCTGGAGTACGCGCTTCCGCATCATGAACGATGAACCCGCGGCACCGAACGAGGTGACGTTGCTCTTCGATGGTGTGAACGCGGACGGCGACCGACTGGAGATCGAACACACCGTGGTCGTCTCGTCCTCGCTGACGTGCGATCAGCGGCTGGGCGGGGCGGGTGGGTGTCTGCCCGATGGCGAGCGCCTGCCTGACGTCTTCTTCGGCACGGTGCGCATTCAGGCCGTGGAGCCGATCGCGGTCGTCGTGCAGCGGATCTCGCCGGATGGGGCGCTGGCGGACTATCGCGGCTTCACCGTGGAAGAGGCCTCGCATAGCGTCCTGCTACCGGTACTGAACAAGAACTTTGGGCCGTGGGGCGGTGCGAAGGGCTGGAACTCCTGGTTCCGCGTGCTCACCTTCGACGGCTCGACCGCGCATGTGCGCGTGATCTACTTCTCGAAGCACTTCGTCGGCAACCTGGTGACGCCCTCCGTCGTGGTCGAGGGGCAGCAGACCTTCCGCCAGTGGGAGGAGTGGCGACTGCCCGATGGCTGGGTCGGGAGCGCGCTGGTGATCTCCGACCGTCCGGTGGTCGTGGTCGCCAACCTCGAGAGTGATGTCTTCGTCGGCGACCCGGTCATGTTGTACAACGGCGTCAGCGCCGAGTAACCGAGAGCCGGAGCGACCGCCGATGACCGCCGACAATTCAGTCCGCCGCCGCCGCCAGATGCTGGCGTGAGTGCTGGTAGCGGGAGCGACCAATGAGCGCGACGATGACCGCTGCCGAGGTGCTGCGCCGCTACAGCGGCGGTCCGACGAGTGGTGTCTTCACCGACGGATCGACGCTCGGCAATCCCGGCCCCGGTGGCTGGGGTGTCGTCCACGTGCGCGACGGCGAGATCATCGACCAACGCTACGGTGATGACCCGGACACGACGAACAACCGCATGGAGCTGGTCGCGATCATCGAGGGGCTCTCGATGATCGACGCGGACGAGGCGGTCGATATCTACTCCGACAGCCAGCTCGTCGTGAACACGATCACGAAGTGGGCGAAGGGCTGGGCGGCGCGCGGCTGGCAGCGCAAGGCGGGCCCCGTCGCGAACCTGGAACTCGTGCAGCGGGCCTACGCACTGGCGCTTGAACGCCCGCAGGCACGGATCCTGTGGATTCGCGCACACAACGGCTCGCTCTGGAACGAATACGCGGACGCGCTGGCCAGCGCGTACATGCGAGCCGAGTTGTAGCGTCGGGTAGCGGACAGCGCTTCGCGCCGCCCCGCTCTACCCTCAATCCTCACCTTGCGCGTCGACCCCGGCGGGAGAGCACGAATTGCGCGCGCCACAGCTGATCGGACTGCTCGTGCTCTCCCTGATCTGGGGCGCGTCGTTCATGTTCATCAAGGTGATGCTGGAGGAGATAGGCCCCGTGGCGGTGGCCTGGCTGCGGCTCGGCGGGGGCAGCCTGTTGCTGCTGATCGTCGCCGCACCACGGCTGCGTTCGCTCAGCGTGAAACGACTGGGCGACCTGCTGGTGCTTGGCGCCTTCTCGAGCGCGATCCCGTTCATGCTGATCCCGTGGGGCGAGGAGCGTATCGACTCCTCGCTGGCCGCGATCCTCAACGCCGCGATGCCGCTCTTCGTCGTGCCGTTGGCGCATATCGCGCTTGTCGATGAGCCCATGACCCGATTGCGCACGGCCGGGATCGCGCTCGGCTTCGCAGGTGTCGTGGTGGTGATCGGGCCAGACCTGCTGGACATCGCGAAGAGCAGCACGCAGGGGCAGCTCGCGGTCGTGCTCGCCTCCGCCAGCTACGCGGCCGGGGCGGTTTGGACGCGGCGACGGATGCTTGGCATCGACCCGATTGTGCTGTCCGCCGGCCAGGGGGTCGCCGCCTTCGTGCTGGTGACACCGCTGCTGTTTACGTTTGAGTTCGCACCTCCGCTGGTCGATCTCTCCTCGCGGGTGCAGCTCGCGACGCTCGGACTGGCGCTGCTCTCCTCCGGCGTGGCCGTCCCCATCTACTTCTGGCTGGTAGCCACGGTCTCCGCCACCCACGCCGCGCTTGTCACCTACCTGGCGCCGGTCGCCGCGTTGTTCTGGGGCTGGCTGGTGCTCAGCGAGGGCATCGCCATCGCTGCCGTGCCCGGCCTCGCGCTGATCATCGCGGGCGTGTACCTCGTCACCCGCGCCCCCGCCGAGGGAGCGGCCGCCCCAGCGCCTCCAGCGAGGCTCGAGGCCTGAGCTTGCGGGGTGTGGGGGAGCGGGGGATGCTGGTTACCCCTCGACCGAGGGCACGGCCTCCCGCCACAGAATGCCTCCCATCAGAGGATGGAGACACCACCGTGAATGGCGCACGCCTGCGATCACGATTCGCCCTGCTGATCGCGACCCTGGCCCTGCTCGTAGCGGCCTGCGGAGGGGAGAGCGACGCCCCGCCGTCGGACACGTCCTGGTCGGCGCAGGCGATCGCGCCGGCGCAGGACTCGGCCGGGATTCCGCTGTTCGTGAACTCATCGCGGCTCGGCGTCGGCGCGAACCGCATCGCCTTCGGGTTCTTCGACCGCGAGGGCGCGTTGCTCTCAGAGGTGACCGCGGACGTGCGGCTCTTTACTCTCGATGGTGACGAGGGCACGTTCGTGAGTGAGCGCGCCCTGACACGGGTCGCGCTCGAGCTGGGTGCCGTCCACGAACACGACGATGGCACGCTGCACGACCACTCGGGCGCGACCGTCGCGCTGTTCGTCGCGAATGTCGGCTTCACGCGCAGCGGCGATTGGGGCGCTGAGGTGACGATCGACCTCGATGGCGACCGCGTCGCCACCCGCCTTCGCTTCGTCGTGCAGGAGCGTACGCCGGAGCCGATGATCGGCGATGCGATTCCTCGCAGCGTGCAGCGGGTGCTCGCGGATGTCGATGCGGTCGAGGAAATCGACAGCTCACTGCCGCCGGTACCGGAGATGCACGACCAGACCGTCGCAGCGGCCCTCGATGCCGGGCGGCCGATGCTCGTCGCGTTTGCGACGTCGGCGTTCTGCCAATCACGGTTCTGCGGCCCGGTGATCGACGGTATCGTGCGTCCGCTGCTCGACCGCTACGGCAGTGAGGCCGCGTTCATCCACATCGAGCCGTTTGACCTCGCAGAGGCGCGCGACGCGGGGCGATTGGTAGGGCTCCCGGTGATGGCAGAGTGGGGCCTGACGACGGAGCCGTGGGTCTTCATCGTCGACGGCGATGGCCGCGTGAGTGCGAAGTTCGAAGGCATCATGTCGCTTGCGGAGGTCGAGGCGGCGCTCGCCGCCGTGCTCGAGTAGCGAGCCACCCTTCGCCGGGCGACCGTCGCTAGGTCACCGTCGCCTCGACGAACGCGTTCGCCCGTTCGATCACTCCCTCAACTCCGCCGGCCCGCGCGAGCTCCGCAGTGACACCGGGGCGCATCCACGCGGCAGGCGGCGGACTGGGCCCAGTCGAGCCCAGTCCGCCGCTGATCCCGAGCGAGAGCGTGAAGGCGCGTGCGCTGACGACGTGTGCCGTCAGATCCGGGATGCCCGGCAGGTCGGGGTCGTCGAGCGAATAGCCCTCGACGGCTGCGACCAGTGACTCCGGGAAGTTCCAGTGCAGCGTCAGCGCGCCACCAAGCTGAGCGTCTGTGAAGCCGAGCAGGGCGAGCTGGACATCGTGCAGCGTCTCGCGCAGCATCTCCGGGCGATACTGGTCGAGCGCGCGCACCCCGACCGTGTGCAGCAGGCCGCCGGCAAACGCCTCGTCGGGTGGGTAGCTGTTCTGCTCGCGCGCCAGGATCTCCGCGAACGCGCCGACGATGATCGAGAAGCGCCAGAACTCGTCCGGGTCGAGCTCGTGGGTGCCCTCCATCGTGCCGATCACGCATGAGGCGAGCGTCGCCGAGCGCACCGCGCGGAAGCCCAGCAGGACCACGGCGTCGCGGACGGTGGAGATGCGACATGGGTAGTTGTACTAGGCGGAGTTGGCCAGACGCAGCAGCTTCGCCGTCAGTGCCTGATCCGAGCTGAGTGCCTGCGAGAGGTCGTGCGCGGAGAAGCTGTCACCATCCGTCAGCTCAAGCACGCGCGCACCCACGGCCGGCATCGGCCGCAGGTCGGTGATCTTGGCGGCCATTTCGTCGAGCGATGGATAGCGGCCGTCGATTAGTGCAGTCACGTCAGAAATCATCGACAGAAACTGGCGGCCGCACCGCTCTCGAAGCCTGACGAATCGCGGACGAGCGCTCAGGCGCCGCGAATCGCCTGGCCGTCGCCGAGCGCCGCCGCGAGGCCCGCATCGAGGTCGCGGTGTGCGTATTCGAAGCCCGATGCGACCAGCCGCTCCGGCACGACCCGCCCGCTGGCCAGGATCGCCTCATCCGCGAGCTGGCCGAACAGCAGACGCAGCGCGAAGGCCGGGACGGGCAGAAACGCCGGACGGCCAAGCTGACGGGCGAACGCGCGTGTGAAGTCGGCGTTGGTCACCGGCTCCGGCGCCGTCAGGTTGACCGGGCCGGAGATCGACTCGGAGTGCAGCAGATGCTCGATCGCGCGCACCTCGTCCTCGAGCGTGATCCACGTGAACCACTGACGCCCGCTGGCAAGCCGGCCGCCGAGGCCGAGCTTGAACGGCAGCATCATCTTCGCCAGCGTCCCACCGTTGCGGTCGAGCACGCTGCCCGCCGTGCGAATCTGCACCGCACGCACACCGAACGCCTGCGCACGTCTCGACTCCCCCTCCCACGCCGCGCAGAGGTCGGCGAGAAATCCCTCGCCGCCGTCAGAATCTTCCGTCAGCGTCTCGTCGCCGCGGCTCCCGTAGTAGCCGACCGCTGACGCGCTGATCAGCACGCGAGGCGGGGACGGCAGCGCGCGGAGGTGTTCGACGAACAGGCGCGTACCGGCGATGCGACTCTCGGTCAGCTCGCGCTTGCGATCGTCCGACCAGCGCCGGCCCGCGATGCCCGCGCCCGCGAGGTGGACGACGGCATCGACGCCATCGAGCGCGCCCTCGCGTACCCACTGCTCGGCCGGGTTCCAGAGTGATGCGGCCTGGTCGCGAGGTCCCCGGATCATCGGCAGCGGATCGTGCCCGCTCGCCTTGAGGTGGGCGACCAACGCGGAGCCGATCAGCCCGCTGGAGCCCGTCACGGCGACGTGCATCGATGCTCCCTATCCGGCGTGCTGTCGTGGTGCGTGGTCGTGAGCAGGTGCGCTCGCGCCCTACTCGTTGCCCCGTCGCAGCAGCGTCTCGGCCTCCTCGACCGCCATGCGCTTCACGTCGTCCAGGGGGTCGGCCGCCGCCATCGCGGTGCTGGGGCGCACTGGCCTCGATCGCGGCTGGAACAGCGGGTAGAGTGCCTTCCACGCGCGGAACGCGGCCACCAACCCGCCGCCGAGCGCGAGCGTGAACACGGCCCACATCGCGATCCAGAGCACGGCCCAGATCGCGAGCCCGCGTGCGCCGGAGCCAATGTCGCCGAAGACGGCGAAGCCGATGTAGCCGAGGATGAAGATGAAGGCGATCGCGGCCCACGTGACGGCCGTGATCCCTGCCGTCAGCGCAACCGAGGGCCACAGGCCCTGGCGTGCGGCCTCGACAGGTTCTTCTGCGGCGGTGGTCTGCTGCTCCGACATCGCGCTGATAATAGCGCGCGCGGCGCAGCGGGTGTTGAATCGCAGCCTGAAGTGCGCAAAGGGGCGAGCCGATGAGCAGCGAGGCTGGTAGCAGCGGGGACTTCCCACCCGGGGCGCTGGACGGCGTGCGCATCGTCGACTTCACGGAATACATCGCCGGGCCGTACGGCACCATGATGCTCGCGGACATGGGTGCAGAAGTGCTCAAGGTGGAGCCGCCAACTGGCGACCACTGGCGGCACCAGGGCCCGGTCGCACCGGACGAGAGCCGACCCTTCCTGGGCCTCAATCGCGGCAAGCGCAGCGTCGTGCTCAACGTCTGGGACGAACGTGGCCGCGATCTCGCGCATCGCCTCGTCGCGACCGCTGATGCGGTCGTCCTCAACTACCGGCCGGGCGTCGCGGAGCAGCTGGGGCTCGACTACGAGACGCTGCGAGGCGTGAACCCGCAGATCGTCTACGCCGACATCACGGCCTTTGGCCACAGCGGGCCGTACAGCCATCGCGGTGGCTTCGACCTGCTCTCGCAGGCCTCTGCTGGGGTGATGGCGTACGAAGGGCGCATCACCGATGGCGCGCCCACCGGCGTCCGCACCTTCGCCCCCTCCGATCTTGTGAGCGGCATGTACACGGCCTTCGCGGTCGTCAGTGCGCTCTACCGGCGCCAGGAGACGGGCCGCGGCCAGTCGATCGCGACCAGCCTCTTCGCCTCCGCGCTCTCCGTGCAGTACCGCCCGCTCTCACAGGTGGAGCAACACGATGTCACGGAGCGTGCCGCCTTCCTCGCGCTGGTCGAGAACGCGAGGGCGGACGGTGCGACGTACGAGGAGATCGCTGCACTGCGCCAGCGCGCCGTCGGCCGACCGATGCTGCAGAACTACTACCGCGTCTACCCGACGCAAGACGGGCTGCTGGCCGTCGCCTGCCTGAACAACCGCCTGCGACGTGCGCTGCGCGACGCTGTCGGCGTCGATGACCCTTCGATCGAGGGCCCCGTCTACGACCCCAGCGCGGCGACCGTCGAGCACGTGACGGCCGTGAAGGACGCGATGGAGACGGGTTTCCGCGAGCGCACCTCGGCCGAGTGGCTGGAGCTGCTCGACTCGGCGGGCGTGCCGGCCGCTCCGTTCAACCTCACGGAGGAGTTGTACGACGACCCGCACGTGGTCGCGAACGACCTGATCCCGGAGTACGAGCACCCGACGCTGGGCACGATCCGCACCGCACGCTCCCCGGTGGAGATGAGCGAGTCGAGCAGCGCCTCGCCGCACGCCGCGCCGACGCTCGGCGCCGACACCGCCACGGTGCTCGGGCAGCTCGGCCTCTCGCAGGCGGAACTGGACGCGCTGCAGGCGGATGGTGTGATCGTGCGCTGGCAGCCCCCGGACGAGGGCGCGTAGCTCCTTAGCCGTGGACGGCCGGGAGCACCGTCTCAATCAGACGCTGCGTCTGGTCCATCACCTCATCCTCGCTCCCGGTGAGCGGGTGCAGCACGAACTTCGAGATGCCGGCGGCCTTGTACTCCTCGATGCGCTTGAGGATCGCTGCGGCGTCGCCGACGGCGATGTAGTCGCGAGGGTCGCCTGCGTCGGCGACACCGGAGAGGCCGGCGGCCGTGCGCTGCACTATCGGGTCGTCCCAGTCGCCGAAGCGGTAGGCGAAGCCGGCGCCGTAGTGGTCGTCGTCGATCGGCCGCCCAGCCTCGGCGGAGGCCTCGCGGATCGCGGCCACCACGGGGGCGACCTGTGTCGGGCTCTGCACGCCGCTGAGCCAGCCGCTGCCCAGTCGGGCGGTGCGACGGATCGCAGCCTTGCTGCTGCCGCCGATCCAGATCGGCAACGGCTGCTGGATCGGGCGCGGCGAGATCGTCGCATCCTCGAACTGGTAGTGCTCGCCCTCGAACGTTACGTGCCCCTCGTTCCAGAGCCGCGTCAGGATCTCCCGCGCCTCGACCGCCTTCGCGCCACGACGGGCCGGATCCTTGCCGCTGGCCCGCCACTCCGGCGCGACCTCACGGCCGACGCCAAAGGCAGGCAGCAGGCGGCCGTTGCTGAGCACATCGATCGTCGCGCACTGCTTGGCGATCACCAGCGGGTCACGGAACGGGATCACGACCACGTTCATGCCGAACTTTAGGCGGTCGGTGCCACCCGCGAGCGCGGCCATCGTGGCCATCGGCTCGAGGATCGGCTGCGACGAGATCAGGCGGTCCGTCTGCCAGAGCGAATCGACGCCGCCTTCCTCCAGCATCTCGACCCAGCGCCAGAAGTTGCGAGGGCCGGAGAACGGGAAGTTGGCGAAGCCGAAGCCGATGCGGACGCTCATCCGCGGGTGTGCCTGACTGTGTGCGTGCGGGCCGCGCGGGTCATGCCTGCGCGGCAGCGACCACGACGTCGGCCGCGCCTTGGATGCTCAGGCTGTCGGTCGTGACGACGAGGTCGTAGTGGGTCGGAAGCTCCTGGCTGACATCGTAGAAGCGACGGAAGTAGTCGTTGCGTGCGCTGTCGGAGTCATCGATTTGCTTGCGTGCGTCGCCCTCGCTGATCCCGTCCGCCTCGGCAAGGCGCTGTGCTCGCGTCTCGGGTGACGCGGTGACGAGTACGCGCAGGACAGCGGCCGGATTGCGCCTGCTCGACGCGATCGAGGAGAGCGAGGTGCTGACCTCCTACTACCTGCTCCCCGCCGCGCGTGCCGATCTGCTGCGACGCGCCGTGCGACACGACGAAGCGGCAGACGCCTACCGCCGCGCGATCGACCTCTGTACGAACGCGGTCGAGCGCCGCTACCTCGAACGGCGGCTCGCCGAGGCGACAAGCTGAGGGCGCGGGCCTAGGATTGCGGCGCACTCGCAGGGAGGCGTCGCGGTGAGTGGTGAGTCGGCGATTGTCCTGCTCGTACCGGAGGCGGAGCCGGTCGTCGGGCGCTGGCGCGACCGCTACGATAGCTCGGCCGCGTTCGGCGTGCCGGCCCACGTCACGCTGCCCTTCCCCTGGTTCGATGCGCCGCTGACCGAGGACGACGAGCCCGAGCTGCGCGACGTGCTGCTCAGCCAGCCGTCGTTCGATGTCACCTTCTCGACGCGGGGCGCTTCACGGCGGTGCTCTACCTGCAGCCCGATGACGACGGCCCGCTGCTGGCACTGATGCATCGGCTCTACGAGGTCTTCCCGGACTACCCGCCCTACGGCGGGATCCACGAGGACAACGTGATCCCACACCTCACGATCGTCGACGCCTCGCGAGAAGGCGGTTTCGAGGCGGTCGCAGAGGAAGTCGCCGCCGGCGTCCATCCTCAGCTGCCGATCAGCACCGCGGTGCGGGAGGTGGCGGTGCTGGAGAGCGACGAAGACGGCACCCGGCGGGTGCGCACGGCGATCCCGCTGGGCGGCTGATCGCGCCCTCGTCGGCTCCTGCGATCACCGGACGGATTGATCGCAGACCCCCTGACCCCTCAGCATCGGTCGGCACGCAGCACGCGCCCCGCGCTGCTCGACAGGATCCTTCCCATGGCAGCCCCACCTCAGGAAGTCGGCCTTGGCCTCGACTTCACGCTTGGCATGATGTTCGACGATCAGGCGACGCTGGCGCGGGAGGCGGCGGAGCTTGGCTACACGCACCTCTGGACGCCGGAGGGCTCCGGCCTCGACTCCTTCCAGCTCTGCGCCACCCGCTGGCAGGCGAGCCGCGAGGTGGTCCCGGAGGGGCTGACGACCGGCATCTCCGTCTCGCCAGTCGCCTACCGCACGCCGATGGGCTTCGCGATGAGCGCCGGCACGCTGGGCGCGCAGACGGGCGGGCGCTTCATCCTGGGCATCGGCACCGGCGGCATCTACAACCCCGCGTTCCGCAAGGCGATGGGCATCCGCACGAAGTCCTCGCTGGCCGTGATGCGCGACTACCTGACCACGATCCGCGGCCTGCTGGCGGGCGAGGCGATGGACTACGAGGGCGAAGCGCTGACGGTGCGCGCCCAGAAGCTGGGCATCGACCCGCCCCCACGCACGCCGGTCTACCTGGGCGCGCTCGGCCCTCGCATGCTCGAACTGGGCGGGGAACTCTCGGACGGCATTTGCCTCAACTGGTGTACGCCCGCGCAGATCGCGGCGGCCCGCACGCTCGTCGACGAGGGCTCGAAGCGAGGCGGCCGCGAGCCCGGTTCCGTGCCGCTGACGGAGTACATCCGCATCTGCGTCGATGACGACATCGAGGTCGCGCGTCGCGGGCTGGCGCGAGCCACGACCGGCTACGCGATGGGCCCGCCACCGACGCCCGGCAGCCCGCCGATCGCCTACCGTCCGCACTTCGAGAGCATGGGTTTCGCCGATGAGTTGGCGCAGCTCGACAAGCTACGCGAGGGTGGCGCCTCGCCGGATGAGGTCGCGAACGCGGCCTCCGACGACATGCTGCTCGGCGTCGGCTATTACGGCACGCTTGATGGCGCGCGAGAGCACTTTCTGAAGCTGGCAAAGGGCCTCGATGTCGCGCTCGTGCGCGTCGTCGCCGCACGCCCTGGCCTCGACTCCGTGCGCGCCGTGATGCGTGCCTGCGCCCCGGCCGACGCGTAGTGGCGGAGTCAGCGTCCGGGGCAGCAACGAGATCGCCCCCCGCCGCACAGATGGCGATCGGATCGAAGTCGCGGATCGTCGTCGTCATCGGCTCGATGATCGCTCTCTTCGTCGCCGCGCTGGACCAGACGGTGGTCTCGACGGCGATCCCGAGCATCGTCGCTGACCTCGGTGGGCTGCACCTGCTGCCATGGGTCTTCACCTCCTACATGCTGACGTCCACGCTCGCGGTGCCGATCGCAGGCAAGCTCGGCGACCAGTTCGGGCGCAAGCCGCTCTTCCTCGCCGGCCTGCTGATCTTCTTCGTCAGCTCGCTCGGCGCTGGCGCGGCGCAGTCGATGGAGCAACTGGCGCTGATGCGTGGCATCCAGGGCGTCGGCGGTGGCGTGATCATGACGACGACCTTTGCTGTCGTCGCTGACCTCTACTCACCGCTGGAGCGGGGGAAAGTCACGGGCCTGATCTCCGGGACCTTTGGGCTGGCCTCGGTGATCGGCCCGGTCGTCGGTGGCGCGCTCACGGAATCGATTTCGTGGCGCTGGATCTTCTACATAAACCTCCCGATCATCGCGCTCGCCTTCCTCGTGATTCTCGTGGTCGTGCCGTTCATGCGGACGAGCACGGCGAAGCCAAAGATCGACATGATCGGCGCGGTGCTGCTGGCGAACATGATGGTGCCGTTGCTGCTGGCGCTGGTCTGGGGCGGCAACCGCTACGCGTGGGACTCTGCCGAGCTGCTCTTGCTCTTCGGCGTCGCTGGCGTGATGGGCGTGCTCTTCATCCTGGCCGAGCTGAGCGCGCCCGACCCGATGCTGCCGCCGCACCTCTTCAAGAACCGCACATTCACCGTGGCCGCGGTCGCGACGACGTTGACCGGCGCCGGCATGTTCGGCGCGATCACGATGGTCCCGCTGTTCCTGCAGGGCGTCCGAGGTGTCGCGGCGACGAACTCCGGCTCGCTCACCGCGCCGATGTCGCTGGGCATCGTCGTCAGCTCAGCCGCGGCCGGGCTGCTGATCACGAGGACGGGCCGCTATCGCATCCAGGCCGTGCTCGGCATGGCGCTGGTGGCGGTTGGGCTGGGTCTCTTCGCCCTGATCGACCGCACGACGACCGAGGTTGTGATCGTGCGCAACATGGTGATCGTCGGCCTCGGCATGGGGGCGACGTTCCCCGTCTTCTCGGTCGCCGTGCAGAACTCACTGCCGATGCAGTTCATCGGCGTCGCCACTTCAAGCGTGCAGTTCTTCCGCTCCGTCGGCGGCACGCTGGGCGTCGCGATCTTCACCGGCCTGATGCTCAACCGTTTCCGCGAAGGGGTCGCGGAGGTGGCTGCGAATGCGCCGGTGATCGCCGCCAACGCCGACTCCTTCCTCAACGAGCAGGGCGTCGCCCGCGTGCGCGAGGTTTACGAGGCGACGAACACGCTGGGCGCGCCGCCATTCGATCAGATCCTGCTGGCGATCCAGACGCCGCTCGCGGATGCGATCGCCTTCGTTTTCCTGCTCGGCGCGATCGTCGTCGCGATTGGTGTGCTGATCACGGCCCTGATCCCGGAGATTCCACTCCGCACCGTCTCGCCCGCCGACATGATCCGGCAGATGCAGCAGCGCGAAGCGGCGAGCCGAGACGAGGGCATCGAGGCAGCCCCGGCCCTGTCGCCGGTCGCGGTCGCAGCAGCTCCGCTGTCGCCGGTCGTCGAGCCCGAGCCCGATCCAGTAGCGGAGGAGCCACCCGCGTCGCCCGAGCCGGTAGCCGAGGAGCCACCCGCTCCGCCCGAGCCGGTAGTCGAAAAACCCACTGCGCCGCCCGAGCCTGTACTAGCGGAACAGCCAGAGCCGCCACTAGCGGAACCGCCCGCGCCGGTCGACGCATCTCGACGGCTGCCGCGTGACTACATGAAGCCCGCGTAGTTACACGGGCTTGTCGCCGGGATCAAGCCGCTCGTCCTGAGCGTGTCGAAGGATGCCCCTGCTTCGCGCGGCCTCGCCGCCTAGCGCTACGAGCCGTCCGGGGTCGTAGCCTTGCCGTCGCTGTCGTCGCCCGCGAGGGCGCGTTGCTTCGGTGCTGAGTCGTACGCGCCGCGGAAGTCACGGAAGGGGCCATCGCGCCATTCGAGCGCGGCTTTCAGGCCTTCCTCGCGTACGTGCTTGCCCCACTCGCTGGCGGCCGGGCGGTGCTTGCTCATCGCCTCGACATCGGTGCCGGACATCAGGCCGTTGCGGATGCCCATCATCTCGTACTGGCGGTTCACGGACCGCTTGGAATACGCCAGCATGTCGTTGTCGATGTGCGCCATGCGCCGTGCGAACTCCTCCGTGAAGCTGTCGAGCTGGTCGGGCTCCACCGCGTAGGTCGCCCAGCCGAGGTCGGCCATGTCCTGCCCGCTGAAGGAGTCGCCCACGTAGGCGAACTCGCGGGCCTTCGTCATCGGCATGTGCCACGGCGCCCACATGATGTCCATCGTGCCCATCGCTCGCACCGGCGGGTAACCGACCTTGGTGTCGTTGGCGACGATGCGGAAGTCGCAGAAGGAGGCGAGCTCCGTGCCTCCAGCCAGGCAGTAGCCGTGGATCTTGGCGATCACCGGCTTCGAGAGTTCCCAGATCGTCCAGTTCGCCAGCAGCACGTGGCGCGACCAGTCGTAGTGGTTCGGGTGCGTGGTACCGACATCCGGCATCCCCGAGCGAGGGTGGACGTAGGGGTTTTCATCGGCGGGCGAGGGGGCGAGGTCGTAGCCGGAGCTGAAGGCCCGGCCCGCGCCCTCGATGATGATCACGCCGATGTCGCGGTTGGCCTCGGCCTCCTTGAGGGCGTCGAACAGTTCGCCTCGCAGGTCGTTGGAGAGCGCGTTCAGCTTTTCGGGCCGGTTGAGCGTGATGGTGGCCAGCCGGTCGTCCAGTTCGAGCGTGATGTTTTCGTAGGTCATGGCGGTGCCTTTCATTCGCGTGGCGCAGTCTAGCGCGTTGTTCCCCTCCGAGGGGCTGCAGTTCTGCTACTCGCCAGAGCGACGGCCAGTGAACCCTCTTGAATAAAGCCCGCCCACCCGCCCTCGGATTCGTGGGGGCTCCGCCCCCGAAAGTACGGGTGGGTGGGTGGGTCCATCTCTCACGAAGGTAGCGGGCGAGGACCGGACTCCGGCGCGCGAACGGCCGGGGTCACCCTTCGACCGGCCCCGCCCCATCCAGCCCGTACGAGCCCCTTGGGGCCCTAGCGCGCCTGCCAGTCTGGTTCGCGGCCCTCGGCGCGGGCGGTGCGGCCCTCCGTTGCGTCCTCGGTGGCTCCGGCGACGCGCCGCATCGTCTCGCCGAAGCGGATCGCCTCCATGAAGGGGACCTCCTGGCCGCGCGAGGCGACCTCCTTGGTGGCGCGGATCGCGAGGGGGGCGGGCTTGAGCAGACGTTCCGCCAGCGTCTTCGCCTCGGCCATCAGCTCGTCGTGGGGGACGACCTTCCAGACCAGCCCCATCTCCTTCGCGCGGTCCGCATCGACGCGCTCGCCGAGCAGTAGCAGCTCCATCGCGTTCTGCCAGCCGACGCGCTTCGGCATGCGGATCGCGCCCTGGATCGTCGGGATGCCCAGCGTCACCTCCGGGAAGCCGAACTGCGCTTGGTCGCTGGCGATCACGAAGTCGCAGGCGGCGACCAGGGTGAGGGCGAATCCGAGGCAGTAGCCGTTGACCGCCGCGATCACCGGCTTCCAGACCTCGAGGCCGCTCTCGAGCGAGCTGAGGCTCGGGACTTCCCAGAAGGTGCCGCTGGGCGGCGCGCCCCCGCCCCGCAGGTCGGCGCCCGCGGAGAAGGCGCGACCGGAGCCGGTGACGATCCCGACCCACGCCTTTTCGTCGTCGCGGAACTGCACCCACGCGGCATTGAGGTCTTCGCGCAGTTCCCCGTCGATGGCATTCAGCACCTCCGGACGGTTGTAGGTGATCGTGGCGATGTGGCCTTCGCGCTCGTAGAGGACTGTCCCCGGCATCGTGCTTCCCTTCGTGCGGCGCGACGCTCGCTGTGCGCGCCCGCGCGAGTCTGGCACATTTCGCCCGAGACGTTCGAGCGGCGCGGCCGCCGGCGAGGGTCGACTATGCTGTGCCGCGCCCTCAGATCAACGAGGTGCGAAAACGGAGGCGAGCATGACGGCCGAACCTCGAGTGGCAGAACGACGGATCACGGCGTTCATGGAGGACCCGGACGCACCACGCCTCGGGAACCCGATCCATTCAACCTCCGGCGGGGCGGAGTACGGTTACCGGGCAGCGCTTGTCGGTGGCGTCACCGTCTACGGCTGGGCCGCGCCCGCGATCATGGAGGCGCTGGGCGACGGCTGGCTCGACCACGGCTGGTGCGAGGTGAGCTTCCGACGGCCGACGTTCCCCGGCGACGAGATGACCGTCCGACTGACGGAGCAGCCCGACGGCAGCTTCGCGCTCGACATGACGAACCAGGATGGGAAGAGCTGCCTCGTCGGCCTCGCGGGCCCCGGTGATGCGCCGTGGCTCGGCGAGATGCTGACGCCGCAGCGGCTGGAGCCGGAGCCGAGGCCGGACTCGCTGCCTCAGCTCACGCTCGACAACGCGCCAGTCGGCATGGACCTGCGCCCGCAGGCGGTGGAGATCAGCGCCGAGCAGGCACGGAGCTACGCGACCGAGCAGGTGGCGGACGAGCATCCGCTCTTCCACGGCGATCGGCCGCGCATTCACCCCGGCTGGATCGCCGCCCGCATGTCGCCGTACATGCACCACACGTTCGAGTACGCGCCATCGATCCACGCGAAGAGCCACATCCAGCACCTCGCACCCGCTTACGCTGGGCAGACGGTGACGATCGCCGGGCGCGGCGTCGAGGTCTTCGAGCGCAAGGGCCACCAGTACATCGCCGCCGACGGGCTGATCACCGGCGAGGACGGGACGCGACTGGCACGCGTCCGCCACACCACGATCTTCAACGTCGCGAAGCGCGAACAGGGCTAGCTCGATGACCTCGGAGGCGGCGGGGCCCCAGGCCGAGGCGCAGAGTGGAGCGCAGATGCTCGACGGGCTGCGTGTGCTGGAGCTCGGTCGTGGGCTCGCTGCGGCAGTCTGCGGCAACGTCTTCGCGGGCCTCGGTGCGGACGTCGTGCGCGTCGCCGACGCGCTCTCGACGCCGGTCGACGCGGCGCTCAGCTTGGGCAAACGACTCACCGAGGGCGATGCAGACACGATCGCGCGGCTGGCCGGCGAGGCCGACCTCGTGGTGGTCGCCTCGGGCGAGGGGGAGGCGGGCCTCGGTGGTTTCGACCTCGATGCACTGCGGCGCGCAGCGCCCGCTGCGGTGGTCGTGGCGGTCACGCCGTTCGGGCTCAGCGGGCCGTATCGCGACTTCGCGGGCAGTGACCTGATCGGCTTCCACGGCAGCGGTATCGCAAAGCTGCTGATCGGCCCGGTCGCCGACCCGGAAAAAGAGCCGCCTGTGCGTGCGGCGGGCGAGCAGTCGCAGTTCATCGCGGGCGTCACCGCTACCTGCGCCGCGATGCACGCGCTCTACGGCAGTGAGGGAACCGGCGAGGGCCAGTTGATCGATGTCTCCGTGCAGGAGGCGCTGGCCTGCATGGCGATCCGCGACCTCGCCCATCCCGCGTACGACGAGACACCGGAGAGCCGTAAGCGCGCCGGCTTCGGCAGCACGATCGTCACCATCCTGCCGACCAGCGACGGCCAGATCGCGATCTCGCCCCGCGAGGCTCACCAGTGGAAGGCGTGGGTCGGCGTGATGGGCGACCCGGAGTGGGCGCGAGAAGGCCAGGTCGACGACCGCGAGGTAAAGGTGGCGCGCTGGGGCGAGCTGCACGCGCTGATGTCGCAGTGGAGCAGTCAGCACACCAAAGCCGAGATCTTCGAGGCCGGGCAGGGCGCCCACGTGCCGTGCTTCCCGCTCAGCACCCCCGCCGACCTGCTCGAATCGCCGCAGCTCGAGCATCGGCAATCGTTCCGCTCGCTCACCGTCGATGGCACCGAGGTACTCGCACCGGGTTTGCCCTTCGGCTTCGGTGCCGAGGGAATCACTGAACAGGCTGACCCGCCGTCGCCGGACGTGGCGTGGCGCGATCGGTCGACAGCTACCCCGACTCCCGAGAACGCTGCCGAGGGTCCGCTCGCGGGGGTGCGAGTGCTCGACTTCAGCTGGGTGATTGCGGGGCCGACCTGCACGCGCTACCTCGCCGCCATGGGCGCGGAGGTGATCAAGGTCGAATCGGGCGGGCGGCCGGACCCCGGCCGAGCCTCGGAGCTGCACTCCGTGCTCGGGCAGGGCAAGCAGGGCATCTCGCTCAACCTGCGATCGCCGGAGGCGGTCGCGATCGCGCGACGGCTGGTCGAGCAGAGCGATGTCGTGGTCGAGAACTTCGCGACCGGCGTGATGGGGCGGCTGGGCCTCGGCGATGACGTGCTCTTCGGGCTGCGCCCCGACCTCGTGCTCATCTCCGCGTCGGGCATGGGAGGCACTGGCCCGCAGGCCGATCGGGTGGCGTACGGAACGTTGTTGCAGTGCTTCACCGGCTTCGCAGGGATGAACGGCTACCCCGGCCGCCCCGCCGCCATCGGCATGGCGTGGCTCGACCCGATGTGCGGGATGCTGATGGCCTCGGCGGCCGTCGCGGCCCTTCGCGAGCGGCGCAGCAGCGGGCGAGGACGGCGCATCGACTTTTCGATGGTGGAGGCGCTGCTCTGGACGATGCCGGGGCCGCTGCTCGACTACCAGTTGAGCGGCCGCCTCCACGAGCGGGCAGGCAACGGCGACCCCCGTTTCTCGCCCCACGGCGTCTACCGCTGCGCCGGCGACGACAGCTGGCTCGCCGTTGCCGTCACGACAGACGAGCAGTGGCACACGCTCTGCTCGGTGGTCGGCGGCCTCGATACATCTTGGGCGTTCGATGCCCGGCAGGCTCGCGCGGAGGAGGTCGATGCGGCGATCGGTGGTTGGGCCGCGGGACGTGATGCCGACGAGGCGTGGCTGGAGCTACAGCACGCGGGCGTGCCCGCTGCGCCGTCGAACTCCTCGCTGGACCTCTTCGCGAGCCCGCACCTGCAAGAGCGGGGCTTCTACCGCCTCGGCGCGGACGTCGAGGGCGTCGAGCGACCGTTGCCGGGGCTGCCGTGGCAACTCGCGGACCTCGAGCTTCCGCTGCCGCGGCCCGCACCGGGACTCGGCACGGACACTGACGCGGTGCTGCGAGACGTGCTGGGGCTCGGCGACGAAGAGCTGGCGACGCTACACGCGGCCGGGGCGCTGGAGTAGTCGGTCGCTGCTCTCCGCTGTCCTCTAGTCGTTGCCGAGCTGCTCCATGAGTCGGGGTGCGCCGGCGCCGAACGCCGCCCCGAACACGGTCCCGAAGGCGATTCAGGCGGGATAATCAGTCACCGCGAACAGCACCGCCCCCACGACAATTCCGAGGGCAGTTCCGATTCCGATCGAACGTGAGTTTTCCATAGCTTCACTGTAACGCCCTTGTGTGCCGGCGATCGCAAGTGCGTGGCCCGTTTTGCACACTCGGTGCTTCGCCCCGTCGGAGCCTGTCACTCACTCGGAGGGTTCGCCGCGTTTGCGAGCGGCCATGCCGCCTTAGTAGCCACCTGAGCGGTAGATCTCGTTCAGTCGTTGCCAGTGCTCCTCGGTCGGCTCGGGGAAAGGCTCGCCCGGGCGTCGGATTGCGCCGGTGAAGTTCGGTGGACGCTTCTCGTTGAAGGCGGCCGTGCCCTCGGCGCCGTCGGCGGTCGTCTGGATCAGCAGCGTGTTCATCAAGTTCTGGACCTGCCACGCCATGTCGGTCGGCGCGTCACCGAAGCGGATCAGGAACTCCTTCATCATGCGCACCGCGATCGGGGGCATCGACTTGATCTGCTCCGCGATCTGTTCGGCGCGATCCATCAGGTCGACGTGCGGCACGACCTCATTGACGAGTCCGATGCGCAGCGCCTCCTCCGCATCGATGGGCTCGTCCGTGAGCAGGATGCGCATCGCGTCGGCGTAGCGGAGCTGGCGCGCGAGCAACGTCGCGCCCGGCCCGTTGCCGAGCCAGCCCTGCGTGAGCAGTGCGAATTTGAAGCGCGCGTTCTCCGCCGAGGCGATGCGAATGTCCGTCGATGCGAGCAGCAGGTAGAGGCCCGCGCCTGCCGCCCAGCCGTTGACCGCCGCGATCACCGGCTTCCAGACGCGCGGGTAGTGGTCGCCCATGCGGCCATCGAGGCCGGTCTTTGCACCGTTGACGGTGCCAGCCAGTGGCCAGTACATCTTCTGCGCTCGCAGGAACGCACGGTCGTCCACCGAGACTTCGGGGTTCGGTGCCAGGTTGTGCCCGCCGCAGAAATGGCGGTCACCCTCGCCGGTGATGATCGCGCAGCGGATGTCGCGATCCTCCCAGACATCGATCCACGCCTCGGAGATCTCGTCCGAAGTCGCCCGGTCCAGGATGTTCGCCTTGTCGGGGTTGCTGAACGTGATGTAAGCGATCTGGTTGCGCTTCTCGTAGACGATACCCACCGGGTCGCCTCCCTCGCTGACTGCGAGCGCGATCATAGCGCGCCTGCGCTGCGGCCGTTCGTGGGGTTCGCTGGTCGAACCGGTTAGCCGCCGCGCAGCTCCGCCAGCACCCCGGCGGTGTGTTCACCGACGCCGGGGACGACGTTGGGGCGCGGTGGTGTGGCAGCGAAGGTGAAGGGCAGGCCTGGGGTCGTCACGCTCTCGCCCTCGATCTTTGCTTCGCGGAAGAAGTCGCGGGCGAGCAACTGCGGGCTCTGCTGCACCTCGGCCATGTCGTCGACGGGGGCGAACGTGTAGCCCTGCGCGGCGGCGTCGGCGAACCACTCGTACTTGCTGCGGGCGGCGATGTTCGCGGTGAATTGCGGGGCGATCTCGTCCCAGCGCTCAAGCCGCGTCCGCGGGTCGCTCCATTCGTGCGTGATGAAGTCGTCGAGGCCGAGTAAGTGACCCAGCGGCTCCCACTCCGCGCGCAGGGCCAGCAGGTAGAGGTAGCCGTCGTTCGCCATCACCGTGTGGGGGAAGCCCTGCAGGCCCATCTCCACATTGCCGCGCGAGACGCCCAGGCCGTGGTAGATGTAGCGCTCGATCTCGCGTGTCCAGTGCGTCGACATCGCCTCCTGGATCGAGACATCGATGTGTACGCCACCCTCGCCGGCGCGCACTCCATAGACTGCCCCGGAGGTGAGCGCGGCAGCTTGCAACCCGGCGGAGAAGCTGGCCGGGCTGCCGGGGAGCCGCTGCGGAGGCTGGTCCCCCCAGCCGGTGCCGTCGACGACGCCGCCCATCGCCTGCAGGACGAAGTCGTTCGCCCGCCAGTCGGAGCGAGCCCCGCTGCGCCCGAAGCCGCTGATCGAGGTGAGTACGACGCCCGGCTGCGCGCGCCGCATTGTGCGGTACGAGAGCCGCAGCCGGCGGAGCGTCTCAGTGTCGAAATCCTCAATCACCGCATCCGCGTCGGCGACGAGTTCGAGCAGCGTGGCGCGGCCCTCACTGCTCTCGAGGTCGAGCGCGACGCTGCGCTTGCGGCGGTTGAGGTACTCGAAGCTGAGGTCGTCCGGCGCGACCTCGCGACGTGCGCGCAGGGGGTCACCGTCCGGCGGTTCGACCTTGATCACGTCCGCGCCAAGTTCCGCGAGCGCCATGGTCGCGAACTGCGAGGCGAGACCACCAGCGAGCTCGATCACACGCAGCACTAGGGCGCGTCCTGTCCGTGGGCCCGTCCAACGCGCGCGGCGTGGTCCGCGTCGGAGGGGCCCCGGCGCGGCACATCCGACGCGGAGGTGACGAGCGGAATTCCGGTCGGCGTGACGCCACTCTCGTGTAACTGACGAACCTCGGCGGCATCGAGACCGAGCCAGCTTTTGAGGACGGCCGCGTTATCCGCGCCGTCCGCGTGGGCCTCCGTGAGCGGGGCGCGACGTGCGCCGTTGATCTTCGGCAGCTGGCTGAGGTGCGGATGCCACGTTGCCGCCGCGATCGGCTCGCGGTGCCGGATCGGGCGGAAGTGGCCGCGTTCGATGTAGCCGGCGTCGACAGCGAGGTCACGCGGGGCCTGCACCGGCCCGGCGATCACGCCGCACGACTGGAGAAGCTCCGCCGCGTCGTGCTTCGACCGCTGGCGCGCCCACGCCGCGATCGCCTCATCGATCTCGTCGTGGCGTTCGCGCCGCGCTTCGACGCGGTCGAGCGACGCATCGTCGAACCCGATGCACTCGGCGAGGGCGCGCCACTGCTCGTCGGTCTCGACAGAGATTGCGACCCACTCGTCTGCGCCGGCCGCCGCGTAGATGCCCTGCGGCGCGATCGCCGGGTCGCGATTGCCGCGTCGCGCGGGGTCGGGCCCAGCGGCGCTGGCTGCCATCACGTCTTGCCCGTGGACGTGCACGATGCCCTCATACATCGAGAGGTCGATGTACTGACCCTCGCCGGTCTGCTGGCGATGGACAAGGGCGGCGAGTAAGGCGACGGTCGCGTAGCGCCCGGCGAGCTGATCCGCGAAGACGCCGCCGCCGATGCGCACGGGCACTTCACCCTCGTTGCCGATCAACGAATTGAGACCCCCCGCCGCCTCGACGCTCGGCCCGTAGGCGGGGTAGTCGGCCCACGGCCCGGGCGCGCCGTAGCCGGAGAGCTGCATCACGATCTGATCCTCGCGCACGGCGCGTAGCCGACCGTAGTCCAGCCCGAAGCCGCGCATCACTCGGGGTGTGAAGTTGTTGCAGACGACATCGGCCTGCGCGGCAAGCCGCAGCGCGAGCGTCCGACCCTCCTCCATCCGCAGGTCGATCAAGATCGACTGCTTGTTGATCAGCGTGCCATCGTAGGTGGCGATGAAGTTGTCGACGGCGCGACCGGGGCGGCGCACCTGCACCACATCCGCGCCCAGGTCGGCCATCACGCGCGTCGCGGAGGGTAGTGTGACGGCCGCCTCGAAGGTGAGGACGCGGACACCCGTCAGCGGGCGATAACTGCGCACCTCGGTCCTCTCGATGTCCCTCGGCTCAGCCCCGGGCGTCGACTCCGCTTAGTCCTTATCGCCCGGCTGCTCGGACTGCAGGATCCACTTGATCTTGTGACGGCCCGTCGCGCACGGCGCCCCTGCTTCGTCCACGATCTCGAACTGGTAGTCGACGTAGGCGGTGCGCCCGGAGCGGCCCTTGTCCGCCAGGTGCTCGGTGAGCGTGTAGGTGCGACCGGCGAAGACGGGCTGCGCCATCGTGATCGAGTGTTCCGCCCACATCCCCGGATTGCGCACCCTGTCGTCGGTGAGAATCTCGCCGCGGATGTGGTTCAAGGCGGCGTTCATCAGCCGCTCCGGCGGAATGATTGGGTCGCCCCATGGCGACTCGCTCTCGTACCACGGCGTCGGGTCGCCGGCGGCGGCGATCATCGCCGCGACCTCCTCCGCGACGACGTGTAGCTCCCCGGGGGCGAACGCATCGCCGATCGTCATCGCGGGAAAGACCTCGTCCGCTCCGTGCGTGCCGTCCTCGGAGACATCCCACGGCACAGTCGTGCCGAGGCCCGCCGCGCCGTCGCAGCAAAGGCGACCGTCGCGAGCTTCGACCTGCAGCGGCAGTGTGCCGTCGGCGAGCAGTTCCGCACCGACCTCGCGCACCTCCTCGTCGACGTAGACCGGGCGCACGAACTTGAAGCTGTACCACCCGCCCTCCATCCACTGCGGACCAAGGCGGGCGATGATCGCCGGCATCGCGGCCTGCCCCACGGTGCTGCCAGGTACGAAGCCGCCCCGGAATCCCATCCCTCGGGCCGCATCGTCGTCGTGGATCGAGCCCTTGCGACTGGCAGAGATGTTGGCGAGCCGCCGCCACGTGCCCTCGTACCGTTCGACTGTCTGACTGGTCATGCTGCCCGCTTCCGCGCGCGCCTAACCTACAGCAGTTCTCGCGCCAGTGACTCCGGGCTGGGCGTACGCTGCGCTATAGTCCGCCCACTCGAACGGGTGCGGTGCGAAGGGGATCGATGGCTGAGACTGGCCCGCTGGCAGGTATCCGCGTGCTCGACCTGATCGACGGCATGGGCGTCTACGGCCCTCGCCTGTTCGCCTCGATGGGTGCCGACGTGATTCGCGTCGAGCCGCCCGGCGGGGGGGCGCACCGCAGTCGCGAGCCGCTCTACCGAGGCCAGTCTGGAGCGACGGGCAGCGATCCGGGGAATGGGGAGCGCCCGAGTCTCTACTTCCTGCACTACAACGCTGGCAAGCGCGGCATCACGCTCGATGCCAGCCAGCCGAGGGGACGCGAGCTGCTGGCGAAGCTGCTCGGGGAGGTCGATGCCGTCTTCGACAACGGCCAGCTCGCGCGATGGGGCTTCGACCTGCAAGAGCTCGCTGCGGCCGAACCACCGCTCGTCGTCGTCTCCGTCACGCCCTTCGGCCTCGAAGGCGAGCGCAGCGAGTGGCTGGGCAGCGACCTGATCTGCCAGGCGATGGGTGGGATGATCCAGATCTTCGGTGTGCGCAACGAACGCCCGGCGCGCTTCGGGCCGGAGCAAGGGTCGGAGATGAGCGGGCTGGCGGCGGCGCTGGGCGCGTTGATCGCGCTCTTCGGTTCGCGTCGCGGCAACGGCGGGGAGTTGGTCGACATCGCCGTCGAACGCGTCTGCGCGCTGCCGACGTTGCAGATGGGCAACGCCTCGCTCTTCCACCAGTTCGGATTCCGGCGCGAACGGGTCGGTGCGGGCCTCGACATGCCGGGTGGCCTCTACCGAGCGCGCGACGGCTACATGACGATCGGCGCCTTCCGGGTGCGCTCCGATGCGATCGTCGAGGTGATGCAACAGTTCGGTGCGGGCGATGAGCTAGTGGAGCTACGCGACCGCTCGCCGGGTCTCGGCTTCATCGACAGCCCCGACTTCGGAGATGCCCTGGCACGCGCGGTCGCGACCCTGCCGAGGCAGGAGCTGATGGAGGCGATCCAGGACCGCGGCATCCACGCGTTGCCGGTGACCGATTCCGAGCAACTGGTAAGTGACCCGTTCCTCCAGCAACGCAGCTTCTTCGTCGATGTCGAGGAGCCGAGCCTGGGCCTCAACTTCTCCGACATGGCGGTGCCGATGCGTTTCGGCGCTGCGGACGCGCGCATCGGGCGGCGGCCACCGCTGCTCGGCGAACACAACAGCGAGGTCTTCGCCTCGCTGGGTGTCGACGGTGATCAGCTGGCGCAGCTCGCTAAGGCGGGAGTGGTGTGATGGGCCTGCCGCTGGAGGGCGTACGCATCGTCGACCTCTCGTTCATCGTCGCCGGCCCGCTCGCCTCGCGGCTGCTCGCCGACTTTGGCGCGGACGTCGTGCGCATCGAATCGCGATCCCGCATCGATGGCGCGAGGGTGAATCCGGCGCGGCTCTACGGCGAGCTGCCGGGCGACGCCAATTCGAACACCGACGCCAGTGGCTACTTCAACGACGTCAACGCCGGCAAACGCTCCTGCACGCTCAACCTCAACACCGCCGAGGGGCTGGAGCTGCTGCACGCGATCGTGCGCGAATCGGACGTGATCTGCTCCAACCTCGCCCCGGCCGCCCTCAAGCGCTGGGGGCTGGCCTACGAGGACGCGAAGGATCTGAACCCGAAGATCATCGTCGTGCACATGCCGACGATGGAGACGGAGGGGCCGCGTTCGCACTGGAAAGGTTTTGGCGACCCCTTCGCCGGTGCTGGTGGTCTGAAGTCAGTCTCCGGGCATCCCGACACCGAAATCCTCCCGTTCGGTCACCACTTCCCCGACTTCTCGGCCAACCCCTTCCACGCCGCGATTGCCGTGATGGCCGCCCTGCACCACAGCGAGGCGACTGGCGAGGGCCAGTTCGTCGAGCTCAGCCAGTACGAGGCAACCGCATCGATGATGGGCGCATCGATCCTCCACTACACGGCGAACGACGAGGTGGCGGAGCGCATCGGCAACCGCGACAGCGTGGCCGTGCCGCACAACATCTACCGCTGCGCAGGCGACGAGTCGTGGTGCGCGATCGTTGTGCAGACGGACGAGCAGTGGCGTGCGCTCGTCGCGCTGATCGGCGACCCCGACCTCGAACGCCCCGATTTCGCGACGGCCGAGGGCAGGCGTGCGCACGAGGATGATCTCGACGCGTTGATCGAGCGCTGGATCCTCGGCTGGGACGACAGGCAGGCGCTGGCCGAGACGCTACAGCAGGCGGGGGTGCCGGCCGGGCCGTTCCAGAACATCGAGGAGATGGTGCGCGTCGACCCCACACTCGGGCCGAACCACTTCGCAAAGCTCGACCACCCCGTCGGACGGGAGTTCCTCGTGCATCGCAACCCGGTGCACACGCAGCGCAACCCGGCGCAGACGCGGCTCGCGCCGCTACTGGGTGCCGACACCTACGACGTGCTGACTGAGGTCGTGGGCCTCAGCGCGGACGAGATTGCGAAGTATGCCGAGGCAGGCGCGCTGGACTGAGGTGCTGGACGCCGACCAGCTATGCAGCCCCCTTCGGGGGCTAGAGGATCTGTGAGAGGAAGAGCTTGGTGCGCTCCTCCTCCGGGTTCTCGAAGAAGTGCTCGGGCGTGCCTTCCTCGACGATTTGACCGTCGTCGAAGAAGAGGAAGCGGTCGGCGACCTCGCGGGCGAAGCCCATCTCGTGCGTCACCACGATCATCGTCATGCCGGACTCAGCGAGCTCGCGCATCACGTCCAGCACCTCCTTGATCATCTCCGGGTCGAGCGCCGAGGTGGGCTCGTCGAAGAGCATGATCTTCGGCTGCATCGCGAGAGCGCGCGCGATCGCGACGCGCTGCTGCTGGCCGCCGGAGAGCTGCGCCGGGAACTTGTCCGCCTGTTCCGGAATGCCGACGCGTTCCAGCAACTGCGTCGCCAGCTCGTTCGCCTCCGCCTCCGGCAGGTGGCGCACCTTCTGAGGGCCGAGCGTGATGTTGCGCTGCACGGTCACGTGCGGGAAGAGATTGAACTGCTGGAAGACCATGCCGACCTCGGAGCGGATCGCCTCTAGGTTGTCCAGGTCGTCGGTCAGCTCGATGCCGTCGATCAGAATGCGGCCCTCGTCGTGCTCCTCCAGCCGGTTGAGGGTGCGAATGAAGGTCGACTTGCCGGAGCCGGAGGGGCCGAACGCGACGACCACTTCTCGCTCCTTCACCGTGGTGCTGACGTCGTCGAGCGCCTGGAAGTCGCCGAACCACTTCGAGATGTGCTCGACGACGATCATGTCGCCTGGCGTTTGAGAGGTCATAGCGGGCTCCTGAGCTAGCGTACGCCGACGCCGAGCTGACGCTCGATGCGGGCGCTTAATCGCGACATCGTGAACGAGACGGACCAGAAGATCAGCGCGGCGAAGAGCAGCGCCTCCGCCTGGCGACCGACGAAGTCCGGTTGTGCGGGGATCGCGCGTGCGGCGCCGAGCAAGTCGACGAAGCCCAGCACGACCACCAACGAGGTGTCTTTCCAGAGGCTGACGAAGCGGTTCACCAGCGCGGGAATCACGGAACGCAGCGCCTGCGGCAGCACGATGAACCACGTCGACTGGAACGTACTCAGGCCGATCGCGTCGGAGGCTTCGTGCTGCCCTCGTGGAATCGTCTGCAGGCCGCCACGCACGACCTCGGCGATGTACGCGGCCGAGAACCCCGCCATCACCATCATCGCCCGCACCACGAGGCTGACATCGTCCAGCCCGCCGACCGAGGGCAGGAAGTCCGGCAGCACGAAGCGTGCCATCGCCAGCCAGAGGATCAGCGGACCGGCTCGCACAAACTCGATGAATCCGGTGCAGGCGAACGAGATCACCTTCAGCGAACTGCTGCGACCGAGGGCCAGCAACACGCCGAGCGGGAAACCGGCGCCGATGCCGACTGTCGCCAGCATCAGGTTCAGCATCACGCCGCCCCACGCCGTCGTGCGCATCCCATCACCGATGTTCAGTATCAGTAGCGCGAACGGAATGATTGCAACGCCGCCACCGATCGCGACGCGACGGGCACTCGTGTCGGTCCTTGAATCTCGCGCCCTGCGACCGCCGAGGTAGCTGGCGATCGCGACGCCGACCATGACGGCGGTGAGCAGGGCGGTGTTGCCTTCGACCAGGAACAGGAACACGAAGGCCGCCGTACCCGCGCCGATCACGTACTCGCGGATGCCCGCACGGCTCCACAGCCCGTAGCCGAGCCCGGCAACCGTGGCGAACAGCATCACCGGCGGCCACAGCCGCCACTCCTCGCCGGACGGGTAGATAGCGAGGAAGAGCAGGCGGCGGTTCACGTCCACGCTCTCCCACTCGGCCGAGACGAAGACGAAGTTGCCGAGGCTGTAGACGATGGCCAGTGCCAGCGTGACGGTCACGATCGTCAGCGCGCCGTTCGCACGGCTGCTGAAGAGGTTGCTGCGCACCCACTTCGTTGCGCCTCCGCGCCGCCGGGCGGTCCCTGCGGCGACCATCAGCTACCCACCAACTGGACGCGGCGGTTGATGTAACTCATCACGCCAGAGATCGCGAAGCTCATGATCTGGTAGGTCGCGATCACGACCATGAACATCACGACCGCGTGCCCGGCCTTGTTGATGATGATCTCGCTGATCTGGAAGAGGTCGGCGTAGGCGATCGCCGCCGCCAGACTGGAGTTCTTCGTGAGGTTGAGATACTCGTTCGTGAGCGATGGGATCATCGAACGCAGCGCCTGCGGCAGGATCACCAGTGTGGTGCGCTGATACCCGGTGAGGCCGATTGCCATCGCCGCCTCGCCCTGGCCGCGCGGTAGCGCCTGGATGCTCCCGCGTACGATCTCGGCGATGAACGAGCCGGTGTAAGCCACCAGCGCGAACAGCATCGCCGCGAACTCAGGCGTGATCGAGAGCCCGCCGACGTACGACTGCGTGAACTCCTGCCGCACGATCGTCGGCGTACCGATTTCGACCGGCAGCCCCAGCGCGAGGTAGGCGACGAGCGCGACGCCGAGGAACACGGCGACAGCGTAAAGGTTCGGCCGCGTCGTCTGCCCCGTTGCGGCCTCGCGGCGAGCCCGCCGGCGACGTACGAGGTAGGCGGGCACCGTTGCAATCGCGACCACCGCCACCCACAGCAGGAAGAAGTCGCCTCGTGGTTCCGGCCACGGCAGCGCGAGCGAGCGGTTGGAAAGGTACGCGAAGCCGAAGAGGCTGCGCTCATCCTCGATGCGCGGCAGCTTGAGGAAGATCGCCGTGTACCAGAAGACGATCTGCACCAGCAGCGGCGTGTTGCGCACGACTTCGACGTAGACCGCGGCGATGCGGGAGACGAGCCAGTTGTCGGAGAGCCGCGCGACGCCCGCCAGCACCCCGATCACCGTCGCCAGCAGGATGCCGACCAGGATCAGCCGCAGCGTGTTGGTGACGGCAACGAGGTAGGCGGCGATGCGGCTGTCGCTGCTGTCGAACTCGATCAACCATGTGTGACTGATCGCGAAACCGGCGGGGCCGTTGAGGAAATCAAAGTCGAGCTCAAGTTGCGATGCGCGGTCGACCACGTACCAGAGCAGCAGCAGCAGCAGCACTGAGAAGCCGGCCTGGATCGCGAGCGAGCGCGACCGACGGCTGCGCAGGAAGCGCCCCCCACGAGCCGGTTCAGCAGCCGCCATGATCGTCGCCCTTCAAGGCTCGGCTACAAAGATGGCCCCGGCATCGCGCCGGGGCCATCTTCAATAGTCGTTGATCTTCGTTACCTCATCGGCGGGGCGAAGATCGCGCCACCATTGAGCCATGAAGCGTTGAGCGAGCCTTCGCGACCGAGACCGATCGGCGTCAGCGTGCGCTGGTAGACCTCATCGAAGTTACCCACTTGCTGGAGCACCTTCTGCATGAAGTCGACCGGAATGCCGAGACCGAAGTCCTCTGCCGCGTTGCCGTCAAAGCCGACGCCGAGCAGACGCGCGACGTTGCGGTTCGCCGGGTTGGCGACGTGTGAACCAACGTTCTCGCTCGTAATGCCGAACTCGTCGGCCTGAATCATCCCGAAGACGATCCATTGCACGACGTCGTTCCACTGCGAGTCGCCGTCCGGCGTAACCGGACCCAGCGGCTCTTTGGACATCGTTTCACCTAGGATGGTGAGGGCGGCGGAGCCACCAGCGCTGTCCGGGAACTGCGCGCGCTGGCCGGCAAGGTTGGACTTGTCGGCGGTCCAGCCGTCACAGCGGCCTTCAATGAAGGCTGCCTGGATCTCCGGGTCGTTCTCGAACGAGAGCGGCGTGTAGGAGAAGCCCTGCGCCGTGAACACGTCGTCCAGGTTGCCCTCGGTCGTCGTACCAGAGGTGACGCAGATTGTCGCCCCGGACAGATCCGCCAGGGTGCTGATGCCGGAATCGGCCTTCACCATCATGCCCTGACCGTCGTAGAACGTCGTGGTGACAAAGTCACCCTTCAGGTCTGCGTCCCGGCTGGCGGTCCATGTCGTCGTCCGGATCAGGACGTCGATCTCGCCGGCGGCGAGCAACTCGAAGCGGTCCTGTGCGCTTGCGGGCACGAACACGACCGAGTTGGCGTTACCGAGTACCGCAGCCGCTACCGCGCGGCAGAACTCGACGTCGTTACCTGAGCGGGTGCCGTCGGGCGAGAGGAAGCCGAAGCCCGGCTGAGTCTCTTTGACGCCACAATTCAGTTCGCCACGGTCGAGCACGGTCTGCAGAATGCCGCTGCCCCCGAAGTCGCTGTTGTCGTCATCATCGGTGCATGCGATGAAGATCAGTCCGAATGCGGCAACAGCCACAATCGCAAACTTCAACCATCGGTTCGTTGTCATTGTTCCCCCGTCGGAAGCGTTGGTATCAAACATGCCGAGCGGAAGCAATCTACCGTACTGAATAGTTGAGGTACAAACCGATTTCTGACTCCTGACGGACAGGAGTAGCCGCTCACTGACGGCCGGGCGAGGTAGAGTGCGCGTGGCTGATGAAGTCGCGGGACAGATTCCGCGGCTCGCTGGCCGGAGGGGGCTGATGCCGGAACGAGCGCTTGAGGGCCTGAAGGTTCTCGAACTGGGTGACTTCATCTCCGCCGCGTATGCGTCGAAGCTGCTCGCCGATCTCGGTGCCGAGGTGATCAAAATTGAACCACCTGCTGGCGACAACAGCCGTCGTCATGGGCCCTTCCCGGCTGACGAGCCGCACGACGAACGCAGCGGCCTCTACCTTTTCCTGAACGCCAACAAGCGCTCAGTCACGCTCGATATCGAGCAGCCTGAGGGAGCCGCGCTCTGCCGTCGACTGGCGCAACAGGCAGACATCGTGATCCACAACCTGCCACCCGCGGAACTGGAGGCGCACGGCCTCGACTACGAGACGCTCTCGGAGGACCACGCGGAGCTGGTGATGTCATCGATCACCGTCTTTGGCTACGACACGCTGTATCGCGACTGGAAGGGGCACGCCCTGACCGCGACGGCGGCCTCCGGCATCTCCATGCGCATCGGCGATCCGGGCCGTTCGCCGCTCTGGATCCCCTATTGCGCCGCCGACTTCCAGGGCGGCATCCACGGCGCGGCTGCCGCGCTGCTGGCGCTGCGTGCGCGCCGCAGCAGTGGCGAGGGCCAACACGCCTGGGTCTCGATCGTGGAGGTGGTCGGCTCCTACCTCGCGGGTTCGGCGTTGCCGGGCTTCGTGCTCAGTGGCCAGCTGCGCTCGCGAGCCGGAACGCACATGGAAGCCTTCTACCCATGGCAGGTGACGCCATCCGCAGACGGCTACTTCGAGGTGATCACGATGGTCGACGACCAGTGGCAGCGCTTCGTCGAGTTGATGGACGAGTCCGACGCTCCGTGGGCCGCTGACGAGCGGCTGGAGGCGCGCTGGACCGCCTGGCAATGGGCGGACGAGATCGACCCAAACTGGTATCCGTGGATGCGTGAGCGCACGACGGCCGAGCTGACGGAGCTGTTCCGGGAGCACGGGCTGCCCTTCCAACCGGTCAACTCGCTCGATGTCGTTGCAGACAGCGACCACCTCAAGCGGCGCGACTTCTGGCGAACGATCACCCACGCGGAGGCCGGCGAATACCAGACGCTGGGCCCCCCGTATCGCCTCTCCGAGACCCCGTGGGAGCTGCGGCGACCACCTCCGCTGCTCGGCGAGCACAACGCCGAGGTGCTTGTAGGGGAGCTGGGCCTCGGGGCAATGGAGCTGGCACGGCTGGTTGTTACCGGGGTGGTGGCGTCGTGAGCGAGCAGCCGCCTCCGCCGCTCGCCGGGCTGCGCGTGCTCGACCACGGGCACGTCTGGGCGGGGCCGCTGCTCGGCCGCAGCCTCTCGGAGGCGGGCGCGGAGGTGATCAAAGTCGAGGCGCCAGACCGTGCATCCGGGATCGTGATGGGTGGCATGCCCGCCCGCAGCGAGATGGACGCGCACGACCCGCGCCGCTACCACGACTACGACCGCGGCAAGCTGGGCATCACGATCGACCTCGCGGGCGAACAGGGCAGGGAGCTCTACCACTCGCTGATCGCCATCAGCGACGTGGTGATCGAGAACTTCTCCGCGAACGTGATGAAGTCGCTCGGGCTCGGCTACGAGGCGCTGAGCGAGGTTAATCCGCGGCTGATCATGGCCTCGCTCTCGGCGACCGGCGGCACGCCCGGACCGTGGCGCGACCTGCGCACCTACGGCCCCTCGCTGGCCGCGCTCTACGGCATCAAGAGCCTGCTCGGCTATCTCGATGATCCGCAGCCGCGGGAGGACACCGCCGACCTCGACCCGACCGCGGCGGGTCACGCCTTCGTCGCGGTGCTCGCGGCGCTGGAGTATCGCGACCGCACAGGTCGTGGCCAGTACATCGACATGGCACAGGGCGAGGCGACGATGCAGCGCATCGCGGAGCCGCTGATGGATTACCAGATGAACGGTCGCGTCGCCGGGCTACAGCAGAATCGCTACCCCGGCGTCGCCCCCCACGGCATCTACCGTGCTGCCGGCGACGACCGCTGGCTCTCGATCGTGGTGCGTAATGACGAGGAGTGGGCGGCGCTGCTACATGTCTCCGGCGATGCGGCGTCGTATGGGCCGGGCGGCCTCGCCAACGCACGCTTCGCGACGTTAGAGGGACGGCTGGCGCATCAGGACGAACTCGATGCCGCGATCGAGACGTGGACGGTGCAGCACGATGCCTTCGAGCTGACGCAGCAGTTGCAGCAGGCGCGTGTCGCAGCCTACCCGGTGATGGGCCCGCCCGACCTCGCCGCCGACGCGAACTACGATGCGCTACGCACGACGGGCGTGCGCATGGGACCGGACGCCGAACTCAGCATCGACCAGCTCTATCACGGCGTGCCATGGAAGCTGACGCGCACCCCCGCGGAGATCTCCGGCCCCAGCCCGATCAAGGGCGGCCACAACGACTACGTCTTCCGCGAGCTGCTGGGCCTCGGTGCCGACGACTTGGCCGCGCTTCAGGAGCAACGGATCGTCTAAGTCGGGCGGCTTCTCCGCGCTGTCTCTTCTGGATGGAACCCACCCACCCGCCCGTGGAACGTGGGGGCTTCGCCCCCGCACCCCGAAACTGGAGTCTGATGACCGAGTTCGTTCTCGCGCGCTCGACTGGATTGCGCTGGCTCTCGCTCGCTAAGACAACTGGGCTACCAGATCGTTACGTGCGCCTGCGGCGCCTAGACGGGCCGCATGTCCACCGCTTCGGCGCGGCCATCGACGAGCAGTTGTACCAGGTCGGCGACCTCGGTGATCGGCTCGGGGAAGGCGGTCGCCACGCGGCCGATCGCCTCGCGGCTGTGGGCGTCGCTGCCGCCGACGGTGGCGACACCGTTGTCAGCCGCCAGTCGCATGTAGTAGCCGTCCGTGCTGTCGGAGTTGTCGCCGTTGACCGCCTCGATCGCCTCGAACCAGTAGGGCAGATCGGACCAGCTCGGGTGGCGTCCGTTATGTGCCCGCATCGGATGGGCCAGCACCATCGCCGCGCCCTCGCTACACACGATCTCGCGCAGGCGTGTGATCAGCAACAGCTCGGGGGCGTAGCGGTCGAGGCCGTAGACCAGCACGTGGCCGATGTCGGTGCCCAGCTCCATCCCGCGCAACACCGTCACCTCGAAGGCTTCACTGAGGCGGCGCACGTCGGAGTCCGCCCAGAGCGAGTTGTGCTCCGTAAGCACGAAGCCATCGAGCCCGCGCAGCGCGGCCTGTTCGGCCAGCACCTCGGCGCGTGCCCCGGAGTCGAACGAACGGTCGGAGCTGTGCGTGTGCATGTCGAAGACCGCGCCGCCGGGCGGCCGCAGCGAGGCCGGGTCGATCAGCGTCGCGGGGTCGATCAGACGTAGACGGCTGCGGGCGGAATCGGCCATCAGCGCCGGGTGTTCGCGGCTGAGCTGGGGGGGCGGTCGCCTCACCGCGCCTCGCGTGCCAGCCGGATCAGCTCCGGCATCACCTCAAGCGCGTCATCGACGATGCCGTAGTGCGCGTACTTGAAGATCGGCGCCTGCTCATCGGTGTTGATCGCCACGATCACGCGCGCGTTCGCGCAGCCCGCCATGTGCTGGCTCGCCCCGGAGATGCCGGCCGCGACGTAGAGGTCGGGCGTCACGATCTTGCCGGTCAGACCGACCTGCTGCACCGCCGTCACCCAACCATCGTCGACGATCGCGCGTGACGCGCCCGCCATCCCGCCGAGCGTCTCAGCGAGGTCGCGCACGAGTTGGTAGTTATCGCTCTCCTTCAGCCCGCGCCCGCCGCTGACGACCACGTTCGCGTCCTCCAGTCGCGGGCCCTCTGCGGCCTCGGGCGGCTGTTCGACGGTGACGCGGTCCGCGACGGCTGGCACGGCCAGTGCCTCCACGTCGACGCTTCGCCCGGCCTCGCGGTCAGGGGCGGGCGCCATCGCCGGTGCAGGACTGAGGATGCGAGGGCCGGCGCCGCTCAGGCGGAAGACACCGCGCGCCGCGCCGCCGAAGATCGTCGCCACGAGCAACACATCGTCGCTGTCTTTGCGGAACTCCGTGACGCCCATCAGGCAGGCACCCCTGAGCCGGGTGGCGAGCCGAGGGAGGAGCTCAAGCACGTCCGCGCCGCGGCCCAGCACCACGTGGCTCGCGCCGGCCGCCTCGATCGCGGCGGCGGCGGCAGCGACGGCGACGTCACCCGCTGCGCGGGCGAACGCTTCGTCGTCGACGGTCAGTACGCGGGCAGCGCCGCGCTCCGCGGCCTCGCCTGCGGCCGCCACAACGTCGCTGCCGATCACGGCGCAGACGAGTTCGCTGTCTAGCAGCGAGGCGAGCGCACTGGCCGCGCCGAGCGCCTCCAGGTTCACCTTCGAGAGGCCGTCCGCGTCCGGCTGAGTGAGTAGCGCGAGTACCGGATCAGGCATCGAGCACCCCCGCCTCGGTCAGCTTCGCGAATAGCGCCCGGGCCTTCGCCGCGGGTGAGTCGCCCTCGATCATCTCGCCGTGGCCCTGCACGTCGGGCACGAACAGCTCGACCAGCTCGACGCCGGGGCCATCGTCGCCCAGGAGGTCGGCCGCCTGCTTCTCCAGCGGCGGGTTGCGGCGCGCGGCCATGCGGTTGCGGCTGCTGGGGTAACGAGGCTGGCCGAGTTCGTTGCTCACGCTCACCACCGCAGGCAGCGAGGCGCGTACGACCTCCTCGCCGGCCGGTAGGGCACGAGTGACGCGCACGCCGTCGCCGTCGGCGCGCACGTCGGAGGCCAGCGTCACAAGCGCGGAATCCAGCAGCTCCGCCAGCACGGCGGGGACGGTGCCCTGGTCGTAGTCGGAGCCCTGCCGCCCGCAGAGCACGAGGTCGACATCGCCCAGCTCCTCGATCGCCGCGGCGAGCAGCCGGGCGGTGCGGAATCCGTCGGCGGCGGCGGCCTCCGGGTCGATGATCAGGATCGACGAGTGCACGCCCATCGCGACGCAGCGCTTGAGCACGTCCGCAGCGGAGGCATCGCCGGCCGTGATCGCGGTGACGCGGACGCTCTCGTCATCGTCGAGGATGTGCAGGGCGGCCTCGGCGGCCTGTTCGTCGTAGGCGTTGATGATCTGCGGCACAGCACCGGCGGTGTCGAACGAACGACCGCTCTCATCGACCTTCAATCGGCCCCAGAGCGCGTAACCGTTGACGCCCTCCGGGTCGAGCACCTGCTTGGTGCAGATCACGATGTGCATGTGGCCCCTCCGCTCAGATCACTCGTCCTGCAGATAGACATACTCTTCGTCGACCCAGACGAACTCCGCGCCGAAGTCTTCCGGCTTCTCGGTCAGGTCGCCGAGTTCGAGCCAGCGCCAGGGCGGGTCGCCCTGCTCCAGACGGCGACCGGTGAGGGTGCCCTCGAACGTCTCGCGCGAACCGGCATGGCCGCCCTCGATGGCCCCGCCGCCGTCGGCTTGCGCACGACGGCCTGCGAGTGCGTCATCGTGGGAGACGCGGCTCTGCTGGGAAGAGGGATCGGCCATCAGTGCTGAGTTCGCTCGTGTTCACGAGCTAGCTCGTGACCGGCTCTCCCACCAGTTGATCGAAGTGGTCCTGGGCCTCCTCGGCCATGTCGAAGACGACCTGCGCGGCGGGCTTGATCGAGTGGATCCCGACCACACTCTGGCCTGCCGGAGTGGTCATCCAGTCTTCCATCTTCGCGTCGCGGATGCCGCGCTGAATCTCGCCGACGAGCATGCCCTGGAGCGGCATCTGCAGCGGCTCCGGTGCGTCCGGCTGCTTCCATGCGTCCGACCAGTTGGAACGCAACTGGCGGATCGGCTTGCCGGAGGTCGCACGCGACTGCACGGCGTCCTCTGCCTGTGCCTCCACGATGCGCTGCTTCAGGAACATCTGCGTCTCCGACTCGTGCGTCGCGAGCCAGATCGTGCCCGTCCAGACGCCCGCGGCGCCCATCGCGAGAGCGGCAGCGAGGTGCTTGCCGTTCGAGACGCCACCGGCCGCGACGACGAGGGTGTCCGAACCCTCCGCCATCTCGACCACTTCCGGCACCAGTGTGAAGGTGCCCACGGTGCCGCTGTGGCCGCCGGAGTCATAGCCCTGAGCGACGATCACATCGACGCCGGCCTCCACCTGTCGCCGTGCCTGCCGTGGCAGACCGACGAGGCCCCAGACCTTCGTCCCGACGGCGTGCGCTTCCTCGAGGATGAACGCGGGGCTGCCGAGGCCGGAAGCGAAGATCGGCACGCGCAGCTCAAGCAGCGTGTCCAGCGCCTCGCGTGCGCCCTGTAGCAGGTTCGGCGACGAGATGTTCCCGCTGCGAGCCTCGATCGGCTTCGGCTTCGGGATGTCGTTGTCCTTGTGCAGGCCCTCGACGAAGTCGCGATGCTCCGGCGTGATCATCTGCTCGAGGTCTTCCTGGTTGCCTTCCACGAAGGACGCGGGGACCAGCAGGTCGACGCCAAAGGGGCGGTCGCCCACCTTGTCGCGAATCCACTCGATGTCGGACTTCAGTTCGTCCGGCGTCATGCCGGTGCCACCCAGGATGCCGATGCCGCCGGCGTTGGTGACGGCCGCGATCACGTCCTTGGTGTGCGCGAAGGCGACGATCGGCACCTCGCAGCCGTATTCCTCACACAGTCTCGTGTTCAGTGGATCGCCGTTCATGGGAGCCCCCGTCGTCATTCCGCATCGTCGCAACTCGCGACGTGTTAAGCCGGAGCCGATTCTACCCGACCCGGCGCGTTGTGTTCAGTGCCGTTCCTCGGAGTGCGCGGTTTCGTGCGGGACTGCGCCTACTGCAACACCGACGCGGCGGCCAGTTCCGCGATGCGGTCGGCGTCGTAGTCGAGGATCTCGCTCAGCACCTCAAAGTTGTCGCGGCCGAAGGTCGGCGCGGAGCGTTCGATGCGCGCCGGGGTCCGCGAGAGCCGGAAGTGCGAGCCGCCAACGGTCGTCGTGCCGTGCACCGAATGCTCCAACTCGACGAAGTGGCCGCGATGCACCAGCTGCGGATCCGCCACCTGCTCGACGCTGTTCTGCACCGCGTGCGCCGGCACGACGCGCGCCTGCAGAGCGGCCTCGACCGCCTCCATCTTCTGATCGGCCGTCCACGCGCCGACGATCGCGTCCAGCTCCTCGCGAGCCGTCAGCCGTGCCGCCACGGTCGCGTAGCGAGTGTCCGAGGCGAGTTCGGGCTGCCCCATCTCCTCGCAGAGCGCCTGCCAGTGCGCGTCGGTGCCGATCGCGATCGCAACCCAGCGTTCATCGCCGATCGCCGGGTAGACGCCGTGTGGTGCCATCTCCCGGTCGTTGTTCGCCTCGCCGCCCTGGAGACGGTTGTTCACCTCATAGTCGAGCAGCGCCGACGTGAGGAAGTGCATCGATGCCTCCGCCTGCGCGAGGTCGATGTGCTGGCCCTGCTCGCTACGTGCGTGATGGTCGAGCGCGGCGAGCACGGTGGCGACCATGAAGCGCGGCGCGACGTAGTCGCTGTAGGCCGCCACCATCGTCGGTGCGCGATCGGGCCAGCCGATCACGCTGTTGAAACCGGCGATCGCCGCGCCCATCGTGCCGAAGCCAGCGAACATCGAGAGCGGGCCAGCCTGCCCGAACAGGTTGCTGCTGAGCATGATGATCTTCGGGTTGATCTCCTTCAGCGAGTCGTAGTCGAGTCCCCACGCACGCATCGCCTTCGGTGAGAAGGACTCCGTCACCACGTCCGCCCAGCGCACAAGGTCGCGGACGACGGCGCGGCCTTCCTCCGTCGTCAGATCGAGCGTGAGCCCCAGCTTGCCCGCGTTCATGTTGCCGAAGAGCGCGGAGGCCTCTGCACCGGCCTCGCCGTTGTGGAACGGCTGCAGCCCCCGTGCCGTGTCTGGCCTGCCCGTGGATTCGACGCGCACGACGGTCGCGCCGTAGTCGGCGAGCACCCGCGTGGATGCCGGGCCGGCGACGACCCACATCATGTCGAGGACCTTCAGCCCTTCGAGGGCGCCATCGCCCGCCGACCCGTTCCCACGGGAGGCTGCTGCAGGGCGTTGCTCGCGAGTCAGCGCGTCATCGTTGTGCTCGCCAATCGCGGGCGCCGGCTGACGGTAGTCGAGCGGCGTCTCGCCCAGCAGCGCGAACGGGCCGGGGTAGCGCACCTCGCGGCCGCTCTTCGCGTCGGTGTACTCGCGCCAGAAGTCGCGCGAAGCGAACTGCTCGCTGCCCGAGAGATCCGCGATCGTATTGATCGGCGCGATCAGCAGGCGTTGATCGAGAGCCGCCTCGAGCAATTCGTTCTTCGTCTTCGAGCGGGCGAACGCAGCGATCGTACCGAGCACGCGCTGGTACTCCTCCGGCGACTCCTCGCCGCTCATCAGCAATGCAACGTAATTGACCCAGTCCTTGTCCCGCGTGGCCTGATCGCAGAATCCGTCTTCGTGGACCCACTCCATCAGTCGCTGGGCAAAGGGGGCGAGTGTGCCGAAGAGGAAGGTGATCGAGACGTGCCCGTCCTTCGCCTCCCACACCAACGGCAGCAAGATCGGGCCGAGCATGACCCCGCCCGTGACCCGTTGTAGCGGCTGCTCCCCAACCGAAGCGGCGAGGTCGAACGACTGCATCGCCTGCGTCACCGCCTGCTGCGCCGAGACATCGACGTGCTGGCCGAGCCCGGATCGCTGGCGTTCGTAGTGCGCGATCAGTGCCGCGCCCGCTGCCTCCGCGCCGGCATGCAGGTACGCCTGCGGAACGCTCATGCGGATCGGTGCGCGGTCGACATCGCCGGCCATCGCGACGGTTCCGCCGGCCGCGGAGACGATCAGGTCGCTCTCCGCGTACCCCGCCTTTGGTCCGTCCTGGCCGAAGGCGCTGATCGAGACGTACACCAGCGAGGGGTTCGCGGCGGCGAGGTCGTCGTAGCCCAGCCCCAGCTCGGCCATGCGACCCGGCACGTCCGACTCGATCAAGAAGTCAGCGTCGGCCGCCAGTTCCAGCAGCCGGTCGCGCCCCTCCGCGGTCGTGAGGTCGAGGGTGATCGAGCGCTTGTTGCGCGCGTACGCCCACCAGTACAGCGAGCGTTCCGGGTCGGCCTCATCGTCGGCAAAGGGGCCGAGCCGGCGGGCGGAATTGCCCTCCGGCGGTTCGACCGCGATCACGTCGGCGCCGAGGTCGGCGAGCATCTGCCCGCAGAGCAGCCCTCGTTCGTTCGTCAGATCGAGCACGCGGTACGGACTGAGCATGGATCCCCCTCGTCATCCGGCTGCGGTGACGGACGGAATTCTACGCGGATTGTCCAGTCACCGTCCGGGCGTCCGCGGCGCTGATCGTATGATGCCTCCGCCGAAGGGCTGTCTGCCCGGATATCCGAGGGGGAAGCGACTTGCTGCGAGTCTTCGAAGGCCTGCGCGTCGTCGATCTCTCTGACCGGCTCTCCGGAGCCTTTGCCGCCCGCCTCTTCGGCGACTACGGTGCGCACGTCACGCTCGCCGAGCCGCCGGACGGCCACCCGCTGCGCCATGAGCCGCCCTTCCTCGACGACCAGCCGGGCCTCGATCGCTCCGTCCTGCACGCCTACGCGAACTGGAACAAGCACTCGCGCGTCGTCGACAGCGCGGAGGCGTTCGCGGAACTGATCTCCGGCGCTGACGTGATCGTCACGACGTCCGCGGCACCCGCCACCGAGGCGTACGCGAGCGCGCTGGCCGACCGGCGAGCTGACTCGGTGCAGCTCTCGCTCACCCCGCACGGCCTCGATGGCCCGATCGCCTCGCTGCCGGGCAATAACCTCACGGACAGCGCTCGCACGGGCTGGGCGTTCATCAACGGCTACCGCGATGAGCCGCCGCTCCAGATGCCCGGTAGACAGAGCGGCTACGTCGGCGGCGTCGCTGGCTTCATCGCCGCCGCTGCTGCGCTGCGTCGCCGCGATGCAACCGCCGAGGCCGAGGTGGTCGATGTCAGTGAGGTGGAGGCGTTCGCGCTGACCGTGCACCCGTGGGCGATCGCCTCCGTCTATCACGATGTAGGCACCAGCCGGGGCCCCTCCGGTGGCCGCAACCGCGGCGATCCCGGCCCGCTCTATCGGACGGCGGACGGGCAGATCAATTTCGGGTTCGGCGACTGGCACAACTGGCCGCAGGCGATGCGCCTCTTCAATCTACCGGAGCAGGGGGATCGCGAAGACCTGATCCCCGACATCGGTCGCCACTCGCGGGACATGTCGGCCGTCGTCGCTGGTGTCGCGCGCAAGGTCGCGGAGATGGAGCGCTGGCCCCTCTTCCACGCGCTCTCCGGTCTGCGCTGCATCTCAGGCGTCGTGCAGGACATCGGCGACATCGTCGCCGACCAGCAATTCGCCGCCCGCGACTTCCTCGTGCAGACAGAGATCGAGGGGCGCAGCGTCCGCGCCGCCGGTGCGCCGGCCAAGCTCGCCCCTGCACCGTGGCAGCTCGACCGCCCCGCGCCAGGCCTCGGTGATGGCGAGGCCTCCGAGGCTCCTGAGGCCGAAGTGCCGGCGGGCGATGCGGTAGCCACCTCGCAGGCTGGCCACGGCGCTGGCGATGCACTCGCAGAGGGGCCGCTGAGCGGGGTGCGTGTGCTCAGCTTCGCGCAGGCCTGGTCGGGCACCTTCGGCACGGAGCTGCTCGGGCTGCTGGGCGCCGATATCGTGCAGATCGAGGCGCTGCACCGCACGGATGTCTGGCGTCGCACCAGCAACCGGCTTCCGGCCGCAGTCGCCGACCCGACGCGAAGGCAGCACCCGCTGAACACACAGGGTCTCTACAACTCCGTGAATCTGAATAAGCGTGGGATCACGCTCGACCTGCGGCAGGAGCGAGGCCGCGAGATCTTCTGGGATCTGGTGCCTCGATTTGATGTGCTCGCGGAGAACTTCCGGCCCACGGTGATGGCGAACTGGGGCGTCACGCTGGAGACGCTGAACGAGAAGCGTCCCGGCATCGTCTTCGCTTCGATCTCTGCCTACGGCACGGAGGGCCCGTACCGCGCCTATCCCGGCAACGGCTCGACGACGGAGCCGATGTCGGGGCTCTCCTCGATCCACGGGTACGAGGGCGACCCCGGAATGAACACCGGCGGCCTTTACCCGGACCCGATCGCCGCCTACTTCTACGCCGCTTCCGTCGTCAGCGCATTGCACCAGCGCGACCGCACGGGCGAGCCGCAGCGCATCGACCTCTCGATGATGGAGGCGGTCGCCGTCGTCTGCGGCGATGCGATCGCCGGGTACGATGCCACCGGGCGAGTGCCGCGGCCCGCTGGCAACCGCCACCCACGCGTCGCCCCGCACAACATCTACGAGGCACGCGACGGCGAGTCGATCGCGCTCGCTGCCGAGACAGAAGCGGCGTGGAGCGCGCTGACGGAGCAGATCGGCGACCCGGCCCTGCACGACGACCCGCGCTTCGCGACGATGGCGGCCCGTAAGGCGAACGAGGCGGCACTCGACGAGGTCATCGCTGCCTGGTGCAGTACCCGCGACGCCGCCGAGACGGAGGCGCTGCTCGGCGCGCTGGGTGTCACCGTCGCGCGTGTCGTACCGTTCTACGAGCTCTACAGCCGCCCCGACCCGACGATGCAGGAGCGCGGCTTCCTCACCCGCGTCGATCACCCGGAGGCGGGTGAGACCTGGCTGCCCGGGCGGCCGTGGCGCTTCTCCGCCGCGCCCTCCTCGCCGGTTCGCCCGGCCCCCTGCGTCGGCGAGCACAGTCGCGAAGTGCTGCGCCAGGAACTGGGCATCACGGACGGCAAGTACGACGAGCTCGTCGCAGCCGGCATCACCGGCACGCTGGACGATATCGCATAATCCCTGCGTAGTGCGCCGGGCGACCGGCTGAGGAGTCGATATGAGTTTCACGAGCCTGCTCGTCGCCAACCGTGGCGAGATCGCGATCCGGATCATTCGCGCGGCATCGGATCTGGGTTTGCGCACCGTCGCTATCTACTCGACTGACGACGCCGAGTCGTTGCACACCCGAGTGGCCGACGAGGCCCACGCGCTCGACGGCCGCGGCGTCCCGCCGTATCTGGACATCGATGGCGTGATCGCGGCGGCGAAGGAAACCGGCTGCGAGGCGATTCACCCCGGCTACGGCTTCCTGGCGGAGAACGCCGAGTTCGCGCGTCGCTGCGCGGAGGCGGGCATCACCTTCGTCGGCCCGGTGGTCGAGCAGCTCGAATTGTTCGGCGACAAGGCCCGCGCCCGCATCGCGGCAGCGGCCGCAGACGTCCCCGTGCTGCGCGGGATCGACCGCTCGGTCAGCGTCGATGAGGCGCGCGAGTTCTTCGATTCGCTCGGTACGGGTGGGGCGATCATGATCAAGGCGATCGCGGGCGGCGGCGGGCGCGGCACCCGTGCCGTCACCAGCGCGGACGAGCTGGAGTCCAGCTACGAACGCGCCAGCTCGGAGGCGCAGGCAGCCTTCGGCAACGGCGAGGTCTACGTCGAAGAGCTGATCCAGCGCGCGCGGCACATCGAGGTGCAGATTCTCGGTGACGCAACGGGGGCAGTCACGCACCTCGGTGAACGCGAGTGCAGCGTGCAGCGTCGCTACCAGAAGGTCGTGGAAGTCGCGCCGACACCAAACCTCCCAGAGCCGTTGCGCAACGCGATCATCGAGGCCGCGCTGCGGCTCGCTGGGGGCGTCGGCTACAGCAACCTTGGCACTTTCGAGTTCCTCGTCGATGTCTCCGACACGGACGGTGGGCAGCCGTTCTCCTTCATCGAGACCAACGCGCGATTGCAGGTGGAGCACACCGTCACTGAGGCGGTCACCGGCGTCGACATCGTGCAGTCGGGCATCCGGCTGGCCGCAGGCGCGACGCTGGCCGAGCTGGGGCTCGACGACCCTCGTATCGCCGAGCCACGCGGATACGCCGTGCAGGCGCGCGTGAACATGGAGACGCTGGGCACGGACGGCTCCGTGCGCCCCTCCGGCGGCACGCTCACCGTCTATGAGGCGCCGAGCGGGCCGGGCGTGCGCACGGATGGCTTCGGCTACGCGGGCTACACGACCAGCCCCTCGTTCGACTCGCTGCTCGCGAAGGTGGTCGGCAGCTCGCCGTCGGCGAACTTCGCAGACGCGGTCGCACGCACATCGAGGGCGCTGAGCGAGTTCCGCATCGAGGGCGTCGCGACGAACATCCCGTTCCTCCAGAACCTGCTCGCGCACGAGGATTTCGTGGCGGGCCGCGTCCACACACGCTTCGTCGACGACGAGATCGCCACGCTCGCGGCGGACGCATCTACGGCGCATCGCGCGCGCTATGTGCAGGCGGCCCCCGCAGCGGAGGCGGCGGCAATCAGTGGCTTCGCAGGCGCGCAGGTCGTCAGCAAGGACCCGCTCGCCCTCTTCGCTCACGATGCCGGTGTGAAGGCGCAGCAAACCGCCGAAGCCGTCGCTGCGGAGCCCACGCCGGAGCTAATCGGCCCCGGCGGCTCGACCGGCATCGCCTCAACCATCCAGGGCACGATCATCGCGATCGACGTGGCCGTCGGCGACGAGGTGTGGGAGGGGCAGCAGCTCGCGATCGTCGAAGCGATGAAGATGGAGCACCTGATCGTCGCCGACCGCACCGGCATCGTCCGCGCCGTCTCGATGGCCGTCGGGGACGTGGTACGCGAGGGCTACCCGATCGTCTTCGTAGAAGAGGCGGACGTTGAGGGCGGGCACATCGAAGCGGCAGAAGCGGTCGACCTCGACCACATTCGCGACGACCTCCAGGAGCTCTACGACCGTCGCTGGTACACGCTCGACGAGAACCGCCCGGACGCGGTCGAACGACGTCGCAAGACCGGTCAGCGCACGGCACGCGAAAACATCGAAGATCTGGTCGACGATGGCACGTTCAAGGAGTTCGGCCCGCTCGTCGTCGCCGCGCAACGCTCTCGACGTACGGAGCAGTGGCTACGCGAGCGCACGCCCGCCGATGGCCTAGTGGCCGGCATCGGCACCGTGAACGGCGACCTCTTCGACGACGAACGTTCGCGCTGCATCGCGATCTCCTACGACTACACCGTCTTCGCGGGCACGCAGGGCAATCGCAACCACTACAAGCAGGACCGCATGTTCGACCTGGCGAGCCGCTACCGGCTGCCGGTGATCTTCTTCACGGAAGGTGGTGGCGGACGGCCCGGCGACACCGGCAAGGAGGGTGGCGTCGGCCTCGACACCTACACCTTCACGCAGTGGTCGAAGCTCAGCGGGCTCGTGCCGACGGTAGGTGTCACCTCCGGTCGCTGTTTCGCGGGCAACACCGCGCTGCTCGCCTGCTGCGATGTGATCATCGCCACGGAGGACTCGACCGTCGCAATGGGCGGCCCGGCGATGATCGAGGGCGGCGGCCTGGGCGTGTACACGCCCGAAGAGGTCGGCCCGATGTCCTTCCAGGTGCCGAATGGGGTGATCGACATCCTCGTCAAAGACGAGCAAGAGGCGGTCGCGGTCGCGAAGCAGTACGTCTCGTACTTCCAGGGGCCGGTCGACGAGTGGGAGGCACCGGACCAGCGCAAGATGCGCCACATCGTGCCGGAGAACCGCGCTCGCATGTACGACATGCGGGAGGTGATCGACACGCTGGCCGACGTCGGCTCGGTGCTTGAGATCCGCGAGCAGTTCGGTGTCGGCATCATCACCGCGTTAGTGCGCGTCGAGGGCAAGCCGATGGGCCTGATCGCCAACAACCCGCACCACCTCGCGGGGGCGATCGACAGCGATGGTGCAGACAAGGGCGCGCGCTTCCTTCAGCTCTGCGATGCGTTCGACCTGCCGGTGATCAGCCTGATGGACTGCCCCGGCATGATGGTCGGCCCGAAGGTGGAGGCGACCGCGCTCGTCCGCCACTGCGCGCGCATGTTCAACACCGGCGCGAACCTCTCCGTGCCGATGTTCGGCGTGATCGTGCGCAAGGCCTACGGGCTGGGCGTGCAGGCGATGTGCGGCGCCAGCTCGCTGGTGCCGTTCTTTAGCGTCGCCTGGCCGACTGCGGAGTTCGCGGGCATGAACATCGAGGGTTCTGTGAAGCTGGGCTACCGCGACGACCTTGCGGCGATCGAAGATCCGGCGGAACGCCTCGAGCTCTACGAGACGATGGTCGCGCGCTCATACGAGCGAGCGCGTGCGGTGAACGCCGGCATCTACTTCGGCATCGACGATGTGATCGACCCGGAGGAGTCGCGCGGCTGGATCGTCGCGGGCCTGCGCAGTCTGCCGCCAACACCGCCGCGCACGGGCAAGAAGCGCCCTTACATCGACACCTGGTGAGGCTGGTCTAGCGGGGCCCTACCTACCGAGCCCCTATTTACGGCTCTTACGGCT
>DASCRM010000076.1:0-15687 GCA_034406555.1 Dehalococcoidia bacterium | reverse complement strand
AAGGACAGCACAATCAAGTTCCTCGTCGGACAGGTGATGCGGGAGACGCGCGGCACCTCCGACCCGAATTCAGCCGCGGAGACGCTGCGCCGCCTGCTCGATGCGGGCTAAGGCGACGTTGACCGGCTAACTGCGCGCGCGTCAACTAGTAGAGCATCTACTGGAAGGGGTGGGCCTTCCGCGAGGGGCACCTTCTCTGAGCTTCCAGAACATCCTGAAGTGGGCCTACGTCGGCCTCAGCATCAAGCGCTGGCTGGTGCTGATGGTTGTCGGCGTGGCGATCATGGGCCTCGGCTTTTCGTATCTGTTGCGTGAAGTTTATGTCTCGTACACCTTCCCCGGCTGGGTCGAGTGGGCGACGCTCCAGTTCATCCCACGATGGGGTCGCGGGGCGCTCTTCCTCGCGCTTGCTTCCTCGATCACCGTGGTCGCCTTCTGGCGGCTCAACCGCTCGCTGGTCTCCGCGCTGATCCCGGTCGGGCGGGACCGCGACGGGCTGGTCGACATCATCTACTCAGCACGCTCGCAGCAGCGCGGGGCGAAGGTGGTCGCGATCGGCGGCGGCACCGGGTTATCCAACGTCCTCCGAGGGCTGAAGCACCACACCTCGAACCTCACCGCCGTCGTCACCGTCGCCGACGACGGAGGGTCGAGCGGGCGAATTCGTCGCGAGATGGACGTGATCCCCCCCGGCGATGTGCGCAACTGCATCGCTGCGCTCTCCGACGCGGAGCCGCTGGTCAACCGGCTCTTCCAGTACCGCTTCGACGACGATCACGGCGATGCGATCGGCGGGCACTCTTTCGGCAACCTCTTCATCGTCGCGATGGCCGGCGTCACCGGGAGCATGGAGGAGGCGATCCGCGAGACCTCGCGCGTGCTCGCCGTGCGTGGCGCGATCCTGCCGTCGACGCTGGCGGACGTGACGCTCGTCGCTGAGCTGATGGACGGCACCACCGTACGAGGTGAATCGACGATCACGGAAAGCGCCTCCGCCGTCGCGAAGCTGATGGTCGAGCCCGCCAACGTGCGCGCCAACCCGGAGGTGATCCGCTCGCTGATCGAGGCGGATCTGATCGTGATCGGGCCCGGCAGCCTCTACACCTCCGTGCTGCCGAACCTGATGGTCAACGAGATCGGCGATGCGCTGCTGATCTCCCGCGCCCACAAGATCTTCGTCTCCAACGTCGCGACGCAGCAAGGTGAGACCGACGGGTTCGATGCGATCGATCACTACCGGGTGATCCGCGAACACCTCGGCGGCCGCGACTTCGCGGACGTCGTGCTCGCCAACAGTAACCTACCCGCCGACGCACTGCCCGACTCAATGCACTCGGAACCGGTGATCGCGCCCGGCGACACTGACTACGGCTCCGCGCGGCTCGTGCTCGCAGACGTCGTCGACGCCGACAACCGCTACCGCCACGACTCCGAAGCGATCGCCGCTGCGATCATGCGCATCTATCTGGAGCGCGACCTGCGAGATGTCGAGGTCGAGGCAACCGCGCCGTCCCGCGACTAGCGACGAGCACCCCGGTGGTTGCTGCGCAACCGGCACGGCGTTAGCCTCGGTGGCACGATGGAACTACGAGATTTCCTGGCCTTCGCCCAGATCCTGGTCTCCGTGATCGTAATCGTGCTCGTCCTGCTGCAGGTACGCGGCACTGGATTCGGCGCAGCTCTTGGAGGGCAGGACACGAGCTTCCGCACACAACGCGGACTCCAGCGCTCGCTGCACCGGCTGACGATCTTCACGGTTGCCGTATTCCTCGCTATCTCCGGCTGGAGCGTCGCCGCCTCATAGTGGTGAGGATGGCGTCGGGTTGATGCTGCTGGTGCGCGGCCGTCTGCTCTATCCCACGATCCTGCTTGCGGGTCTTGCCGTGCTCGCCGCGGGGTGGTTCTTCACCACTGATCCGGGCGGTACGTCATCGCGCGATCGCTACATCGAGGGCGTGATCGGGCGGCCGGCTCGCATCAACCCGCTGTTCGTCGCACAGAGCAACACCGACGCAGACCTCGTCGCGCTGGTCTTTGACGGCCTCACTCGCATCGACTCCGCAGGCCGCCCCCAGCCGAATCTCGCGGAAAGCTGGGAGATCTCGCCGGACAGCGTCGCGTACACATTCCGGTTGCGCCGCAACATCTTCTGGCACGACGGGGCGAGCTTCGACGCGATCGACGTGGCCTTCACGATCGCCCAGCTCCAGGCCCCGGGATTCCGTGGCAGCCCCGCGCTGGCGGCCCAGTGGCAGGGCGTGAGGACGACAATCATCGATGCCTTCACGATCGAACTGCGGCTGCCCGCGCCGTCGGCATCGTTCCTCACACGCGCAGCGATCGGCATCGTGCCGGAGCACCTGCTGGTCGGGCTCGACGCCGGCGCGCTGTTCGACTCCACTTTCAACCGCGCGCCGGTTGGCACGGGTCCGTTCGCGCTCGTCGGCCTCACGCAAAACGCGGTGCGGCTGGAGCGTCACACCGGTTATCACTTGGGCATCCCGGGGCTGCGCGAAATTGAGCTGCGCTTCTTCCGCGACCACGCGGCCCTGCTTGCGGCGTTGCGGGTTGGCGAGGTCAGCGCGGCACTGCTCGTCGATCCGCCGTCCACCACGATCGTCGCCACGCTCGGCAGGCCGGTCGTGCTCGCACCGGGTACGCCGCTGGCGCTGGCCGCGACAGAGCTGCCGCTGGCGGGCTACACCGTGCTCTACCTGAACAACCAGCGCACGCCCCTCAACGACCCTCGACTGCGACAGGCACTGGCAGCCGCGATCGATGTGCCCACGCTGGCCGCCGGCGCCGGGATCGCGACGGGCAGCGCTGGCGACGGGCCGATCGTGCCGGGGTCGTGGGCCTACTCCCCGACGACGTGGCCTTCCGTGAGCGACGCCTGGGAGTTCTTCGACGACGCCGGGTGGGTGACCACCGAGGAAGGGACACGTTCCCGAGGCGACAGCCCGCTGACGCTGCAACTGGTCACCAACGCCGAGCCGGTGCGCGAGGCGCTCGCGAACCTGATCGCACAGCGGCTGAGCGATCACGGCGTGACCGTCGCCGTGACGGCATTGCCCTCGGGCGAACTCGTGACACGGTTGCTGGGACCGCGCGAGTACGAGCTGGTGCTCTTCGGCTGGGAGACAGATATCGATCCGGACCCGTACGGCGCATGGCACACCTCTCAGATCGCCCCGCCGGGCGGCAACGTCGCGGGTTACCACGACGCGCTGTCCGATGTGCTGTTGGAAGCGGCACGCACGACGATCGACGACGCCGAGCGGCTGGACCTCTACGGGCGCTTCACGCGGCGCTTCGTCGAGACCGTGCCGAGCATCGTGCTGCACTACCCGTCGAGGCTCTACACACACCCGCGCGCGCTGCGGGGAATGTTCCCAGGCCTGCTCTTCGAGCCCTCCGACCGCTTCCGGTCGGTGCACCTCTGGAAGATCACGACTCCGGAGTAGCAGACAGCCGCGGGTGTCGTCACCACCTCGCTGGTACGATCGCGACGATGCGCGTCGTCTTCTTCGGCTCCCCCGACTACGCCCTGCCCACGCTGCGGGCACTGCTCGACACACCCTCGATAGAGGTTGTCGCCGTCGTCACGCAGCCTGACCGCCGGCAAGGGCGTTCCGGCGCCGCCGTACCGACGCCGGTGAAGGCGCTGGCCATCGAGGCGGACATCGAGGTGCTGACGCCCGAACGCGTTCGCCGTGAGCAGACAGAGCATCTGATGGCACTCGATCCAGACGTCGGCGTCGTCGCCGCGTCCGGGCACATCCTGCCGGGGCACCTGCTCGAGGCCTTCCCGCACGACGTGCTGAACGTGCACGCCTCGCTGTTGCCCCGCCACCGCGGCGCTTCGCCCGTGGCGGCCGTGCTGGTCGCCGGAGACGAGGAGACGGGCGCGACGATAATGCAGGTCGTGCACGAGATCGACGCCGGACCCGTGCTGGCGCAGGTACGCACGGCGATCGGGCCGTTGGATACCACCGAGACGCTGACCTCACGCGTCGCGGAGCTGGGCGCGACGCTACTGGTCGAGATGGTGCCACGCTGGGTCGCAGGCGAGGTCGAAGCAAAGTCGCAGGACGCTTCGCTCGTGAGTCACGCCCCGCGGCTCTCGAAGCCCGATGGCGTGATCGACTGGTCGCTACCAGCCGTCGAAATCTGGCGTCGCGTGCGAGCGTTCCAGCCCTGGCCGCTGGCCACCACCCGCTACGACGGCCAGCCATTCACCGTGCACGAGGCGTGGCCGATCGAGGACACCGTGGCAGGCGAGGCTGGCTTCGTCGTGGCGGGCAGCGGCGAGGCGCTCTCGCCCAGCCTACCGGGCCGCGACTCCGTCGCCGTCGTGGTTTGTGGCGAGGGTGCGCTAGCGTTGCTGAGCGTGCAGCGTCCGGGCAAGCGTGCGACGCCGATCGAACAGTATCTGAACGGCGACCGTCAGTTGATTGGCGCGCGGCTCGGCTGAGGCGGGAGCGAGTGTCGGGAGCCCTGCGGCTAGTCGGAGTCTCCGTCAGCAGACTCCTCGCCCTCCTCGCCCTCCGGGGCCTCTTCGTCCTCGGCCAGCTCCTCTTCGCCCTCGAGTACCTCTTCGACTTCCTCGATCAGGCGCGGGCGCGTAACGCGCGCAACCATCTGATCCGGGTCGGAGAGCATCGTGACTCCGGCGCCGACGACAAGCGCGGCGACGGTGAGCTGGTCGTCGATCTCCATCAGGCCATCGACCGAGATTTCGAGATGGTCGGGCATCTCACTCGGCAACGCTTCCAGCTGCACCGTGTCGAGCCCCTGGAGCAGGATCCCGCCCTGCGCGGCGATCGCCGGAGCTTCACCGGTCAGGTTGACGGGCACGAAGGCCTTCAGCGTCCGCTTGAGGTCGACCTGGTAGAAGTCGACGTGCAACACGTTGCCGTTGACCGGGTGGCGCTTGATGTCGCGCACGATCACGGGTCGCGGCTCGCTCTCGCCGGCCACACGCACCTTGATCAGCGTGTTCGTCCCGTGGGTGTAAAGCATGTCGCGTGCCTTCTGGAGCGGCATCTGGACTGCAACCGAGTCGAGCCCGCGCCCGTACAGGTTCGCAGGAAGCACGCCATCACGGCGTAATCGCTTCACCTTCTTGCCCAGGACTTCGCGCGGCTCGACCTCGTAGGTATCAACTTCGCTGGTCATGATTGCCTTCGCGTTCCGTCGGGTGCTGGGGACTGGCGATCCACGCTATCGAGGCGCCCTCAGTGGGTCAAGGTGTTGGGGCGAGTCGAGGGCCGCTGCTAGGATGCGAGCGCCATGGCAGAGACGAACTCGCAGCTTCAGCACCACCAGCTCGAGGGCTCCCCACGCCTGCATTACTCGCTCACCGGAGCGTCGGATCAGCGCACCGTCGTGCTGGTTCATGGCTCAACGCAGCACGCCGGCGCGTGGGACGAGGTGGCCGCGCGACTGACGGGCTACCGCCTCGCGGCGCTCGACATGCGAGGCCACGGCCAGTCCGACGGGGACGGCGCGTACTCCCCGCCCGACTACGTCAGCGACGTAACCCGCATGGTCGACGCGCTCGACGTGCCGCGCGTCACGCTGATCGGCCACTCGATGGGCAGCCTCGTCTCGATGCAGTACGCTTCGCAGCGACCGGAGACGCTCTGGGCCGTCGGCTTCGTAGACATCGACGCGCAGCCGCCCCCCTCCCAGAAGGCCAACCTGAACATCGCGGGCGCGCGCACCGGCCGCGTCTACGCCACGCTCGACGAGGCACGCGAGCGGATGAAGCGGCTGCGCCCCGATGCGGACGGACCCGTACTCGAACGCATGAGGCACGCGACGCTGATCGAGGGCGATGACGGAGCGTTCCGCGAGTGCTACGACCGCGAGACGCTGGCCCAGTTCCACGCGTGGGACAACCGCGACCTGCTCCCCGGCATCGAGTGCCCCTCGCTCGTGCTGCACGGCGCGGAGGCGGCAGCGGCAGGGACCGAGGCGCTACCGAACGCGACGTTCCACGAGGTCCCCGACACGAGCCATCTGCTGCACGTGGAGCGACCAGACGAGGTGGCGGCGGTGCTGCAGACGTTCCTCGATGCCGCATGGTGCGCGGCGTGACGGCCTCCGCGGGTGGCTGCCCGGCCGGCACGCTGCTGGGCGTCGATGTCGGCGGCACGTTCACCGACTTCCTGATCGCGAGCGAAGGCGGCTACCGCGTCCACAAGGCGCTCTCCACGCCCGATGACCCGTCGCGCGCCGTCGTCGAAGGCGTCGAGCACCTCGGCGAGACGCCCGACCTCGTGCTGCACGGCTCGACCGTGGCGACGAACGCGGTGCTCGAACGTCGCGGGGCGCGCACGGCGCTCGTCGCGACCGTGGGGATGCGCGACCTGCTGGTGATCGGTCGCCAGGCGCGGTCCGACATCTACGACCTGGAACCGCAGACGCCCGAGCCACTGGTCGCCCGCGATCTCTCGTTCGAGCTGAGCGCGAAGCTGCGACCTGACGGCAGCGTCGAGCGCGACGTCGAGCCGGACGAGGTCGCGCGGCTGGTGCAACAAGCGCGCGATGGCGGCGCGGAGGCGCTGGCTGTCTCGCTGCTCTACGCCTACGCCAACCCGCAATTCGAACAGCTCTTCGCGGAGTTACTGGAGGGCGCGGCAGGGGACGGGCTCTATCTCTCGATCTCCTCGCAAGTCTCGCCCGAGTACCGGGAAGTCGAACGCACCGCGACGACCACGTTAAACGCCTACGTCGGTCCGGTGATGTCGCGCTACCTCCAGCGGCTGGAGGCGGGGCTGGCCGAACGTGGTACCGGGCAGCTGCGCGTGCTGCAGTCCGACGGCGGCGCGACGAGCGCCGATGGCGCCTCGCGGCTCCCGGTTGCGACGCTGCTCTCGGGCCCGGCGGCAGGCGTCAACGGAGCGTTCGCGCTGGCGAAGGGGGTGGGCTTCGACCGCATCCTTACCTTCGACATGGGCGGCACCTCGACAGACGTCGCGCTGTGCGACGGGGCGCTGCCGCTGCGCGCAGAGGTCGACATCGACGGCTTCCGTGCCCGCACCCCGGTCGTCGACGTGCATACGGTCGGCGCGGGCGGCGGCTCGATCGCTCGCATCGACGCCGGCGGTGCGCTGCGTGTCGGCCCTCAGTCGGCGGGCGCAGATCCCGGCCCCGCCTGCTATGGCGCCGGCCGCGACTTCACGGTCACCGACGCGCAGGCGGTGCTCGGGCGACTCGGCGGCGGCCTACTCGGCGGTGCGATGAGCCTCGACGTCCGCCGCTCACGGCGCGCGGCATCCGGCGTCGTCCACGCCTTCGAGGGCGACCCACAGGCCGCGGCACAGGCCGTGATCGACGTCGCGACGGCAAACATGGAACGCGCCCTGCGCGTGGTCTCGGTGCAGCGAGGGTTCGACCCTCGCGAGTTCACGCTCGTCGCCTTCGGTGGCGCGGGACCGCTGCACGCCTGCGCGCTGGCCGATGCGCTGGAGATGCCGAACGTGCTCATTCCGCTGATGCCCGGCGTGCTGGCGGCGCTGGGCGCGGTGCGCAGTGACCTAACCGCCACGCGCGTGCGGTCGGTGCTGCTCCCACTCGATGCGGACTCAGCGTCGCCGTTGGCGCGGGCAGTGGACGAGGCAGGCGCAGGGGCGCTCGCGCGGCTCGATGTCGCGGATGCCACGCTCAGCCACGCGCTCGACCTGCGCTACGCCGGGCAGTCGTACGAGCTGACGATCGGGCTCGAAGGCACCGCCTCACTGGAGACCGAGCTGCCGCGAGCCCGTGCCGCCTTCGACGCGCTACACGAGGCGCGCTACGCCCACCACGATCCGGAGGCGCCAGTCGAGGTCGTCAACGTGCGCGTGACCGCGCGCGTAGCCGGGGCCGATATCGATCCGCTGCCACAGTTCGGCGAGGAAGCGGCGGAGAGCACCTCCGCCGAGGTCTGGTTCGGTGGCGAACGCCTCGATGCCCGCTTCGTCGACCGTGCCGCACTGGCGCCCGGCGACCGCATCGAAGCGCCCGCGATCGTCACGCAGCTCGACTCGACGACGCTCGTGCCGCCGGGGTGGACGGCGACGGTCGATGACCGCGGCAACCTGCTGCTGGAGCGATCGTGAGCGTCGACATGGCGGCGATGCCATGACCTCCGACGCGATCAGCGCCTCCGACCTCGCGATCGCCGAGGCTCTGCTCACTTCCGTCGCTGAGGAGATGGGCGAAGCGCTGCGCCGCACCTCCTTCTCGCCCAACATCAAGGAGCGCCGCGACTACTCGTGCGGCGTCTTCGACGCACAGGGACGGATGGTGGCGCAGGCCGCGCACATGCCGGTCCACCTGGGCGCGATGCCTGCGGCCGTGCGGGCGGTGATGGATCTCGCGCCCTTCCAGCCCGGCGACGTGCTGGCGCTGAACGACCCGTTCCTCGGCGGGACACACCTGCCGGACATCACCACCGTCGCGCCCGTCTTCGCCGGCACTGCGGAGCCGATCGGCTACGTCGCCACGCGTGCCCACCACGCCGACATCGGCGGCATGGCACCGGGCTCGATGCCGGTGGCGCGCGAGCTGCTGCAGGAGGGGCTCGTGATCCCGCCGGTGCGACTGATCGAGGCCGGCGAACCGGCCGAGGCGGCGATCGCGATCATCGTGCGCAACTCGCGAGCGCCGGAGGAGCGGCAGGGCGACCTGCGCGCACAGCTCGCCAGCGCCGCGCTCGGCGGGCGGCGGCTGGAGGCGCTCGCTGCCCGCTTCGGCCTCGCACCACTCGCCGCGCGCTTCGAGGCGCTGCTCGACCACGGCGAGCGCGTCGTGCGCGCCGTGCTGCGCGACGTGCCGAACGGGCGCTACGAGGCCGAGGACCGGCTGGAGATCGGCGATGACGGGCTGGTGATCCGGCTCGCGCTCAAGGTGGAGAACAAGAGCGTCCACTTCGATTTCACCGGCACCGACCCGGAGACCGCCGAGGCGTCGCTCAACGCGGTCGCTGCGGTCACGCAATCTGCCTGTTACTACACCGTCCGCTGCCTCGCCGGGCAGGACGCCCCCGCAAACGAGGGCTGCTACCGCGCGGTGCGATTCACGCTGCCAGATCGCTCCGTCGTCGCTGCTGGGCCGCCTCGCGCCGTCTCGGCCGGCAACGTCGAGACCTCGCAGCGGATCACGGATGTCGCTCTCGCCGCCTTCGCGCAAGCGCTCCCCGACCGCATCCCCGCCGCGTCGTCAGGCACGATGAACAACATCATGATCGGCGGCTACGACTCCGCGCGCGACCGCCCCTACGCTTACTACGAGACGATCGCCGGAGGCGCGGGCGGCGGGCCAAGGCGTGCGGGGCGCTCAGCCGTACACACGCACATGACGAACACGCTGAACACCCCAATCGAGGCGCTCCCGCTCGCCTACCCGTTCACGGTCGAGCGATACGAGGTGCGCGAGGGCACTGGCGGCGAGGGTGCGCATCCCGGCGGCGATGGCGTGATCCGCGAGTACCTCTTCCACGACCACGCCACCGCCACGCTGGTGACCGAGCGACGGCGCTTCGCCCCGTGGGGCCTCGCAGGCGGCGGCGACGCGGCCACCGGTCGAAACACGCTCGATCGGGCCGATGGCGCCATCGAACAGCTCGACGCGCGCGCGCAGGTCGATGTCGGCCCAGGCGACCGGCTGAGGGTGGAGACGCCGGGCGGTGGCGGCTGGGGACCGGTTGGCGGCTGACCAGGCGGCCGCTCGCTTGCTACCATGGGCCGGCAACCGCACCGCGCCCAACGGCCCACCACGCCGCAACGGGAAACAGCAGGGCCTATGCCTGACAACGACGACCGGATGGAACGCGAGATCAACGAGATCCTCGATAAGATCGAGCGCTTCCCCGACCCCGAGAGCCGCCGTGCACGCGCACGTAAGCGGTTCTTGCGGCGGATCGCCGGTGGGAGCGCGGATCAGCAGCGTGCTTTGATCAGGCGCCTCTCAGGGATCGCCGTCAGTCAGGTGATGCTCACGTCGTTCCTGCTGATCCTCGGTTCGTTCTTCCTCGGCCGTTTTCTCGGCCCGATGAAGAGCTGGATGCTGCTCGCTGGTGTGTTCCTCTTCGTCTCATCGTTCGGGATCATGGTCTTCACCCGCAACGGGTCGGGACAAACCCAGCACTGGCGAGGCCAGGACGTCACATTGCGGTCGGAGTCGCTGGCGACGAGGTTGCGACGCTGGTTCGCAAATCGTCGCGCACACCGCTAGCGCGGGCACCCCTCCAATGAAGCACTTCACCCCCTCCCGAGGGCTCGCCGCCGCGTTCCTGAGCACCGTATTGCTGCTCGCCGCCTGTGGAGGCGACGAGACCGGCACCACCACCACCGTTACCGCTACCGCCACACCCCCAGTCGCCGCGACGGCTCAGGCCACCGCTCCCGCGACGCCAACCTCACCGCCCACACCGACACGGTTCGAGGCACCGCTGGCCTCGCTGGCGATCGAGCACGTGCAGATGCTCGCCGGCCAGATCGGGCCACGCGCATCGACTACCGATCAGGAACTAGAAGCGGCGGAATTCGTCGCCTCGCAGTTGAGTGCGTCCGGCTACAGCGTCACGGTGGAGCCGTTCGACGTCGAGAGCTCGGAGGAGTTGTCCTCGGTCGTACTGCCCGACCGCGCGGAGCTGGCGAGGACGGATGCGCTGCTCGGTTCGCCGAACCTCACGGCATCGGGGCCCGTCTTCCGCCTGAACGGGTTCGGGAGCGCCGTTGAACTCGCACAGCTCGACCTCGCCGGCACCGTACTGGTCGTTGATCGGGGCGTGATCGAGTTCTCGACGAAGGCGGCGAACGCGGAGCAGGCCGGGGCGGTCGCGCTCGTGGTCGTCAACAACGTCGATGGCCCGCTGGCCTTCGGCAGCCTCGGCGATGGCGAGTTCTCGATCCCGATTGTCGGCATCGCCCGCGAGGACGCCGCTGCGCTGAGCCTGATCGCCGCCGAGGGGGGATCGGTACAGGTGACGGCCGACCGGCGGGTGACGGTCGCACCCTCGTGGAACGTGGTCGCGCGCACCGCCGAGGGCTGCACCGCCTTGGTCGGGGCGCACTATGACTCGGTGCCTCAGGGCCCCGGCGCAAACGACAACGCCTCTGGTACCTCGGCGATGATCGAGCTCGCGCGCACGCATCACGCCGCCGGACTGTGCTACGTCGCCTTCGGCTCGGAGGAGGTCGGACTCTTTGGCTCGCAGGCCTTCATCGAGTACCATGGCACTGACAACCTCCGCTTCATGCTCAACCTCGACATGGTCGGCAAGCTGACGGACACGAGGTTCATCGCCAGTGCCCAGCCCGCGAGCCGGGAGCTGGCCAGCCGTGGGGCTGCGCTCGCCTCGGCGCTCGGCCACGACATCCCTCGCGGGGCGTTCCCTTCCTTCGCCTCGTCCGACCATGCTCCATTCGCTGCGGCAGGCGTCGCGGCGATTACGATCACCAGCGGCAACGACGAGTTCATCCACCAGCCACTGGATGTCGTGGGGAACGTCTCCGTCGATGCCTTGCAGCTGATGCTGGACGTGTCGGCGGAACTGCTGCGCGACCTGCTGGTGGAGTGATCTTGTCGCGCGCGTGCCTCGCGGGTACAATCGCGGCGTCTCCCTTGAACTGCGACGGTGCTCATGCGAGCGCGCCTGTACTTGCTGGCGACAGCGGCTGTGCTGCTCGTTGCCTGCGGCGGAGACGACCCCGACCCCGACCCCGTCGCGACGCCAACGGCCTCGGCCGGGGTCCCCAGCGCGACACCGTTCCCCGTGCAGCCATCGCCGACGATCGTCGCCGCCGCGACCGACACCGTGCCCCAACAGCCCGCGACGTACATCGTCGAGCCGGGTGACAGCCTCTCGGTGATCGCCGAGCGCTTCGACACCACCGTCGAGGCGATCATGGCCGCGAACGACATCGCTGACGGCGCCATAATCTTGGTCGGGCAAGAGCTCAGGCTCCCGACCGCCGACCCAGCCGAGGCCTCTGCAACAGCGACAGCCACCCCCGCTGCTGGCGACGTCGGTGTCTACGTTGTGCAAGCCGGCGATACAGCATGGGCAATCGCCAACGCGCACGGCACGACAATCGGGGAGCTCGCACTCGCGAATGACCTCACCGTCGACGAGCTTGCCGCTCTCCAGCCCGGTGACTCGCTCAACCTCCCCCGGCCGCAGTAGCGAGTGGCGCGCGAGTGGCGCGCTGACCTGATCGGCACGATACTGCACCCCAGCCCTGCCGGGAGCGACATTCATGAGCCTCGAAGACCAACTCGACCACCTCTCCAAGATCAAGGAGCGGGCGGCGCTCGGCGGCGGCCAGGACCGCATTGACCGCCAGCACTCCGCCGGGAGGATGACCGCCCGCGAGCGTATCAAGATGCTGGTCGACCCCGGCAGCTTCGAGGAGTTCGACGCGCTCGCGATCGACGAGTACAGCCCAACCGCCGAGGGCTTCTTTGGTGACGCGGTCATCACCGGCTGGGGCACCGTCGATGGTCGCCCGATCTACGTCTTTGCGCAGGACTTCACCGTGTACGGCGGCTCGCTGGGTGAGGTCGTCGGCCGCAAGATCACTAAGGTGATGGATCTGGCGCTGCGCAACGGCACACCGATCGTCGGCATCAACGACGGCGGTGGCGCTCGCATCCAGGAGGGTGTGACCTCGCTGGCGGGCTACGGCGACATCTTTCTGCGCAACGTCCGGTCGTCCGGCGTGATCCCACAGATCAGCGTCGTGATGGGGCCGTGCGCCGGAGGCGCAGTCTATTCCCCGGCGATGACCGACTTCATCTTCATGGTCGAAGGCAGCTCCCAGATGTTCATCACCGGTCCGGACGTGATCCTGACCGCAACCGGGGAGCAGACGACGCCAGAAGAACTGGGCGGGGCCATGTCACACGCCGCGAAGTCCGGCGTGGCGCAATTCACCTCCCCGACTGAGGAAGAATCACTGGAAGCGGTGCGCCGCCTGATCTCCTTCCTGCCCGCCAACAACATGGACGAGCCTCCGTTCCACGATGGCGGCGACCCACCCGATCGCATGATCGATGACCTCGGCTCGATTGTGCCGGGAGACGCCGCCCTGCCCTACGACATGCGAGATGTGATCGAACGGCTGGTCGACAACGGCGACTTCATGGAGGTCCACGAATACTTCGCGCAGAACATCGTCGTCGGATTCGCCCGCATCGATGGTCACAGCGTCGGCATCGTCGGCAACCAGCCGATGTACCTCGGCGGCGTGCTGGACATCGATTCCTCGCGCAAGGCTGCTCGCTTCGTGCGGTTCTGCGACGCCTTTGACATCCCGATCGTGACGATGGTCGATGTGCCGGGCTACCTGCCGGGAGTCTCCCAGGAATGGGGCGGCATCATCACCCACGGCGCGAAGCTCGTGTACGCCTACGCCGAGGCGACGACGCCCAAGGTCACGGTGATCACGCGCAAAGGCTTCGGCGGCGCATACGACGCCATGGGTTCGAAGCACCTCGGCGCGGACGTGAACTACGCCTGGCCCGGTGCGGCGATCGCCGTGATGGACGGCCCCGGCGCGATCAACATCATCGGCCGCCGCGAAGTCGATGCGGCTGACGACCAAGAGGCCGCACGCGCTGAACTGATCTCCGACTACAAGGAACGCTTCGAGCACCCGTACATCGCCGCCGGCAGAGGCTACGTTGACGATGTGATCGACCCTCGCGAGACTCGTCGGCGCGTCGCTCGCGCGCTGACGATGCTGCGAGGCAAAGCGCAGACCTTGCCCGCGAAGAAGCACGGGAACCTGCCGCTCTAGCTTCCCTCACGCGCCATGATCCGGCGGTGCACCGGCCGCCAGGCCTCGGATCTCCCAATAGTCGGCCGAGGATTAATACGGCCGTGTTCAGCGAGCAGCAAACCGGCCCGGAGGAGCGATCGGTGTCTTCGATCCGGGACTTCCTTGAACGTGACGACCGTGAGGGGCGGGCCGCCCGCTTCATCGAGGCGATCATCAACGATTCATCGTTCACCGTCGTGGTTCTCGACCACGAGGGACGATTTGTGGAGGGCGGCCCGGACCACCTCCAGGTCGTCGGCCAGAAACCAGAAGACATCGGCGATCGCGGCCAGCGACTCCGCTACTCCGACGAGCACGCGCGTGAGCTGCCGTTCCTCAAGACTCCGGCCGCGATCGCTCGCGCGACCGGTCAGCCGCAGCGTAAGCGAATCTTCAGCGTGCGCTATCCCAACGGTCGCCAAGTCTGGTTGAAAGGCGACCAGCTGCCCCTGGAGGAAGGACCGCGCGGCTGGGCCGTGCTCGGCCTCTCCGTAGACGTGACGGATCTCTACATCGAGCGGGGCGACGCTTAGAAGCGCGTCCGCCGGCTTGAAGCGCTGCTTGAGGTCTCGCGGTCGGTGGGCGCTGCCAACGAGAGCCTGGCGGAAGTCTCAGCCCGCTGTGCACCGTTGGCTCAGCCACTTGCACATGCCGTGCTCTAGCTCGGCCTTCGCCGGGGCGACCGCCTCGAGGTGCACCACATCGATGCGTCACCCCACGCTCCGGGGCCAATGACCAAGCGTATGCGCGCCGAGACGATTGTCAGGCCAAACACCGGCACTCACATCAACCTCGAAGTGCAGGATCGCGACGTCTACGGCTCCTTCGCTGTCGGCGAACTCGAGACGTCCTTCCGTTCGGTCGTGACCGTCGCCCTGGAGGGCGTCGACGGGTGGCTAATCGCCACCGCGCTCGACCGCGATGCATTCGATGCGCTAGACGTTGAGTTCCTCGAGGAAGCGGCCCGCATGATCGCACCCTCGCTCTCCTCAGTAGAGCTGGCAGCCTGAGCGGACTCGTTCCGTTCGCGGCGCAGCGGGCGGCAACGCGCCGCTCGGCTTATACTTTGGCGCGCGCGCCCAACAGACTCGGGCCGCAGGTTCATTCCGCATGGCTGAGGAGTCTATGAGCAAGATTCGCGTCGAAAACCCAGTCGTCGAACTCGACGGCGATGAGATGGGCCGCATCATGTGGGGCTTCATCAGAGAGAAGTTGATCCTCCCGTACCTCGATCTCGACATCGAGTACTACGACCTGAGCATCGAGTCTCGCGATGCGACGGACGACCAGATCACGGTCGACTCCGCAGTCGCGATTCAGAAGCACGGCGTCGGCATCAAGTGCGCCACGATCACGGCCGACGAGGACCGAGTCGAAGAGTTCGACCTGAAGGAGATGTGGCGGTCGCCGAACGGCACGATCCGCAACATCCTGGGCGGCACCGTCTTCCGCGAGCCGATCGTCTGCTCGAACGTGCCTCGGCTGGTGCCGAACTGGGTGGAGCCGATTGTGATCGGCCGCCACGCCCACGGTGACCAGTACCGGGCTACCGATTTCAAGGTGCCCGGCCCTGGCAAGCTAAAGATGAGCTTCGAACCCGCCGACGGCAGCGACGCTGTTGAGTACGACGTCGTCGACTTCGAGGACTCGGGCGTCGCGATGGGGATGTACAACTTCGACGAGTCGATCCGCGGCTTCGCGCGCGCCTGCATGAACTACGCGGTCAACCGCGGCTGGCCGCTCTACCTCTCGACCAAGAACACGATCCTCAAGCAGTACGACGGCCGCTTCCGTGACATCTTTCAGGAGGTGTTCGACGCCGACTTCGCTGACCAGTTCGCCGCGAAGGACATCTGGTATGAGCACCGCCTGA
>DASCRM010000075.1:0-6056 GCA_034406555.1 Dehalococcoidia bacterium | reverse complement strand
GAATCTCCTTCGATCCTCGCGCGGCGCGCTCATCGATCAGCTGGGCTGCCTCAAGCAGTCCCTCGATCTCAAGGATGCGGCCTTCCAAGAACGCCTGTTGATTCTTTGCGTCCTCGTACTGGCCGTCGATCTGCGCCATGCCCAGCTCCTGGGCCTCGCGAATCTGCTCCGCAACTTCAGCGCGACGGGTCGTGCGCAGCTCTTGAAGCTCCTCTTCGAGCTTCTTGAACCCCTTCTTCGTCAGCAGGACCTGCTGTTCTGGCATCACATTCCTCGATTGATCTGACTCCAACGGTGACGCGCCACGATGCTGCCGATCCCGGAAAAGCACGACGGACCAGCCGTAAAGCCAGTCCGCTGGGGAGTTGCGGCTGAATCGACAAGAGAGGATATCCGGCATACCGAATGGCTGCAAGGGGATCGCCCTCTCGATGCGCATCCGCTAATACGAGTGAGCAATTAGTCAGATTCGAAGGTAGCTAGCGCCAATCTGGTGGTAGAATGGGCGTGCCAGTGGCGGGGCACCCCGGAGCGAAGCTCCGGTCGGGAGTGCTTCGCCATCGGACGAACCAATTTCACCCACAATGCCCTGCTGATCGTACTCGCGCTCGCGATCGGCCTTGGCGCGGGCGTCGCCGGCGGCGTCGTCGCCACTCGAGTCAGCGAGGACGATGCGCCCGCGGCAGTGACCGCGACCGTCGCTGCATCCCAACAGATACCGGTACCGCTCGACGAACGCCTGCAGGAGGCGATCGACCGCGCACTGCCCGCCGTGGTCACCGTACTCACCAAGTTCCCCGCCGAGCAGCTCGATGACGGCCGCGTGATCGAACGAGGGGGCATCGGCTCCGGGATCGTCGTCAGCGACGCCGGTTTCGTGATCACCAATTTCCACGTCGTGCAAGGCGCCTCCGAAATCACGATCGTGCTCGATACGCTTGAGGAGCGCCCGGCCATCCTAGTCGGCGACGACTCGCCCTTCACCGACCTCGCCGTGCTGCTGGTACCGCCCGAGGGGCTGCGAGTCGCAACGCTGGGCAACTCATCGGTACTCACGCGCGGCGACCCGGTGATCGCGATCGCCGGCGGCCTCTTCGGCTTCGAACACTCGGTCAGCCTCGGCATCGTCTCCGTCGCGAACAGAAGCTTCCCGCGCACCGGCGTAATCCTCGACGGCCTGATCCAGACCGACGCCGCCGTCAACCACGGCGACTCTGGTGGCTCGCTGACCAACCTCGACGGCGAGGTCGTCGGGCTGCTCACGACGGTCGTACGCAGCGATGCCAACGGCCGCGCAGTCCAGGGCGTCTCCTTCGCCCAGTCTGCCGACACCCTGCGGCCGGTGATCGAGAGCATCATCGCGACCGGCAGCTTCCTGCGCCCGCGTACCGGCATCGAACGCTTCGACCAGCACATCGAAATCTTTCCCGACTTCGCGACCGAGCAGGGGCTGCCCGTCCCCTTCGGCCTGCTGGTGCTTGCCCCCGCTCCCGGCAGCCCGGCCGATGCCGCGGGCGTGCAGCCGGGCGACATCGTCGTCGCGCTGAACGGTGTCGCGATCGACTTCGACAACCCGTTGCCGAACCTGCTGAAGCGCCTCGCACCCGGACAGCTCGCCGACTTGCTGATCATCCGTGCCGGCCGAGAACGGTTGATCACCCTCTCCCCGTGGCAGGAGTAGCGGCATGAGAGAGCCTGGTAGCACCCCCCCGGATATCGCCGACCTCCCGCGTTTCGCCCCGGTCGTCGACAGCGACGATGGCGATGACGGCAACGGCTTCCGCCCGCTCGACGACGGCGCGAGCGACGGTGGGCTCTTCCGCGCAATCGGACTGGCTGCCGCGCTGGCCGGCGTACTGGCAATCGTCTTTTTCGTCTTCGTGCGTGGCGACGACAGCGCCGGCACCGTTGGCATCAGCACGGAGGCGCGAGACTCCATGCCTGCCCTGCCCGACGGCCTGGTCGCGGTCAGCGACCTCTACGACATCACGGTCTCAGAGGGCCTCGCCGGCGCGGCGACGCTGAAGGTGCGCCTGAGCGACGAGACGCCCGCCACCAACCTGGCACTCTACACCTACAGCGATGGGCAGTGGCGGCGGCTCGGCTCAGCCAGCATCGACGATGGCGGCCGCATCGCCAGCGGCGATGTGCTGACCGTGCCCGCCAACATCGCCGTGCTCCACCGCGCTGCGCTCGCCCGCGCGCTCGGCCTGATCGTCGGCGCCGGAGAGGCCCCGGACACAGCGGTGACCGGCACCCGCATCGTCAGCGTGATCGCCGGCGGCCCGCTGACCGACACGGACGAGGCCGGGCTCGTGGCGTCCGACGCCTCCGCACTCGTCGCGGCCGGCGCGGCCACAAACGCCGCCGTCTACCTGGGCCTCACCGCCCGCGACGGTGCCGCCGCCCAGATGGTCGAGTTGATCCTCGGCACCCCGGCGCGCATCGAGACGCACGTCAGCGAAATCGTGCTCGCCGCGCAGGCCGCGAATGCCGGCGGCGTGCACATCGACTACACCGCCGTCGACGCGGCGCGACGTGAGGCATTCACCAGCTTCGCCTCGCAGATCTCCGTGGCGCTCGCGGCAGAAGGCCTCGGCTTGGTCGTCAGCGTGCCGACGCCCCCGCTCACCGGCACGGACGCCTACGACTGGCAGGCGCTCGCCGGCGTCGCCGAGACGCTGTGGCTGCGCCCCCCGGTCGACCCCGCGGGCTACTACGACGAGCTCGAGCCCGCGCTGGAGGCGCAGCGCGCCGCCGGTGCCGATCTCGGTGCCGTCTGGCTCGTGCTCGACCGCCGCTCGACCGAACACTCCGCCGAGGGGCTGGCGCAGATCTCGCTGCGCGAGGCGCTCACCCTCGCGAGCGAAGTCGACGCCCGCTTCGCCGACGGCATCACGCCCGGCTCCCCCGTCACCGTCGCCGGCGTGAACATCAACGAGAGCGACGACGACAGTGGCATGAGCTGGGACGGCAAGGCGAAGGCCGTCACCTTCAACTACGGCGCTCGAGGCGGCGCTCGTAACGTCTGGCTGGAGAACCGCTTCTCCGCCGCCTTCCGGCTCGACCTCGCGCGTCGCTTCGGCCTCGGTGGCGTCGTCGTCGACCCGGCGGCGCAGGACGAGACGCTGCCCGACTTCTGGAACACCGTCGCCACCTTCGTCGAGGACGGCTCCGTGCAGCGAGAGCTGCCATACGGGCCGTACCTGCGGCCGGACTGGCGCAGCTCCGCCGGCGCATTCGAGGGCGGCGAAGGCGGCGAGGCTGTCTGGCGCGCTCCGGACGAGGTCGGCGTCTACAACATCACCCTCGTCGTCTCGGACGGCGTCGTCTTCATCGGCCAGGAGATCGCGCTGCGCGTCAGCGAGGGCCAGCAAGAGCCCGCTCCGACCGCCACGCCGGAGCCGAGCACGACCGCGACGCCGGAACCCACCGCCAGCCCGACGCCCGCACCGGCGGCCACTGCCACCCCGGCCGCGACGCCACAGCCGACGGCGCAGCCAACCGCCAGTCCGACGCCCGCACCGGCGGCCACTGCCACCCCGGCCGCGACGCCACAGCCGACGGCGCAGCCAACCGCCAGTCCGACGCCCTCACCGACACCGACGCCGGAGCCAACTCCCAGTCCCACGTCCGAGCCGACGGCGACGCCGTCCGGCCCACCGGGACCGGCGGGCAACTAGCGATGGCGGGAAAGACCATCACCATCCGCGTGATCGCGGGCAGCGCCCGCGGCGTCGCCCTGACAGGGCCGCGTCGCGCCGACCTGCGCCCGACTTCCGGTCGCCTCCGCGAGTCGCTCTTCGGGATGCTCGACTCAGCGGACGCGGACATGTCGGCGGTGATCGACCTCTACGCCGGTACCGGCGCGCTGGGCATCGAGGCGCTCTCGCGCGGCGCCGAACACTGCACGTTTGTCGAATCGGACGCGGCGACCTGTCGCGTGATCACCGAGAACCTGAAGCGGGTGCGCATGGAGCACCAGGGCGAAGTCGTGCGTGCCCACGTCGGCCGCTGGCGACCGCCGGAGGACGCGGCCTACACGCTCGTCCTCGCCGACCCCCCGTACGCGGAGACGGCGACGTGCTGGGACGAGATCGAGCACAGCGTCGAAGGCGCGCTCGCGCCGCAAACATTCCTGATGGTGGAACACCCGGCACGCGAGCACCCGCCCGCGGCGCTATTGGGACGTTCGATGTGGCGTGACCGGCGCCAGGGTGATGGGGCGGTTGCCTTCTATCGCTCGCAGCGAGAGGAAGCCGCATGACCACGGCCATGTACACGGGGACATTCGATCCGATCACCAATGGACACCTGGATATCGTGCGCCGTGGTGTCGCAATCTACGACGAGGTGGTGATCGGCGTCGCTCACAGCCGTTCCGCCCTCTTCACCACAGAGCAGCGCATGGAGTTGGCCACGCGGGCGACCGCCGACATCGACCGCGTGCGAGTGACCTCGTACAGCGTGCTCACCGTCGATGCCGCGAAGGCGGAGGGCGCCAGCGTCCTGATCCGTGGTCTGCGCGCGATCACCGACTTCACCTACGAATTTGACATGGCGCTGATGAACCGCCACATGGCGTCCGACATCGAGTCCGCCTTCCTCATGACGTCGATCGAGTTCCTCTACCTCAGCGCGACACGCGTACGTGAGTTGTCGAGCTTTGGCCGAGACGTGAGCGACCTCGTCCACCCAGTGGTGTGGGAGGCCCTGCAAGAGAAATTCCCGGACGCCGGCAAGTAGCGGCGAGTGATTGAGCAGAACAGATAGCGCCCCGGAGGGACCCATGGACCTGTTGCACCTCGTAGACCGCTTCGAAGAGCTGGTCGCCACAGCGCAGAAGATGCCGATCGGCAGCCGCGTGATCATGGACCGGCGGCGGCTGCTCGACATCGTCGATCAGATGCGCGTCGTGATTCCGCAGGAGGTGCGCGAGGCGCGCGACATGGTCGAACGCCGCGAGGAGCTCCAGCGCGAATCCGAGGAGGAAGCTCGCATCATCGTCGCCCGCGCCGAGGAGCAGGCCGCGCGCATGATCGAGGGCCATGCCGTCACCGACGCCGCCCGCGAGCACGCCGACCGCGTCGCCACCGAGGCGCAGCAACGGCTTGCGGAGCGCATCGGCGAGGCGAACGAGGACATTCAGCAGCGCGTCGAAGAGTCGCGTCGCCTCGCCACCGAGCAGATGGTGGCGGCCGACACCTACTCGACCGAGCTGCTGCAGCGACTCGAGGGCCAGCTCGAAGCCTTCGTGCGCTCGGTCCGCGTCGGCCTCGACCAGCTCCAGCCCGAGCCAGCCGTCGCGCCCGAGCCGCTGCTGGAGGCGATCGGCGACCCGATCGTGATCGACGGGGCCCCCGCCGCACCGGCCGAGCAGCCCGCCCCACCGGAGGCATCGCTCGCGCCCGCCGAACCAGCGCCGGTCGCACCGATCAAGGCGTTCGAACCGGCGGAGGCCCCGGTCGTGCCCCTCGCAACGGTGGCCGGAGCGGAGACGCCGCCTGCGTCGTCGCCCGCTCAGGCCCTGATCGAGCCGGAGCCGGAGCCCGTCCCGATCTCGATTCACGCCTCGGAGGGGGTCGCCGCTGGTGGCGGCGACCTGGAGAATCTGCTCGCTCACACGGCACGCACCAGCGATGCGCCTCTGATCGATGAGGGGATCGCGGTGATCGACGACTTCACCCAGCCCCGACTCGACGACGAGGTTGACCGCGAGTAGTCGCCGCGAGAGATCCTCCGTGCGCCGACGGCTACCCGACGACGATGTTGAGCAGCCGGTCCGGCACGAAGATCACCCGCCGCACCGTCTTGTCCGCGATGTGCTGAGCGACCGAGGCGTCCGCTTCCGCGAGCTCCCGCACCGCATCCTCATCCGACCCCGCCGGCACCTGTAGCCGGGCGCGCACCTTACCGTTCACCTGCACCGCCAGCTCGATCGCCTCGCTGCGCGCAAGGTCCGCGTCCGCTTCCGGCCAGGACTGCTGGTGCACCGAGTACTCCCGACCGCTGCGTTCCCACAGCTCCTCCGCGATGTGCGGACAGGCGGGGGCCAT
>DASCRM010000074.1:0-12764 GCA_034406555.1 Dehalococcoidia bacterium | reverse complement strand
GGCGAGACCTCGAGACTCGCACCCGTCGCAGTTACGACAACCGCGACGAAGCGGCGACGCGGATGTACGAGATGAACAACCGCCTGAGCCCGGAGCTGGCACCGCACCTGGCGACGCACGGCGCTCGTGAGGTGGATGGCGGCTACCAGTGGAAGTTCGATAACTGGGGGCGGCCGGGTGTGCGACGCGACGACATCACCCCTCGGAAGGCCAGTCGTTCGCCGAGGCGATCGAGTGCCCGGTGCTGCTGATCGTCGGCGACCAGTCCGGGGGGAAGCGCAACCAGCAGGACGACATCAAGTACTTCAAGAACGGTCGCTCGCTGCTCGTCGATGATGCGGCGCACTGGGTGCACCACGACCAGCCACAGACCGTAATTGACGAGGCGCGCAACTTCTTTGCCCCGGCCGGAGATGCGGCGGGTGGGGCATGACCCGGCTGCTGATCTCGCAGGTATTCATCGACCGCTTCGGCGCCGAGCTGGCACGCGCCGAGGCGGACTCGGGGCTGGAGATCGAGCACCTGATCCCGCCGACCGGCGAGGGCGATCAGATGACCGATGCGGAGTGCGAGAGCGTCGACATCGCTTTCTTCTCCGAGGACCAGCTTGGCCCGCCGGGGCGGCCGTTCTTCGACGCGCTGACTCGCGCGCCGAACCTGCGCTGGCTGCACGTCTTCCACGCCGGCGTCGATGCGCCGAGGTACGGCGAGATGATGGAGCAGGGGGTGCGGCTCACGACCTCCTCCGGTAGCAACGCGGAGCCGATTGCGCACACGTTGATCGCCGGGCTGCTGATGCTCTCGCGCGGGTTCCCGGACTGGATCACCGCGCAGCAAGACCGCGAGTGGAGTCGCCGTACACGCGATGAGGGGCCGATCGATCTGCGAGAGCAGACGCTGGTGATCATCGGCCTCGGCGAAATCGGCGCACACGTCGGCCGCATCGCTCAGGCGATCGGATTGCATGTGATCGGCGTGCGCCGGAGCCCGCAACGGCCCGGTGACCCCGTCGACGAGATGTTTACGCCCGCGCAACTCGATGAGGTGCTGCCGCGCGCCGACTGGCTCGCGCTCGCGACCCCGCTGACGGAGCAGACGCGCGGCATGATCGACGCCCGGGTGCTGGGACTGCTGCCGAGGGGTGCGCGCCTGCTCAACGTCGCCCGCGGTGCCGTGGTGGTTGAGCCGGACCTGATCGCCGCGCTGCAATCCGGCCAGCTCGGCGGCGCATACCTCGATGTCTTCGCGGTGGAGCCGCTGCCAGCGGACTCACCGCTGTGGGAGATGCCGGAGGTGATCATCACCCCGCACAACTCGGCGGTCTCGGCGGGCACGGACGGTCGTGCGGCGGAGATGTTCCTCGACAACCTCGTGCGCTACGGCCGCGAGCAAGAATTGGTCAACGAGTCGCACGAGCGCTAGCTCGCCCCAGTGGCACGCTCAGGCGGGGAGCGGTTCGCCCTCGGACTGCGCGAGCGCGTATGCCGCGACCTCGCTGCATGTCGCGAGCCAGACGTCATCGCGCTCGGCGATTGCGTCGAGCAGCGCCTCGACGGACTTGATGCGTACGCTGCGGCCGGAGCCGAAGTCACCTCGCGGGTGGATCGTGGGCACGAACAGCCCGCCGACGCCTGAGACGGCCGCGAACTCGTCGCGCCAGGCCTGCGCGACCACGCCCGGCAGTCGGTGCGCGCGGTAGAAGAGCTGATCGCTGGCACCTGCGAAGACCGGCAGTTCCACCAGCCGCTCACCGTCCTCGTTCGCGACGACATACGGCACGTCGTCGTCCGGGAAGCTGCTCTCGTACTGGTACCCACGCGCAGCCAGCAGCGAGCGCGTCGCACTCGACATCAGGCCATCGGGGGCACGCCAGCCGGTCGGGCGAGCGCCGAAGACACGCTCGAAGGTCTGCTCACTGCGTTCGAGCACGTCCTGCTGATGCGCGACGGTCAGTTCGCTGAAGTCTTCGTGGAAATAGCCATGGCCCGCGACCTCGTGCCCGGCAGCTGCGATCCGCTCGCTCACCTCGGGGTGGCGTTCGGCGTCCCATGCCGGGATGAAGAACGTCGCGGTGACGCCGCGCTGCTCGAAGAGGTCCAACAGGCGGTGGACGCCGACCTGCGCGCCGTAGCGGCCGTAGCTGAAGCGCCCCCACTGCGGGTCGTCCGGGGTGGCGGTGCGCTCCACGCTCTCGCCGTCGAAGTTGACGGTGATCGTCGCCGCCGCCTTCGAGCCGTCGGGCCACTCGATATTCGTCGCGGCGGCGGTCGAGGTCATACGCGACCGCCGATGCGGATCGGTGGGTCGACGAAGCCGTGCTGCGGGTCGAGACACCACTCTGCGAGGTCGCCGAGGCGGGTGAAGTGGATGCCGTCGAAGCCCTTGATGTGCGTTACCAGCTGATCGACGACGTGCGCGCGACTCGGGGGCCCCGTGCCGAAGCCGGCCCGCGGGTGGTAGGTGAGCATGAAGTAGCCGCCGTCCTCGTAGATCGCCTCGAACTCAGCCTTCCACAGTTCCAGCACCTCGTGCGGGGCGACGCCCTGAGCCCAGAGCGGAGCGTCGTCGAGGCCCGGCCCGATCGTGTTATTCGGGAACTCGATCATCTGCGTCGATGGTTCGCCTTCGACGACGACGGGGTAAGGGCGCTCGTAGTCCTTGTCACTGCTCTCGTAGCGGTAGCCGAGGTCGCGCAGCACGGAGGTCGTCCAGTGGGTCTTGCGGCCGCTGGGGCTGCGCCAGCCGATCGGGGCGGTGCCCGTTACCGCTGCGAGGATGCGGTGCGAGCGTTCGAGCAGCTCTCGCTCCTGGTCGCGCTCCAGTACGTCGGACTCGTGCGTGTAGCCATGCGTGCTGACCTCGTGACCGGCGTCGATCAGCTCGCGTACGCCCTCGGCGTGTCTCTCGGCGTCGTAGCCGGGGACGAAGAAGGTGGCGGCGATCTCATGGCGCTCGAACATATCGAGCATGCGTCGCACGCCGCGCCGGGCCGAGTAGCCGCCGGCGGCGCGGATGCCGACCGGTTCGAGGCCACGACCGACCTCGAGGCTATGGCCGTCCCAGTCGATCGTGATCGCGACGATGCACTTCGCGCCGTCCGGCCACTGCCCTGGCTGAAGGTTCACCTAGACCCCGACTGGCCGAGGCTCCGGTGTCACTGCTGCTGGCACCGTGCCGGGAACAGTCACGGCCTGGTACTCGTAGGTGCAGGGGGGGCCGCTGGCGACATAGACGGTGCGTGCCGCCACGTCCATCACGATCGACGCGATGCTCGCCGTTCCGCTGTTCCCTCGCTCTGCATCGACATGGCGGCAGATCGAGAGCGGGTAGCCGGCGTGGTCACGCAGCGCCTCCTGCACATCGGCGACCGTGAGCCCGCCGGTCTTCGCTGCCAGCAGGTCACGCGCTCGCTGGTTGCGGTAGAGCGTGTCGCCGCCGGTCGCGCAGTCGATGCCCTGCACCTGCGCCGCGACCGCCGTGAAGTGGTTGGAGTGCGTCAGCAGGTCGTTCTCCGGGTAGACCGGGTAGACCTGCTCCGGCGACGCCTCGAAGTTGATAATCACGCCGGATTCGTGCGCGATCACGTAGTTCGTCGATGCGGCCCGATTGGCATCCAGCACCGCGCGCAGGGCCATGTCGAGGCTGCGGCTGTTGAAGACCCGCCTGCGCACGATCGGCACGGGGATGCCGGATGTATTGCCGTCCTTGGTGGAGTTCAGCAGATTGCCTGTGACGCCGACGCCATCCTCGTTCAGCCCGTCGCGGCCGACCATGCCGGCCTCCACGACCATCACGAAGTTCGGTCCCTCATCGACCTCTGCCCGGGCGATGATCACGGAGTCCTGGCAGGCGTCGATCCAGTCCCAGTTCTTACCGAGTAGCGTCTTGCCCTCAGCCGCGCCGTTCGGTGGCACGCCGATGGTGGTGCACTCGTGCGCGTCCTCGTGCGCGACGCCCTTGTCGTGGTTGCGAGCGCCGAAGAGGATCTCCGTGCGGCAGTTAATTGCGACGATCTCGTCGATTGTGAATCCCGACCCGGTGGCGATGCCGCGCATCTCCTCGAAGATCAGCGGGTCGAGTTCCTCGATCGACTTGCCGAAGCCGCGGCCGTGCTCGACCGCAGCGTCCCATTCGAGGCCGGCAGTGCGAGCGAACCGCTCCTGATAGATGCCGATGCTGGCAGCGAGGCGGTCGCGGGCTTGCTCACCGTGCTGGACGCCTCGGTCGAACGCCGATCCGCCGATCTCGATCACCGGGTAGTTGGCTGTGGCCATCGTTCACGCTCGCTCTCATCGCTACCGTCGCGCGTCCGCATCATAACGACTGTGCGCGAAGCGAGGAGCTACTTGATCGAGACCATCTCGATCTTGAAGGTCAGCGCCTCGCCTGCCAGGCGGTGGTTGGCGTCGATTGTCACGGTAGTCTCGGTCACCTCGACCACCACGGCGCGGGCGCCGTTCGAGAGCTGGAGGCCATCGCCGACGGCGACGCCACCTGGCGCCTCTTCGATCGGGACCTCGAAGACTAGGTCGTCGCGCCCGTCGCCGTACGCGTCGGCTGATTCGATGCGCACGGTTACGGTGTCGCCGACGGCGAGGCCATGTACGGCGGCGTCGAAGCCGGCGATCATCTGCCCCGAGCCGACGACGAAGCCGAGCGGGTCGCGGCCGACCGAGGAGTCGAACTCCTGGCCGTTGTCGAGCGTGCCGCGGTAATGGACTGTGACTTGGTCGCCATCTGTTGCCACGCGCTCTCCCGTCTGTTCGTCCGTCGCAGTCGCAGCAGCCGCAGAGGCAGCCGGTATCGTGCTGCTACCGTCATCGCCGCTCAAGCAGGCGACGGTAAGCGCGACGATCGGCGTTAGCGCGAAGATCGCGAGTCGTAGCTGTCGAGGGCGAAGGTGAACCACTGCCCCCAGTGTATCGCGAATCCCCTTCGCCGCTCGCCGCATCCGGGTCGTTTGTCACGGGGGTCGCCGTCCGGCATCGCGCGCGCGTCAGGGGGCCCGCATGCAGGCCAGTCTCTTCTACCTCCCGTCGGTCGGGACGCGCGACGACATCGAGCAGGGGATGGCCAGGCTGCGGCCTGAGCTGTACCAGCAGATGCTCAAGGAGCTGAAGGAGCAGACGCAGCTTGCCGACGAACTCGGCTACGCCTCGGTGGCGTTCACGGAGCATCACTTCCACGTCGAAGGCTTCGAGCTTTCGAATAACCCGGTGATGCTGGACCTCTACATCGGCCTCAACACGCATCGCATCGCCGTCGGTCAGCTCGGTCTAGTGCTGCCGTCGCAGAACCCGATTCGCGTCGCGGAAGACATCGCGATGCTCGACCACATGACCGGCGGCCGCGCCCACGCCGGCTTCGCCCGCGGCTACCAGCGACGCTGGGTCGACACGATGGCGCAGCAACTGCACGGCATTCACGGCGCGACCCCGAACCAGCACGACGCGATCGACGAGGCCAACCGCGAGGCCTTCGAGGAGCACTTCCAGATCATCAAGAAGGCGTGGACTGAGGACATGCTTGAATACAAGGGCAAGTTCTGGCAGATCCCTCCGGAAGGCACGCCGTGGGATGTCGACGCCACGCGCCAGTGGGGCACGGGCGTGAGCGAGGACAACATCGTGCAGCAGGTCGGGGTTGTGCCGAAGCCGCTGCAGAAGCCGCACCCGCCGATCTTCCAGCCCTTCGTGTCCAGCGAGCGCACGATCAGCTGGTGCGCCCGCGAGGAGGTGACGGCGATCCTGCCGCCGATGCGGCTCTCGCTTCAGCACGAACTGTTCGAGGTCTACCAGGATGAGACGGCGAAGCACGGCTGCGACCTTGAGCCCGGCGAGGGGCTTGGCTTGCTGCGCGATGTCGTGATCGCCGACACCGACGAGGAGGCGATGGCGATTTGGCGTCGCAGCGGCGCCTTCGTCGGCGCGGCCTAGTTCGCACCGTTCGGTTTCGGTGAAGCGTTGCGCGAGTCCGGCGGCGACCGGTTGGCGACACCGGAGGAGCAGATCGAGCAGGGCTCACTGCTTGTCGGCACCGTCGATACCGTCACGCGCGCGATGGAGCGGCTGATGGAGCACACGCCGGTGAAGTGGATCTTCCAGTGGCAGTACAACGGCCTCGTCGCCAGCGAACAGATTCAGCGCTCGGTCCGCGACTTCAAGGAGAAAGTGCTGCCGAGGGTCACCGACACCGACGACTGATCGGCACCTCGCGACTGCGTCAGGCGTCGACGGTCGCGTAGTACCGATCGACGGCGGTGCGTGCCTGCTGGCCCAGCGCGGCGCGAGCCTCGGCAGGCAGCGACGCGAACGCGGCGTCGGGCGAGTCGGTAGTAGCACAGGCCGCAGTGACCTGCTCGAACGCCTGTGCCTGCATCGCCACGAAGGCACGATCGACGGCGACACCGTGGCCCGGTACGAAGCGCGCTTCCGGCACGGCTTCGAGGCGGCGCAACGTCGGACCCCAGTCGGCGGTGAACGCCTCGAACGCGACGGGTGGCGCGGACTGCTCGATCAGGTCACCGGCGAAGACGATGTCGCGTTCCTGCACCGCGATCGCGATGTCGTTGTCAGTGTGCGCCCGTCCGAAGTAGTCGAGGCGCAGTGAGACGCGACCGAGGTGCAGCAGCAGTCGCTCCTCGAAGGTGACTTCCGGCGGGGTCACCTGCACGGCTCGTAGCTGCTCGGCCACCATCGGCAACATCCGCGCGAAGCCGTCGCGGTGGCTCGTGCCGGCCTCGCCGACCAGCCGCACGCGACAGCGTTCGTGCCCGACGATGAGCGTGGGCAGGAACCACCAGTTGCCGAAGGAGTGGTCGCCGTGGTGGTGGGTGTTCACCACGTATCGCACCGGCAGGTCCGTCACCCGTGCGACGGCGTCGAGGATCAGCCGTGCGTCCGCCTCGATCGTCCCGCTGTCGATCACTGAGACATGCTCGTCGCCGATCACGATCCCGGCGTTGACGGGAATCGGACCATCGACCTGCAGCACAAAGACGCCCGCCGCGAGCTCAGTCAGCACAGACAGCTCCGGTGTAGCGCTGCAACGCCTCGATGTGCTCGCTGTAGTCGAAGACCGGGTTCATCAGCAGGTGCTGCGCGCCCGCGTCGATCAGCTCGTCGATGCGTTCGTAGCAGTGCTCGGCGGGGCCCCAGATCGAGACCGCTGTCGCCATATCGGCGTTGTGGTAGTTGTGTGCGAACCAGCCGCCCAGCCGCCGCTCCGCGCGATCAGCGTCGCCGTCGATCCCCAGGTAGACGCGTTTCGAGATCGCGAATGTCGCGGGGTCTCGGTCGGCCTGCTCCAGCGCTTCGCGCACGGAAACGACGCCGTCACGGAACGCCTCGGAGCTGGAGGAGCCGGGCCCCATCCAGCCGTCGCCATGGCGCACGGCACGGCGGAGCGCCGCTTCGGCGCGGGCACCGAACCAGATCGGCGGTCGCGGCTGCTGGAGTGGCTTGGGGTGCATCTGCGTCTCGCGTAGCTGGAAGAATTCGCCCTCGAACCGCGGATCTTTCTGTTGCCAGAGCGCGTCGATCGCCAGCAGCACGTCGAGGAAGCGGCGCACCCGTCGTTCCGGCGGGATGCCGAACGCCTCGCTGTCCCAGTTGCCGCCCAGCCCAACGCCCGCAATCAGCCGCCCGCCGCTCAGCACATCGAGCGAGGCGAGCGACTTCGCGAGCGTCACCGGGTCGCGTACCGGCAGTACGAGGACCGAGACGCCGAGGCGGGCGGTGGTCGTGACGCCCGCGACGTACGAGAGCAAGGCGACCGGCTCGAGGCTCTGCGCCTTGCCGACCAGTTGCTCTTGCGTCCAGAGGCTGTCGTGCCCGCGGCTTCGGCCTCGACCGCGATCTCGCGGATCACGGCGATATCGATCGCGCCGTCCGGGAAGACCTGGGGCAGGGCGAAGCCCGCGCGAAACCCCGTCGGGAGATCAGTCATGTTCGCTCACTCCGCTACGGGAGGGTGCTAGTCAGCGACCTCCACCGGGATGAACTTTCGCACAACGTTGTTCTGCGTGTCTGCGAGGTACATCGCACCGATACTGTCGGTCGCCGTGCCATGAGGTTCAGCGAGCTCCGCGAGTGGGGAGAGGGCCGTGCGCTCTTGTTCGAGCAGTCTCATTGAGTCGAGCGGGCTGATACCGAGTCCGAGATAGCCGACAAACTCGCCATCCGGCGAGAAGTGCGTACCTGGTTGACCCCCGGTGTCGAGACGAAGAAGGGGCCGTCTGCGTTCACCGAGATGATCTGAGGGCCGGCGCCGACATTGTCGAAGACGCGCACCAGCTTACCGGTGACGGTAAATGTCTGCACGCGGTTGTTGCCGTAGTCGACGACCCAGACGTTGCCCTGCGGTCCGATCTGCAGGCCGAGCGGGTTGAAGAGCTGCCCCGGCGAGCCTCCGGACTCGCCAAAGCTTCATTGAAACTCACCGTCGCGATTGAACACCTGAATGCGGTGATTGCCGAGGTCGGCGACGAAGACTTCGCCGGCGTCGTTGATCGCGATCTCCATCGCGGAGAGGAACTGACCGGGCCCGGTGCCGACACCGCCCCATTCGATGTCGAACTCGCCGTCCGGTGTGAAGCGCTGGACCCGACTGTTCCCCGCCTCCGAGACGAAGATCGAGCCTTCCGCATCGACAGCGATGCCGATCGGCTGGGAGAACTGCGAGGGCCGGGAGCCCTCGCTACCGACCTCCATCAGCAGTTCGCCATCTGGCGAGAACTGGCGGAAACGGGCGGCCCGAATCTCGGTGACGTAGACGCGGTCCTGCGCGTCGATCGTGATGTCGTTCGGTCCGTCGTAGTCGACCCCGAACTTGCCGTTTCCCCACATCACAGCCAGCCGGAAGGCGGCGGCGAGATCGCGCAGCTCCTTCAGTACCTCCCGCTCGACCGGGGCCGTGTTTGCGGTCGCGGCGACCGGCGTGGGCCACGACGTGGGTGATGGCGTCGAGGCTGCAGCGGTCGCGGAGGGTATCGATGTGGCGGGCGTCGGAGCGGCCTCGTTCTCGCCTCCGCAGGCAATGAGCGTGGCTGCGAGCATTCCGGGGGCGATTGTCGGGACGCGCAGGAAGGACATCACCTGTCTAGCCCGTCCGGCGCGAACCGTCCCAGCCTGATGCGTCCCCCGGGGTGCACAAATGATATCGCGTCGTGGCCAGTCGATCTCCTCGACCGAGGTTCGGCGCGTGTATGCTCCGCGCCATGACCGAAGCCGCCGCCCCCGGCCCGCTCGACGGCATCCGCGTGATCGACCTCGCCGATGCGCGCGCCGAACTGGCGGGACGGGTGCTCGCCGACCTGGGCGCGGAGGTGCTGCGCATCGAACCGCCCGGCGGTTCGCCATCCCGCCACAGGCCACCGTTCGAGGACGGGCGAGAACAGGATTCCGACGGCTCGCTGTACTGGGCGTCGGTGGCGCTCGGCAAGCGCAGCGTGGTGCTTGATATCACCACCGAGGCCGACGGCGGACGTCTGCGGGCGCTGCTCGCGGGCGCTGATCTTTTCGTGGAGTCGGGCGACCCGGGGGCGCTGGATGCGCTGGGCCTCGGCTACGACGACGTGCACGAACTGAATCCCGCCCTAATCTACGTCTCGGTCACGCCGTGGGGGCAGGATGGGCCGCTGGTCGAGCGACCGGCGACAGAGCTGACATTGGAGGCGGCCGGCGGTCTGCTCTCGTTGCAGGGCGATGGCGACCGGCCGCCGGTGCCGGTTGGCTACCCCCAGGCTGCGTTCCACGCCGGGGTGCAGGCGGCAGCCGATGCGCTGATCGCCCTCAACGAACGCCAGCACTCGGGGCTCGGTCAGCACCTCGATGTCTCGATGCAGGCGGCGGTGGTGTGGACGCTGATGAACGCGACCGGCTACCCACCGAACGAGCACCGCGACCCGCCGGGCAAGGGCGACGACCGCGCCGGCCCCCCGGTGCAGCGCGTCCCCGGCGTGACGATGATCTCGCTGATCGAGTGCGCGGACGGTGTCACCTTCATTAACCCCGCCCGCGGCGCGGCGCTGGCCGGCGTCCTCGACTGGGCCGAGCAGGAGGGCGAGCTTCCCGGCGAGTTGCATGAGATCGAGGTCGAGGACTGGCAGTTGATGATTCAGACCGGGGCGCTCACGGCTGAGCAGTACAACGATGCCTTCGCCTTTGGCGCCAGCTTCATCACTGGGAAGACCAAGCGCGAGCTCCAGCAGTACGCCGTGGAGCACTCGCTGCTCGTCGCCCCGATCTTCACGGCGAAGGACATCGCGGACGACCACCAGCTGGAGGCGCGCGACTACTGGCGCACGGTCGATGGCCGCCACCACCCGGGGCTCTTCGCCCGTCTCTCACGGACACCGGTCGATATGCGCAGCGGCGCCCCAGCACTCGACGAGGGCCGTGCGCTGCTCGATCAGCCGCACGAGGGCGCCTCGCTGCGTGTGAGCGGCAAGCGCCCGCAGACGTTCGACGGGTTGAAGGTCGCCGACTTCACGTGGGTCGGGGTCGGTCCGCTGATCGTCAAGGCGCTGGCCGACCACGGTGCGGAGGTCGTGCACGTCGAGTCATCGACGCGCGTCGATGTGCTGAGGAACGCGCCACCGTACAAGGACAGTGAGCCGCACATCAATCACGCGCAGTTCATGGCCAACTTCAACAGCTCGAAGTCCGGGATTTCCCTCAACCTCGCTACCGAGGGTGGGTACGAGGTCGCACGCGAGTTGATCGGGTGGGCGGATGTCGTTGCCGAGAGTTTCACGCCGGGCACGATGAAGAAGCTGGGCCTCGACTGGGAGACGATCAGCGAGGGTCGGCCGGAGCTGATCATGCTCAGCTCTTGTCTGCGCGGACAGACAGGGCCGGAACGTACCTACGGGGGGTTCGGCACGCAGGGTGCGGCGCTGGCCGGGCTGCATGGCATCACCGGCTGGCCGGACCGCCCGCCCGCGGGCCCATGGGGGGCGTACACGGACTTCATCGCCCCTCGCTATGGCGTGGCGGCGATGGCGGCGGCGCTCTACGAACGCGACCGCAGTGGGCTGGGCCAGTACATCGACCTCAGCCAGGTGGAGGCGGCGATCCACTTCATGGAGCCGCTGATGCTCGACTACACGGTGAACGGTCGCGTCGCGCCAGCCTCCGGGCACTCCTCGCTTACCGAGAGCCCGCACGGCGTCTATCGCGCCGCAGGCACCGAGCGCTACGTCGCGATTGCCGTCGAGAACACGCTGCAGTGGCAGGCACTGCGCTCGCTGGTCTCGGGCCTCGCCGCCTTCGAGGGCGCGAAGTTCGACGACATCGATGCTCGCCGCGCGGAGCAGGCGGCGATCGACCGTGCGATCAGCGAGTGGTGCGCGGACCGCGAGGCGGGGGCGATCGCCGAGCAACTCTGCGCCGCTGGCGTGCCGGCCTCGGCGGTGCTGCGGCCCTCGGATCTCTACGCCGATGCGCAGCTGGCACACCGCGAATTCTTCGTCACGCTCGACCACAGCGTGATGGGGCCGACGCCGTATGACGGCCCGGTCACGCACTTCTCGGAGACGCCGGCGAAGTTGCACCGGGCGGGCCCGGCGCTCGGCGAACACACCGCGTACGTGCTGAGTGAACTGCTCGGGCTCTCGCCCGATGCGATCGCGGCACACGTGGTCGCGGGGGCGCTGAGTTGAGGCTTCGCCGCGCGGTCGGCAAGATGGCCCGCGTGACCAGGTAGGCGAGGGGAGTACGCGATGGCGTACAGCGACGAGCGCACGATCAGAGGCAAGGTAGCGATCGCGGGGGTCGCCGAGACCACCTACTACAAGCACGGGACGACTCCCGACCCCGAGTTCAGGATGGCGCTCGAAGCGATCATCAAGGCTGCCGACGATGCCGGCATCGCTGTCACCGACATCGATGGCTTCGCCTCATACAGCAACGACCGCAACGACCCGAACAGGCTGGCGACTGCGCTCGGCCTGCCGGAGCTGAAGTTCTCCAACATGTTCTGGGGCGGCGGAGGGGGCGGTGGGTCCGGTGCTGTCGCCAACGCCTGCGCGGCAATCGTCGCGGGCTACGCCGACACCGTGGTCGTCTACCGCTCGCTGGCACAGGGGCAGTTCGGTCGCTTCGGGCAGGCTGGCGGCGGCAACGTCGTGCGTGGCGGCGGGGCGTTCACCGCGCCGTACGGGCTGATGTCCCCCGCGCAGAGCTTCGCGATGCGCGTCCACCGCTTCATGTACGAGCACGGCACGAAGCAAGAGGCGCTACGAGCGATCTCGCTTGCCAGCTACAAGCACGCGCAGAGCAACCCGCGCGCCGTGATGCACGGCCGTGAGCTGACGGAGGAGATCTACGACAACTCGCGCTGGATCGTGGAGCCATTCCACCTCTTCGACTGCTGCATGGAGAACGATGGCGCGGCCGCCATGGTGATCGCCTCGGCAGAGCGAGCACGCGACCTCAAGCAGACGCCGGCGTACGTGCTGGCGGCGATGCAGGGTTCGGACTACCGGCAGGGTGCGACGGCGCACAACGCGCCGGACTACCCGACATCGAATTTCAAGACGCTGGTGCCTCGGCTCTACGAGCACGCGCAGGTCACCGTCGATGACGTCGACGTGCTGCAGAGCTACGAAAACTTCACCGGCGGGGTGCTGATGAGCATCGTCGAGCACGGCTTCTGCGAGCCGGACGAGGCGAACGAGCTGTTCACGCTTGAGAACCTCTCCGCGCCGGGCGGCAAGATGCCGCTGAACACCAGCGGCGGCAACCTCGCTGAGTGCTACATGC
>DASCRM010000073.1:0-8207 GCA_034406555.1 Dehalococcoidia bacterium | reverse complement strand
GATTGACGGTGGAGACTGGCGGACGGAACGAATGACGAGAATTGGCGAGCAGGGCGATAGCTTCCGCCCAAGAGACGAGACTCGCAATTGCTCATGATTGCTCGCTTTATTGCTGATCGCTCCCGACAAACCTTCCCTTGCACGTAAACTACGGCCCGTGGAATCGCTGAAAATCACCCCGATCGGCCTCGTTCGCAACGGCGAACCCGACCCTGCGCGGGTCGACTGGACGGCTGTCGAGAGCGCGATCGAGCTGAACGAGGGGCTCGGCGAGGCGCTACTCGGTCTTGATGATTACTCACACGTGATCGTGGTGGGCTGGCTCGATCAGATCCCCGAGGAGCTGCGAGACCGCACGCGCTCATATCCGGCCGGCGACGAGTCGTTGCCGCTGCAGGGTGCCTTTGCCCTGCGCGGGCCTCGCCCTAACCCGCTCTCCGTAACGGTGTGCGCGCTGCTGGTGGTCGAGGGGGACTCGATGCGTGTGCGCGGTCTCGATCTGGTGGACGGGACGCCGGTGCTGGATGTGAAGCCATACGTGGCGTTCTACGACGCCGAGCCGGACGCGACGATCCCCGGCTGGGCCGGCGGATGAGGCCTCGGCGCGGGGAGGTGGTCGCGGCTCTGCCGCGCTGTGTGTTCTGGATGGAAACCGCCCACCCGCCCGTGAGAAGCGGGGGCTCTGCCCCCTGCACCCCCTCGTGGAGGGGCAACGAGGCTGCGCCTCTTGCCCCCGGCCGGACGGGTGAGGAGACGGCGGCCGCTGTGCGGGCAAGCAGACCGGGGCGCACGGCAGCCGAGGTCGCTCGCTAGTGGGCGGGCGACTACAGCCGGGGGCGACGGGCAGCGACGGCCGCCGGTCGCCGTTGCGACGGGCGCCGACGCGAGCGCAACTGGGCGCGGTCTACCGGCGGCTGCTGGCGCTGCACGGGCCTCAGCAGTGGTGGCCGCATGAGAGCGCGGGCGAGGAGACGGTGCTCGAGATTTGCCTCGGCGCGATCCTCACGCAGAACACCTCGTGGCGAGGAGCGGCGGCGGCGCTCGGCAATCTGCTGCACGCCGACGCGCTGAATTGCGAGCGGCTGCTGGCGATGCCGATGGACGTGCTCGCCGATCTGGTGCGGCCCTCCCGGCACTTCAACGTGAAGGCGCGAAAGCTCCAGGAGTTCGCGACGGTGGTGGTGGAGCAGCACGACGGCGCGCTCTCCTCGCTGTTCGACGGCGAGCCGGACGAGGTCCGTGAGCGGTTGCTCGCGATCTGGGGGATCGGGTCGGAGACGGCGGACGCGATGCTGCTCTACGCGGCGCGCAAACCGACGTTTGTGATCGATGCCTATTCGTACCGGCTCTTCGAGCGGCTGGACCTCGCGCCGGGCGAGCGTCATTATGACGTTTACCGCGACTTCTTCCTCGCGAAAATCGGGTCGAATGTGGAGCGACTGAACGAGTGGCACGCGCTGATCGTGCGCCACGGGCAGCAGATATGCCGTCGCTCCAACCCTCGCTGCGAGGACTGCACGCTGTTGCGTCGCTGCCCGTTCGGACGGCGCGAGGTGGGACTCGACGTCGGCTAGGTCGCGGGAGCGGGCTGCGCTGCGCGCGCTGTGTTCTCTGGATGGAACCCGCTCACCAGCCCGTGAGAAGCGGGGCTTCGCGCCCTTGCACCCCTCGTGGATCGAGCGGCGAGGCTTTGCCTCTGACCCTCGGCCGGATCGACTGACGGTTTCGCGGCGCGCTCCTCGATCCGTCAGCGACCCCCCCGGCCGTTGCTTGAGGGCGGAGGCGGTCGCATCCTGCTTGCCGGAGGATTCGTAGGTGGTTGATCTCGGCATCATCGGGCTTGAGCGGTCGGGGAAGACATCGTTCTTCAACGCCGTCACCGGGCTCTCGGCCGCCGTAGGCGCGTTCGACGACGGCGAGCCGAATGTTGGCATCGCGCATGTCCCGGACGCCCGGCTGGATGCGATTGCCGAGGTGGTGAAGCCGAACAAGACGACGTACACAGAGGTGCGCTGGGTCGACTATCCCGCCGGCTTCGGCAAGGACGCCCCGGGTGCGCGATTCCTCGCGGAGCTGGCGAACATGGATGCGCTGGTGCACGTGGTGAGCGCGTTCGAGAACCCCGCCGCGCCGCACCCGCTGGGCAGCGTCGACCCCGTGCGTGACATCGAGGCGCTGGACCTCGAACTGATCTTCGCCGACCTCGGGTTGATTGAACGCCGCCTCGATCGGTTGGAGGCCGAATTCGGTTCGGTGAAGGCGGCGGAGCGGGGTGCGCTGGAGCGCGACCGGGCGCTGCTGCGGCTGCTGAAGGAACGGCTGGAGGCCGAGACGCCGGTGCGCGCGATGGGCCTCGACGAGGACCAACTGCGGGCGCTGGCGCAGTACCAGTTTGTGACCAGCGTGCCACTGATGCTGGTGGTCAACACTGGCGAGGACGACGTAGGGCGTGCGAGGGAGGTCGAGGCGCAGTTCGCCGCCGACCACGGCCCTTCGGCCGTCGCGATGTGCGCGAAGCTGGAGGCGGAGGTGGCCGCGCTGGGCGCTGAGGAGGCGAGCGAGTTCCGCGAGGGTCTCGGGCTGGAGGGTGAACCCCCGCTCGACCGCGCGATTCGCGGCGCCTACGCAGGGCTGGGGCTGATCTCGTTCTTCACCGCCGGCGATACCGATTGTCGGGCGTGGGCGTTGCCACAGGGGGCGACGGCGCTGGACGCGGCGGGCCGCATCCACTCGGACATCGAGCGCGGCTTCATCCGTGCAGAGGTCGCGGGCTGGGAGGACTTGCCCGCCGCGGGCTCGTACGCCGCGCTGCGCTCGACGGGTGGCCTGCGCACGGAGGGCCGGGCGTATGTCGTGCAGGACGGCGATGTGATCAACGTGCTGTTCAACGTCTGACTGATCGGTCGCGGCTCTGCCGAGCTGTGTGTTCTGGATGGACCCCGCCCACCCACCTGAAAGAAGCGGGGGCTTCGCCCCCTGCACCCCCTCAACGGATCGGGCGGCGAGGCTTTGCCTCTTGCCCTCGACTGGATCGCCTTGCGTCGTGCGTTCGCACCTCGCTCCGTTGCTCAGGCCGCTATGATCTCCTGCGAGGTGCGCATGAACTCAGATGATCGAATGGCGCTCACGGTCGAGGTCGAGCGGGCGCTCGCTGGTGGGCCGCCGGTCGCGGTTGCGACGGTGACCGAACCGGGCATCCTCGTTGCGAGTTCCGGCGCGAAGATGCTGGTGCGCATGGATGGGACGAGCCTGGGGTCGCTGGATGGTGCGCTGGACGAGGCGGTGCGTGAGGCGGCCGTCTCGCAGCTCGACACGCTGCCGCGCGTGATGGCGCAGATGCTGTGGGTGAACCCGCAGCGAGGGGCCTCGGAACGTCGCTCCGCCTCCGCCGAGGGTGATACGCAGGTGCTGGTGCAACTCTTCGAGTCGCCGGCGCGGCTGGTGATCGTGGGCGGAGGGCACATCGGCTATGCGCTCGCGCAGATGGGGGCGCTGCTGGGCTTCGAGCTGTACGTGCTCGATGACCGTGAGGAGTTTGCGAACGAGGAACGCTTCGCGATGGCGGAGAATGTCTACTCGGGTGACCTCGGTGTCGGGCTGGACGCGATCGAGCTGGATGGCTCTGACTACGTCGTGCTGGTCTCGCGCGGGCATCAGCAGGACGAGCAGGCGCTGCGTCACGTCGTGTTTCGGGGGGCCGCCTTCGTCGGCATGATCGGTAGCCGACGACGGGTGCGCACGGTGCTCGAGCATCTGCTGAGCGAGGGCTTCGAACGGGCGAAGATCGAGGCGGTGCATACGCCGGTCGGACTCGACATCGGCGCCGAGACGCCCGAGGAGATCGCGTTGTCGATTCTCGGCGAAATCGTGCTGGTGAGGCGCAGCGGGGGCGGCGGGCGAATGGTTGACCGGCGACAGGAGCTGCGCGAACCCTGAGATCCTGACGAAATACGCAGGATAAGATAAACGTTCTATTCAAACGGGGCGTCATGGCCTGTGTTACGATGCAAACTGACGTCCGCTAGATTCGGCGGACGCCTCTAAATTGCCAGTTCCCTCTGGGGCGTCGGGGTCAGGTTCGCCTGGCCCCGACGCTTTTGCATCTCTACTGACACTACGGTCCGCATCCGTGTTTGGATCTCTGGTGTTGTTGGCCTCGGTTGGTACAATGCCGAGAATTGAACAGACAGGAAGCGTATGTCCCGAGAACTCTTCGCAGAGATTCACCAGGCACAGGAGGCTGGAAAGCCGCTTGTGCTGGCCACTGTCGCGGAGACGCGCGGCTCCACCCCTCGCAAGGCGGGTGCACAGATGCTGCTGCGCCCGGACGGCACCTTCACCGGCACGATCGGCGGCGGCTGCGGCGAGGCCGAGGTGTGGCAAGAGGCGATGGAGACGATGTCCGACGGCGAGCCACGGCTGATGTGCGTCGACCTCACCGAGCCTATCGATGGCGATGACAAGATCTGCGGCGGCGTGATGGACGTCTTCATCGAGCGAGTCTCCGGCTGACCGGCCGGACCGCGCCGCACGCCCTTCCCTCATTGAGAATCCGACACCACCGTGGCTGACTTCGAGTCGATCGACGATGTAATGCGGCGTCTTGCGGACGTCGACTACATCGCCGACCGTGAGCTGGCGACGACCGTCTTCCTGGCGCGGGCGCTGGAGAAGCCGCTGCTGCTGGAGGGCGAGGCCGGCGTCGGCAAGACGGAGCTGGCGAAGGCGCTGGCGGCCAGCCTGGGCGCACGGCTGATCCGCCTTCAGTGCTACGAGGGCATCGACGCCTCGCAGGCGCTCTACGAGTGGAACTACCCGCGCCAGATGCTGCACATCCGGATGGCTGACGGACAGGACGCGGACACGCGGGCGGAGCTCGAGCAGGAACTCTTTTCGGAATCCTTCCTCGTGCGGCGACCGCTACTCGATGCGATCCTCGCGGAGGATGATATGCCGCCCGTGCTGCTGATCGATGAGATCGACCGCGCCGACGAGGAGTTCGAGGCGTTCCTGCTGGAGGTGCTCTCGGAGTTCCAGATCACGGTGCCGGAACTGGGCACGCTCTCCGCGAAGCGGCGGCCGTACGTGGTGCTGACCTCCAACCGCACGCGCGAGCTGCACGATGCGCTGAAGCGGCGCTGCCTCTACCTCTGGCTGGCGTATCCCGAGTTCGATCGCGAGTACGAGATCCTGCGCACACGGGTGCCGGGTATCGGCGAGCACATGGCGGCTCAGGTCTGTGGCTTCATGCAGTTGTTGCGCGAGCGTGACTTCTACAAACGGCCCGGGGTCGCGGAGACGATCGACTGGGGACTGGCGCTCGTCGCGATGCACCGGGATGAATTGGATGAGGCGACCGTGGGCGAGACGATCGGTTGCATCTTCAAGTACCACGACGATGTGGAGCGCTTCCGCTCCGAAAACCTGGTTGCCGTGCTCGATCAGGTGAACATCAACACGGCGCTGTAGGATGCACGGTCCCCATCGTGGGGCGAGGGAGGTTGGGTCGCGGCTGCGCCGCGCTGTGTGTTTCGGATGGAGCCCGCCCACCCGCCCGATAGCTGTGTTTCTCCTAGGAAGGGGCCTGCCCCCTGCACCCTGTGGACTGGAACGGAAGTCAGATCATGGCTGGGTCCCGCCTGTCTCCGTCGATGGCGGCACCCCGTGACGCAACGTCCGACCGACGATGGCGCGCTCACCGCGTTTGCCCTGGCTGCGCCCGCCGCGCGGCGTGGGGCGTTACCGGAGAACGTGCTCGCCTTCGCCTCGCTGCTGCGGTCGAGCGGGATGCCGGTAACGACGGGGCGGGCGATCGACGCGGCACGCGCACTCGAGCAGGTCGACCTGTTGCGGCGGGAGGATGTGCGTGCCGCCTTCGCTGCGACGCTGGTCTCGGAGATCGAGCAGCGCCCGCTCTTCGATGCGCTCTTCGAGGTGTTCTGGTCCGCGGTGCCGATGCCTGAGCCCTCGCGCCTGCCATCGCCCGACGGCGGCGGGCGGGGCCGCGAATCGGGGCCGGCCGCGCAACAGATGAAGAGGGCGGCAACGGGCGACCTCTACGCCGGTGCGGCGGAGTCCTCCGCCGGTGACCCACACGCCTACAGCAAGTCCGACCTGATCACGAAGAAGGATTTCGCATCGCTCGACGGCGACGACCTGCATCAGGTGCGGCAGACGATTCGCCAGCTCGCACCGCAACTGCGCACGGCGATCTCGCGACGGCGACACTCAGCGCGGCACGGCCACGTCTTCGACCTCCGGCGGTCGCTGCGGCAGGCGGCGCGGCGCGGGGGTGAGCTGGACGAGTTGCGATGGCAAAAGCGACGCGAGCGGCGCACCGATCTGGTGGTGCTGGCCGACGTCAGCGGCTCGATGGACCTCTACTCAGAGTTCCTCGTGCAGTTCATCTACGGGCTGCAACAGGAGCTGCGCGGCGTCTCGACCTTCCTCTTCTCCTCGCGGTTGTTCGAGGTGACGCCGATGCTGCGCGCACGCTCGTTCGCGTCGGCGCTGCGACTGATCGAGGCGGGCGTCGATGGCTGGAGCGGCGGCACGCAGATCGGCGAGTCGCTGCGCGACTTCAACCGCTCCTACGCAGCGCAGCGCGTGCACAGACGGACCGTTGTGATCCTGCTCTCGGACGGCTGGGACCGTGGCGATGGTGCGCTCGTCGGCGAGGAGATGGCGCGCCTGCAGCGTCGCGCGAAGCGCGTGATCTGGCTCAATCCGCTGCTGGGACGCGGTGGCTACGAGCCGCTGACGGAGGGGATGGCGGCGGCGCTGCCCTTCTGCGACGATTTCCTGCCCGCCAACACTGTCGCTTCGCTGTCGGCGTTCGGCCGACATCTCCTCTCGGTCGCTGTTGAGTAGGACGCGGCTGTGCCGCGCTGTATCTGTCTGGATGGAACCCGCCCACCCGACCCGCCCGTAAGAAGCGGGGGCTTCGCCCCCTGCGCCCTCTAGTTGGACGGTGGGTTGATGCGGCTATTGAGAATCCGCTCATCCTGAGCCGTCGAAGGATGACGACACCCTGTTTCGCGCGTAGCCGTGTAGCTTCGTCAGGCGTGACTGTTCGAGTGCCGGATACGACCGGCTCCGTGGCCCTCGGCGGTGGACAGTGACTCGCGGATTGCCTAGAGTCGCGATAGTTAACGTGTACGTGAAGCTTGTCCGGGGAGACGCAGTTGGATAACGCCGCGCGATGGTTCCTAGCGGGCATCATCGTCTCGCTGATCAACACGGGCTTGGTGATCTCCTTCATCGGCATCCCGGACGACCTGATTGATCGTGGGTCAAGCAATAACACCGAGGTGCAGATCGTCGAGGTGGCCTCGCCGCCCGTCACGTACATCGTCGTGATGGACGCGGACGGCAACGTGCTGGTGGAGCGCACCGCGCTCGATGCCGACGCCTCAGTTGCCGAGGCGGCAGCGATGGCGATGAGCGGGCAGACGTTGCAGTTCGCCGCGCCGACCTTCGCGCAGATTGCACGCCCGACGTTTGTCTCAGCACAAAACGGCGTCGCCTACGTTACCAGCCAGGGCAAGTTCGAGCTCTGGAGCGTCGCGCTTGATGGCGAGACGGAGCGCATCGACCTCGAGGGCATCGACAACCTCGGCTCGATCGTGATGGACGTCGATGTGACGACGAACGGCACGCTCTACCTGCTGGTAAGCGACGGCGTCTTCGACTGGCGCATCTACCGGGGGAGCGCGGGCAACTGGTCGCAGATCGCCTCGTCGATCCTCAGCGGCTGGCCCGGCCAGTTGGTCGGGATCAGCGTGGCCGACAACGAGGCTCTCTACCTAACAGCGAGCGAGCCTGCCGGCGTCTTCCGGCTGGTGCCGCCGTTCCGGCAGATCAGCGACTGGGTGCCGGGTACCGGCGCGCTGGGCATCGATGTTGCCGCCGATGAGGGGCTGTTGGTCTATGCCGCGCCGGACACCGACCCGGCGAATCCGCTGGCACAGGTCGGCTACGTGCGCGATGGGCGCTTCGGAAACTGGCAGTCGACGTACGCGGGCTGCGGTAGCGACGCCGAGGCGCTGGCCACGGCGACCGCAACTGCACCTGCTGCGGCAACGGCTGACGCGACCGCCACCGCCGAGGCGACAGCAACCGCCGAGGCGACAGCAACCGCCGAGGCGACAGCAACCGCCGAGGCGACAGCAACCGCCGAGGCGACAGCAACCGCCGAGGCGACAGCA
>DASCRM010000072.1:0-19732 GCA_034406555.1 Dehalococcoidia bacterium | reverse complement strand
GGAAGGGACTCAACGGCAGGATCGCTGATGCTCGCCCGGAGCGCTTTGGCGAACCGGTCCGCGGCGATCACTTGGAATGGCCTGTCGAAGAACGTGCGCGGCATGGTGTCGATCGGATCCGTGAGGCCGAGTCCGTTGTGGTGGTCACCGAGAGCGGACCACGCGGATACGAGATTCCGTTCCCGTGCAGGCCAACCTGGCGCAGCGACCGCGGCCCCTACCCACTGAAGCACCTCAGCGCTCGTGTTCGCAGCAAACGCGCTGCCAAGCCACTTTGAGTACGGGGGCCACCGCCGCTCGTACAGCATGTGAAGCCGCATCGTGTCTCGGACGAGGCGGGCGGCGATGACGGTCGAGCCGAGCTCGTCCCCGACCTCGCCCGCACGGCCGACGAACGGCTCCTCCTGCCCGATCCGATGCCACTGGCAGGCCAGGACGTAGCGCCAGAGATCGTCCGGATACCACGCCAGCGCCGTGCGGACCGAAGCAAGTTCACCACGAGGATCCGCGAACACCTCTCCCCCGGTCACCTCGGCGAACGCCTGAGTTGGCGTCGCCAGCCAGTCAAACGCCGACAACCCACCCCGCGGGTCGAACCCCAGGTGCGCCATGAGGAAGCGGCCGACAGTGTCCACGTCCACGCCATGCGCGGCTGGCGCGCCGTGAGACGCGAAGCGAGTGCTGTATCCACGGGAACGTCGCCGGTAGCTTGTCCTCAAGGATGGCCGTGACCTCCTCGCGGGCTGACTGATCGGCGTCCTCCGACATGAACACGTGGACTCGGGGACCCCAGTCGTGATCGACGGAGCGCGTGGTGTCGAGGCCAAGGACCTCGGACCCTCGTCCGATCAGCGCGGCGGAGTACACAAGGCCCGGCGTTTGGGCGAGGAGGATCGGCGACACTGCCTCCTCGTAGAAGAGGCGAGAGAGCTCCAGTCCTGGGAGGTGGGTCGCCATGACGGAATGGTCGCGCATGCGGCTTGGTCGCAGCAACCAATACGAATGCGACCCCAGCCGCTAGCCCGCGGTCGGGCCGTCCGCTTCCTCGATGATTGCGGACATCGAGCCTTTGCATTGCGGGACTGCGGGGTCGGCGCCGTAGGCGTGGACCTGGCCCTGGTGGTCGCTGACCTGGTCGTGGCCGGCGGTCTCGAGCACGACCTGCCCGGCGTTGTCGACGATCGCGGCCAGCGCGAAGGCCTTTTCGCGGCCGTAACCGAAGATCTTGCCCAGCATCTTGATCACGTACTGATACGAGTGCTCTTCGTCGTCGAGCAGGATCAGGTGATAGAGCGACGCGAGCGCGGTGTCGGGCTCTTCCAGCTCGATCTGGGCGGGGCTCGTGCTTGGCTGAGTGGACGGGGGTTGGGTCGTCATCTTCGCCGCCCTGCTATCGCGCGTCGTCGTCCGGCAGCACGAGTGGGTCGCGGCGCAGGCCGAGCGCGATCGGGCCGGCCGGGCCGAGCCGTTCGTGGGGGGCGAGCCTAACGCGTAGCTCGACGCCGCTCTCGAGCCGCACCAGCAGCACCTGATCGTGGCCGTAGTACTCGCGGCTCAGCACCTCGCCCGGCACACCGCCGGCCTGCACTTGCAGGTCCTCCGGCCGGACCACGACCGTGCAGGTCGTGGCGCTGCCGGGGGTCGCGAAGTCGCCGAGGGGAGTTTGGACGCGCCCGGATTCGGCCGGCAGCGTCCAGATATTGGCGTCGCCGATGAAGCGAGCGGCGTGCACCGTCGCCGGGTCGCGGTAGACCTCGTCCGGGCGGCCGATCTGCTCGATGCGCCCGCCCCACATGAAGGCCATGCGGTCGGAGATCGAGAGTGCTTCCTCCTGGTCGTGGGTGACGAGCAGCGCGGTAATGCCCGCTTCTCGCAGGATCTCCCGCAGCTCCGACCGCACGCGCGAGCGGAGCGACGGGTCGAGGTTGGAGAACGGTTCGTCCAGCAGCAGTAGGCGCGGCTGTGGCGCCAGTGTACGCGCCAGCGCGACGCGTTGCTGCTCGCCGCCCGAGAGGCCATGCACCGAGCGATCACCGAGGCCGCCGAGCCCGACGAGCTCCAGCGCCTCGCCGGTGCGCCGGGCGCGCTCGTCGCTGCTGTCGAGGCCGTAGGCGACGTTTTCCGCCACGGACATGTGCGGGAAGAGCGCGTAGTCCTGGAAGACCATGCCGACGCCTCGACGCTCTGGCGGGACGAAGGTGTCTGCACTGGAGACCGTCGTGCCGCGCAGCCGCAGCGTGCCCCCCTCCGATGGCTCGAAGCCGGCGATCATGCGCAGCGAGGTCGTCTTGCCGCAGCCGCTCGGGCCGAGCAGTGCAAAGAGTTCGCCCTCCTGCACGTCGAGCGTCAGATCCTCGACGGCCACCACCCCGCCGTAGGAGCGGCGGAGGTTGCGGGCCTCGATCGCCGGGGTCGCGTCGGCGGTCATCGGCTCGCCCGCTCGCGTTCGCGTCCGCTGAGGGCCCGGAGCAGCAGCGGCAGCGAGGAGAGCGCGATCAACAGCAAGGCGGGCAGGGCTGCGCGCGCGAAGAACGCCTCACTGGATGCGCTCCAGACTCGAACGGCCAGCGTCTCGAAGCCGATCGGCGCGAGGATCAGCGTCGCCGGCAGCTCCTTCATCGTTGTCAGGAAGACCAGCGCACCGCCCGCGAGGATGCCGGGGCGGGCGAGCGGCAGCGTGATCGTGGCCAGCACGTTGCCGGCGGGCCGTCCCAACCCGCGCGCGGCCTCTTCCATCGACGGCTGCACGCGCAGCAGCGCGACCCGCGTCGCGCCGAGCGCCTGCGGCAGGAAGCGCAGCGCGTAGGCGGCGATCAGCAGCCAGAGCGACCCGTAGAGCCAGCCGAAGTTGATCGCCGCGAAGATGAAGGCGAGCGCGACGACCAGCCCGGGCAGTGCGTAGCCGGTGTGCGCCAGCACCTCCGCCGGTCGCGCGATCAAGAAGCGAGGGTGGCGCGTGGCGAGCAGGGCGACAGGCAGCGCAAGCAGCGCGGCGAGCAGGGCGGCCAGCGCCGCGCCGATCAGCGAGTTCCCGGTCGCGCTCCAGACGCCATCGATCGCCTCGCCGGCCGCGAGGCCGCGCACGAGCCAGTAGCCGAGCACCCCGACCGGGACGACGAGCGCCAGTGTCAGCACGGCGACCACGAACGCGAGCGCCGGCCAGCGCCAGCGCCCCAGCGGCACGAGCGTCGCCGCTCGCGCACTCCCGTGTGCGCTGTCGTAGCGCCTCGATCCCCGCGACCACACTTCGAGCGTGACGACGCTCAGCGCGATCACGGCGAGCACGAGCGCGAGCGCCGCTGCGCCTCCGCGGTCGAAGCTCTCATAGCGACTGAAGATCACGCGCGTCAGCGAGTCGAAGTGCAGCAGTGAGACCGCGCCGAAGTCCGCCAGCGCGTAGAGCGCGACCAGCAGGCCGCCGGAGGTGAGCGCCGGGCGCAGTTGCAGCAACGTCACGCTGCGGAACGTCCGCCAGCGCCCGTGCCCGAACCCCCTCGAGAGGTCTTCGAGGCGCGGGTCGAGCGCGGCGATCGCCGGGCGCAGTGTCAGCAGCAGGTACGGGTAGGTGAAGATCGCGAGCACGAAGGTCGCGCCCCAGAAGCCGAAGATCGCGGAGGGCAGCCGCTCGACGCCCAGTGGCTCGAGCGCCTGTTGTAGCAGCCCGCGCGGGCCGAGCGCGGCGATCGCCACCAGCGCGCCGACGTACGAGGGCACGGCGAGCGGCAGCGCGGCGAGCACCGCAAAGAGGCGGCGCGCCGGCAGATCCGTGCGCACCGTCAGCCATGCCATCGGAAGTGCGATCGCCGTTGCCAGCGCCGTCACCGTGGCCGCGAGCGCGAGCGTGCGGACCGCGAGCGCGAGCGTGGAGCCGGTGAACACCGTGTCGATCGCACGACTCGGTTCGTCGGCCGCGCGCACCACTAGGTAGAGCGGGGGGATGGCGCAGAAGAGCGCGACGAGGGCAGCGGCGCTCCAGAGCAGCAGAGGGGGCCAGTGACGGCCCGCCGGTCGAGCGGTCAGGATGCGTGATGCGGCGGTCAACTCAGGCCCTCTAGTGTCGGCAGTTCAGAGAGTCAATCGAGCGTAACAGTGTCGGGAACGCTGGTCGCGTCGGAGATTCCTGAATTGCCCGGATTCGCCTCAGACCTCGTTTACCAGCGCGTCGCCGGCGACGAAGCGTGCGAGGTTGTCGAGGAAGAGTTCGGCCTGCCGCGCGCCGCCCAACGGCGACCATGCAGAGTCGTGCGGCGTGACCACGCAGTTCGGCAGATCCCAGAGTGGGGAGTCTTCCGGCAGCGGCTCCTGCGAGGCGACATCGAGCACCGCCCCGCCGATGCGGCGCTCGTTCAGCGCCTCGATCAGGGCAGGCTCGTCGAGCACGCCGCCGCGGGCGACGTTGATCAGCACGGCGCGTTCACGCATCTGTGCCAGTTCCGCTGCGCCGATCAGCCCTCGCGTCTCCTCGCTCATCGGCAGCGCGAGCACGACGAAGTCGCTGTTCTGCAGCAGCGTGTGCAGATCGTCCGGCGAGAGCAGGCGATCGACGTTCGGGTCTTCGACCGGTGTGCGCTTCGTCGCCAGCACCTGCATCCCGAAGGCCTTCGCGAGGCGCGCGACCGCCGCGCCGATGCCACCGAGGCCGACGATGCCACAGGTGAGGTTGGTCAGCTCCCCGCCGCCGATCGGCTGCCACTGGTGGTTGCGCTGGGACTCTGCGTGCACTTGGACGCGCTTCACTCGCTGCAACATGTAGGCGAGGACGTACTGCGCGATCGGCTCCGCGTGGACGCCGGCGGCGTTCGTCAGGCGCACGCCCTCGCGGTCCCGGACCGCCTCCAGCATCGGGTTCTCGAACCCGGCGGCACCGCTCTGGAACCACTGCAGGGCAGGCGAGCGTGAGATCTCGATGATCACGCTCCCCAGATCGCCCTCCCGCGTCAGCAGGTCGCCGGAGTTGAAGAACGCCTCGATCTCGTCGACGGCACCGCCCCCGAGCGTGCCGTCGGGCTGGAGCAGGATCAGTTCGGCGTCGGGCGCGGCTTCCGCGATGCGGTCGCCGTAGCGGTCGGCGATGCCGGAACTGATGCAGAGCTTCATCGTGGTGCGCCTCTCAGACGTTGACGTTGTCGGATCGTCGCGACAGAGTCAGCAGGTGCCAAATTTCCGCCACGTTGCTGACCGCGCGCGACCGGCGCACAGCGTAACGCACGGCCCGCCGGTATGACCGCCGCCTCGCAGCCGGGCTTCGACGCGGAAGTAGCCGTGATCGGTGCAGGCGCGGTCGGACTGGCGATCACGCAGCGACTGGCCCGCGACCGCTCCTTGATCGTGATCGAGCGGCACGAGAGCTACGGGCGTGAGACCAGCTCCCACAACAGCCAGGTGATCCACGCCGGGATGTTCTACCCGACCGGCACGCTCAAGCATCTGCTCTGCGTCGAAGGCAACCGCCTGCTGCATGAGTGGGTGGCGATCCACAACGTGCCCGCGCTGACCGATGGCAAGCTGACGTCGCCGTCGAGCAGAGCGAGGAAGCGGGCCTCGATCGCGTGATGGAGCAGGCGAGGGCGAACGGCGTCGAGGGGATGACGCCGTTGACCGCGAAGCAGGCGCAGTCGCTGGAGCCGTTGATCCCATCGGTGGCGGCCCTGCTCTCGGAGAGCAGCGGGGTCGTCGATGCTCTCTCCTACGTGCGGTCGCTCGAGGCGGCGGCGCGCGAGGCGGATGCGTTCTTCGCCTACCGCCACGAGCTGCTGGCGGTCGAGCGGGATGAGGGCGGATTCCGGCTTGAACTGCGCGACCCGGATGGCGGCACGGCCGAGCTGCGGTGCGCCGTGCTGGTGAACAGCGCCGGGCACGGCGCGCCCGCGATCGCGGAGTCGCTCGGCTACCCGCTCGATGGCGACGGCCTCGGCGGGGATGGCACCGTGCCGCGGCTGCGCCAGGGGGTCAATCGAGGGCGCTACTACGACCTCGTTGGCGGGGAGGTGGCGAAGGCGATTGCGCGGCCGATCTACCCCGTGCCCGCGCACAGTGGCGACCTGCCGGAGCACATGAAGAAGGAGGGCGGGCTGGGCGTACACATCACGCTCGACACAAGCGGCGCGGCGCGGCTGGGGCCGGACACCGAATGGCTGGAGGACGGCGCGACGTTGGACTACCGCGCGGACGACAGCAGGCGTGCCGCCTTCCTCACGGCCGGCCGCAGGCTGCTGCCCGGGCTGCGCGACGAGGACATCGCCCGGGGCAGGTCGGCTATCGCCCGAAACTCCAGCGGCCGGGAGAGGCGCCGACTTCCTGATCTGGCACAACCGCGGCTACATCCACCTCGGCGGTATCGAATCGCCGGGGCTCACCTCGTCGCTCGCGATTGCGCAGCGTGTCGTGGGGTTACTCTGACGCAGATTTGCGCTCCACCGGCTCTCGGATATCATCGCCGTCTGCGTGAGGACGTACACACAAAGGAACTGAGATGGCAGACTTCGGCCCGACGGTCGTATCCCCGGACGACTACAAGGTGATCGGCGAGACCGATGCGCTCCGCATCGTCGAGATGATCGTGAAGGCCGGCGAGTCCGACAACGAGCATTCGCACCCTAACGAAGCCGCGTATTTCATCACCGGCAGCAAGGTGCGAGTGCACCTGCCCGACGGCAACTCGGACGACCTGGACATCCCGGATGGTTTCGTGCTGATTCACGATGCGTGGACGCGCCGCGTTGAGAACATCGGCGACACGGACGTCCACGCGATCGTCTTCGAGCCGACGTAGCGCCGAGGTCGACACGCAGATCGTTTGAAGTAGCTTCGAGGTCCGGCCTGCGGGGCCTCGTTGGATGTCAGGGCCGATGGACGTGCCTGTTGGACGTGCCCGATGAACCTGCTCGAAGAGCCAGGCCGCTTCTACTGGAAGTGGCTCGCCACAGGTGGGGGCCTGCTCGTGGTCTACGCGATCGAACGCGCCGTGCGCACAGGCGGACTGTTCTGATCGTCGTGCATCATGTGCCATGCGAGGGGACCGCGAGGGACAGCTAGCAGACGGGAGCCGGCCGGATGCCCAAGCAGGTCACAAACGTAGCCGTCGATGACGCGCTGACGACGATCTATCGCCTTGGCGACGAGGGCGAGGACGTGATCGCCGTCCGCGTCGCCGAACGCCTCGGACTGACTCCCCCGACCGTCTCCGGGATGCTCACCCGACTCTCGCGCGCCGGGCTGATCAAGGTCGGCCCCCGCAAGCTCATTTCGCTCACCTCGGTCGGCGTCGAGCGCGCCGAGGAGATGGTGAGGCGTCATCGACTGGCGGAGTGCCTGCTCGTCGAGGTGATGGGCCTCGAGTGGTGGCGGGCATACGAGGAGGCGCACCTCTTTGAGCACGCGATCTCGCCCGTCACCGAGCCGCTGCTGATCGAGCGTCTGGAGCAGCCCGCACGGTCACCCTTCGGCTACCCGATCCCCGGACTGACGCCGGACGGACGCCTCTCCGAGCGCCGGCTCTCCGACATGGTGACCGGTGATTCGACGCGCATCGAGCGTGTATTCGAAGAAGACGAGGAGTTGCTGCAGTTCTTTGACCAGGAAGGACTGACCCCGGGGACTGCCGTGCTGATGCGCGAACATGCGTCGTTGCGCGACACGGTGATGATCGAGCTCGAAGGCCGTGAGGTGATCCTGGGCATGCAGACTGCGCGACGAGTTTGGGTCGAAGAGCTGAGCTGAGGGTCCGGTGGCCATCCTTCACGAAGCTGCCCCGTACGATGTTTTGAATAATTTGGTAGTGACTAACGTCCTAAAAAATAGTACTAACTACTAATTGACATTAGTAAGTACTAACACTAATCTCCGGGACGCACGGCTGATGAGGCGGAACGCCCGAGCCGAGCAATCCGTGCCCGCTGCTCGCACTGGAAGTCTCTCGATGCATCCCTCACTCGGCCTACCATCCCGCCGCTGGTTGCTGCCCGCATTGGCGGTCGCGGTCGCCTTGCTCGCATTCGCATGCGGCGAGGACGACGAGCCGGGCACGGTCACGGTGATCGACGGTGCATCAGCCAGCGCGCCGGTCAGTGCTGACCCTGTGCCCGTGGGGGATCCGGTTCCCGGAGGCGCGGAGAGCGGGGCACCGGTCGGCACGCTGGGCGGCTACGACCAGACCGTGGAGATCATCCTCACCGAGTGGGCCGTCGAGGCCCCGCAACGCGTGTCCGCCGGGCAGACACGCTTCCTCGCACGGAACGACGGCCGCGAGGCGCACGAGTTCGTGCTCGTGAGCGGGACGAGCAAGGAGGGTGAGGAGTTGACTGAGATCGAGGGCATTGCGCCCAGCGCCGCCCGGGAGAGCGTCTACGACCTCGAGCCCGGTACGTACCTCTTCGCCTGTCTGATTCGAGAGACAGAGCCCGACGGAACGATCGAGGATCACTTCGACCTCGGCATGCGACTGGAGATCACCGTTGAATAGGGATCTCACCCGCCGCGCGGTCCTGGGCCTCGCGGGTTCACTGCTGATTGGCTTGCTGGCCGCGGCCTGCGGCGGCGAAGAGCGATCCGTCACCGTCTACTCGGGCCGCAGCCAGGAATTGGTCGGCCCGATCCTTGAGCGCTTCGCGGGGGACAGTGGCATCGATGTGCGGGTGAAGTATGCGGGCAGCGCCGAACTGGCCGCAACGCTATTGGAGGAGGGCGATCGCAGCCCGGCCGATGTCTACATCGCACAGGACGCGGGCGCGCTGGGTGCGGTCGAGGCGGAGGGGCTCTTCGCGAAGCTCGACGACGACATCCTCGCGAGCGTGTCAGAGGCGTTTCGGTCACCGTCTGGGGCCTGGGTGGGGCTCTCCGGCCGAGCGCGCACCATCGTCTACAACACCGACGACATCGACCCGGCCGACCTGCCGGACTCGCTGCTCGACTTCACCGACCCGCAGTGGAAGGGCCGCATTGGCTGGGCGCCCGCGAACGGGTCGTTCCAGGCGTTCGTGACCGCTCTGCGGCTCGTGCACGACGAGGACGTGGCGCGCGACTGGCTGGAGGGCATTCAGGCCAACGAGCCGATCGAGTACCCGAAGAACACACCGATCGTCGCCGCCGTGGGCGCGGGCGAGATCGATGTCGGGTTCGTCAATCATTACTACCTGCACCGCTTCCTGGCTGAGCAGGGCGAGAGCTTCGCGGCACGCAACTACTACACCGCGCCGGGCGATGTCGGGACGCTGATCAACGTCTCCGGCGCCGGCATCCTCGACTCTTCGGAACGCAAGGGCGCGGCCGCCGAGCTGCTGCGCTTCCTGCTCGACACCGAGGCCCAGCGCTACTTCACGGAAGAGACATTCGAGTACCCGCTGGTCGCGGGCGTGGAGGCGAACGCCGATTTGCGCTCGATCGCCGAGCTGCAACCGGTCAAACTCGACCTTGGGCGACTGGAAGACCTCGAAGGCACCCTCAAGCTGCTGCGCGCCACGGGCGTGCTGCCCTAGAGAGGTGCCCAGGCACCTCACCCGCAGGCTCCGCTCATGGTGAGCCTGTCAAACCATGACCTCGGCGATCGAAGCGCGTGCACCCTTCGACGGCCTCAGGGTGAGCGGGGGTAGATCCGCCCCACACGCAGACGGGACCTTGGTGCGTTCCCACCATCGCCGTCGAGCGGCTAGAATGGCGCGCCGGCAGAGAGCGCATCAGGGAGGCACGCATGGCGGTTGAGAAGTTCAAGGTCGAGGCAGGGCACATCACATTGTTCGCCCGCTCGGTCGGAGACGCGAACGAGATCTACTATGACGAGGACTACGCGAAGACGACGGAGCCGGGCAGCATGATTGCCCCGCCCACCTTCGTGCAGGCGAGCGCGCAGTTTGACCCGGACTACTTCTTGCGCCCGAGGATCGGCGAGCGCTGGTTCGGCTCCGGTGCAAAGCCCAGCGGCTCCAATGCGCCCGCCTCGGACGAGGGCGGCGGTGGTGGGGGCGGCGGAGGCGGTGGCGGCACCGGCCTACACGCCGAGCAACACTACGAGTACCATCGCCAGCTCAAGCCGGGCGATGTGCTGAGCGCGACATCGAAGCCGGGCAAGACGTGGGAGCGTGAGGGCCGGCGTGCCGGCAAGCTGAAGTTCTCCGAGTCGATCACCGAGTACCATGACCAGGACGGCGAGCTGGTGATCACCGCCCGCTCCGTTGGTGTCCAGACCGAGCGCGTGGTGGAGCAGTAGGGGGCGAGCGATGGCACTGAAAGCAAGCGAACTGAACAAGGGCGACAGCCACGAAGAGGTCGTTGTCAGCGACCTCAGTCGCACGCAGATCGTGCAGTACGCCGGCGCCTCCGGCGACTACAACCCGTTGCACTCGGACGAGGTCTTCGCGAAGGAGGTCGGCGGCTACCCAACCGTCTTTGCACACGGGATGCTTTCGATGGGGCTGACCGGCACGATGCTGACCAACTACGTCGGCGACGGACGGCTCACGAAGTACGGCGTGCGCTTCTCGCGCCAGGTCTTTCCGGGCGACACGCTGACCGCGTCCGCCACCGTTGAAGAGGTGCGCGAGGAGGGCGGGGAGCACTTCGTCGACCTCACGATCTCGACGCACAACCAGAACGGCGACGAAGTGGTCAACGGCAGCGCGACGGCGCGCGTCGACCCCTAGGGGCCCCGCAGGGCCTGTAACAGGCTGGAATAAGCAGGGGCGCCGCGAGGTGCCCCTGCTCTTTTTCTCTAACACCCGGACGGGACTGCGCCTAAGATCGCGCGGTGACTGTTCCCGGCCCCGAGACACCGGATCTCGACCCGTCCGCCAGCGAGGTGGAAGCGTGGCTCTACGAGCACGCGCCGCCCGAGCGGCTGGAGTCGGCACGGGCGCTCTATGAGCTGATGCCCAGCCAGTCGAACCGGCAATTGCCGTTCGTCTATATGCCGTACAACGCCGCCAGCGAGGCGCACTGGGCGGATGCCGCGCGCATCGCCGACTACGCGGCCGCGATGCCGCGGGGTGCGGCGCGGGTGCTCGACATCGGACCTGGCGACGGCTGGCCCTCGTTGCCACTCGCCGCCGCGAGGCCGGAGGTCGAGGTCGTTGGCATCGACCCCTCGCCGGTGCGCGCTCGCGTCTGCGTGGCGAACGCGAAACGGCTGGCGCTGGCGAACGCGCGTTTCCTCAACGGCGATGCGGCGCGCCTGCCGTTCGCGGATACGAGATTCGACGGCATCGTCGCGGCGAACTCACTCGAGGAGGCGGCTGAGCCCGCCTCCGTCTTCGCGGAACTGGCACGGGTGCTGCGGCCGGGCGGGGTGTTGCGTGTCTCGTACCAGGACTGGCGGCTCGATGCGCCGGAGTTCGAGACCGTGCACCTCTGGGGCGGCAGCGAGCGAGGCGAGCGCGTGCTGCTCTACAGCTACTCGCGACGCGTGCAGCTGCCCGCGCTGGAGCGCCGCTACACGCTCGTGCTGCCGGCCGAGGGGCCGACGGCGCGCCTGCACAGCGACGCGCTGATGACCGTGGCACTCGCACCTCGTGCCTATGGCGAGACGTTGCTGGAGGGGCCGTGGGCGGCGCTCGGCGTGCCGCTGCTCAGGCATCTCGCGCCGCACGCCCGGCGTTCGACGGTGCTTGAGCTGCAGCGCTGGACGACGGCGTGGCTGGTCGAGGCGCTGCTGGCGGCGGGCTTCAGCGAGGCGCGTGGCACCGCCCATCCCGGCGAGCTGGCGCGGCATCGCGCCCGCGAGCTGCTGGCGGCGGGCGGCACGAAGCCGGCGGAGGCGAAGTTCAAGGCCGAGATCGCCTCGATCGGACCCGCGGCGGCATCGACCGAAGGCGACGAGATGGTGATCGCCGTTCGCTAGTGGCCGCACACGGTCAGGGCGCTGTGAGCGGGATCGCGCGCGCAGTGTGTCGTGTTGAGGCACGCTGTGCGCGATGACTGAGAACGCCGCGCCCACCTCCGCTTCCGAGCTCGCGCCCGACCAGCTGGCGCGCCGCCGCCGCATGCTCGCGGTCGTCGCGCTGGCGACGCTGGGTGCGTTGACGGTCTGGTTCAGCACGAACGCGATCTCGGCGGCGCTCGGTGAGCAATTTGGCTTCGGCGACGGCGAGCTGGCGTGGCTCACGATCGCGGTGCAGTTCGGCTTTGTCGCCGGCACGTTGCTCTCGGCGCTCGGCAACCTCACGGAGTGCATGAACGCGCGCCCGCTCTTCGCGCTGGCCGCGCTGCTGGCCGCGCTCGCGAATCTCGCGCCCGTCCCCAGCGGCTCTTTCGCGGTCTGGCTGCTGGCGAGGTTCGCCACGGGCGTCTTCCTCGGTGGCGTCTACCCGCCCGCGATACACGTGGTCTCCGGTTGGTACTGCAGTGGGCGCGGGCTCGCGCTTGGCGTCGTGATCGGCGCGCTCACCCTCGGCTCCCGTTCGCGACATCTGCTGCGCGTGCTGCTCGAAGGGCAGTGGGAACTGACGATGCTGCTGGCGAGCGCGCTGGCGGCGCTCGTTGGTCTCGCGATGTGGCTGGCGGTCGAGGACGGCCCGTTCCACAGCACCCCGCAGCAGGTCCGGCTCGTGCGCTTCTGGCGCGGGGTCTCGGCGCGGGCCGCTGCTCGGTCTCGCTGCCGGCAGCGTCGCGAGCTTCGGTGTCCTCGCGATCGGAGCCGCATCCTGCGTCGTCGCGGGAGTGTTGGCGGATCGCTACGGGCGCACGCTCGTCACCTCGGTGGCGATGATCGGCAGCGGCAGCGCGGCGCTCGTGATCGGGTTCACACCCGCCTCGCTGGTGCTCGTCGCGGTGCTGGCGGCGGTCTGGGGCTCGACGGTGGTCGCCGACTCGGCGCAGTTCTCCGCCGCGATGACCGAACTCGCCGATGAGCGCTACCGAGGCTCCGTGCTCGCGTTCCAGACCGGCGTCGGCTTCCTGCTCACGGCGATCACGATCCGAGGCGTGCCGATCATCGAGCAGGGCGTCGGCGGGGCCCGGCCTTCGCGATGCTGACGTTGCGTCGACGTCCAGAAGCGGCGCTGCTCGCCGGGGGCAGGCGCTAGCCTCGGCTGCTCGACCGCCCTCGATGTATCATCGCGCACGCCAGAATGTGGAAGCGCCATGACCTCGAAAGAGACTGACTACCCGAAGCCCCAGACCTTTACGGCCTCTGCCGCGGTCTTCGCGCTGCGCGGCGGCAAGATCCTGATCCTGAAACGCGCGGGCGGCGAGATGAGCGGTGCCTGGTACATCCCCGGTGGGATGGTCGATCAGGGCGAGTGGCCGGAGCAGGCCGCCAGCCGCGAGCTGCTGGAGGAGAGCGGGCTGGTACCGTCCGGGCCGCTGACGCAGATCGGTCTCGTGCCGATGGATGTCTACGGCAGTTACTCGCTGGAGGTGACCTACGCCGCCGACTGCGAGGATGGCGAGGTCGCCGTCAGCGACGAACACGAAGGCCACCGCTGGATCGACCCTCGCGAATTCCGCGACCGCTACTTCGGTGATGATCAGCTTCAGCGGGTGACTGAGGGCAGCGAGCGCCGCGCGATGATCGTGCGTGGCATCCGCGCCAACCTCGATCGCTACATCGACTGGCTCGACCGGCAGGCGTGAACGGCTACACTCGCGTCGACGGGGAAGGAACAACTGTGAGCGGACCACTCGACGACCTGCGCGTAATCGACCTCAGCAGCGGGCAGGCTGGCTCCGTGGCGACGATGGTGTTCGCCGACTTCGGCGCCGACGTGCTGATGGTCGAACCGGCCGAGGGCAACCCGATTCGCGGCCACGCCGCTTCGCCGATGTGGCTGCGCGGCAAGCGCAGCATCACGCTCGACCTCGACAGCGAGGCGGGCCGCGAGCAGTTGCACTCGCTGGGCGCGGGCGCGGACGTGGTGATCGCCTCCTACCTGCCGGGCGAGGCGGAAGCCGTGCAGGCCGACTACGCGACGCTCTCTGCACTCAACCCCGGCCTCGTCTACACCTCGATCACCGGCTTCGGGCCAAACGGGCCGCTCGCGGGCTACCCTGTCGATGAGCGCGTCGTCGCGGCGAAGTCCGGCCGCATGCTGGGGATGACCGGGCTGCCGTCGCGCGATGGCCCTGCGTTCGCCGCTGTGCTGGTCGCGAACCATGCCGCTTCGCAGGCAACGGTGCACGGCACCCTCGCGGCGCTGCATGCTCGTGAGTCGCTGGGCCGAGGCCAACAAGTGCACACCAGCCTGCTGCAGGGGCTGCTGCCCTACGACCTGCGCTCGCTGTTCTATTCGCAGCTCTCGCGCATCTACCCGCACGAGTTCCCGGCGATGGATATGCTGGCGGTGCGCGCGGGCTTCATGCCCACGCTCAACTACCACCCGGTGCAGACGAAAGATGGGAGCTGGATCCAGCTCGGCAACCTGCTTCAGCACCTCTTCGAGGCCTATCTCACCGCGATCGACCTGATCGAGATCGTTGCCGACGAGCGCTACGCGATCCCGCGTCCGATGTGGACCGAGGAGGCGCACGAAGAGCTGCGTGACCGCATGCTCACCCGGATGCGCGAACGCGGCCCGGCGGAGTGGATGCAGGCCTTTGTCGAGAACGGTTCGGTCGCCGCGACCCCGTTCGTCTCGACGCAGCAGGCGCTCGACGACCCGGACCTGGTCCTCAACGGTCACGTCGTCGAGGTTGATCACCCGCGGCTGGGGGCGATGCGTCAGCTCGGGCCAATCGCCCGCCTCACCGGCACGCCCGCCAGCATCGGCGGCATCGACCCGCAGCTCGGAGAGCACTCGGACGAGGTAGCCGCCGAGCCGGCGCGCACGGCGTGGGCATCGTCGGCGAACGGCACGACTGCGCCACAACACGCGCTCGAAGGCATCACCGTGCTGGAGTTCGCGACGATCATCGCGACGCCCCTCGCGTGTTCGATGCTCGGCGATCAGGGCGCGCGGATCATCAAGGTGGAGCAGCCGGGCGGCGACCCATTCCGCACGATGGGCGCGGGCGGGCAGGCCGGGATCGGCGCTGCGAAGACTAACGCCGGCAAGGAGAGCATCTGCCTCGACTTGCGCAGCGAAGCCGGACAGGAGGTCGTGCACCGGCTAATCGCCGATGCCGACATGATCATCCACAACTACCGCCCAGGCGTGCCCGACCGACTGGGCATGTCGTATGAGCAGGCGAAGGCGATCAAGCCCGACATCATCTATCTCTCCGTGAACGGATACGGGCCGGACGGCCCTGGCGCGCATCGTCCGTCGACGCACCCGATCGCCGGCGCAGCGTCTGGCGGCGCGCTCTTCCAGGCCGGCTCGGGCATGCCGCCCGACTTCTGCGATGACCTCGAAGGCGTGCGATTTGCCTCGAAGTGGCTGATGCGCGCGAACGAAGTGAACCCCGACCCGAACACCTCGATGGCCGTCACCTCGGCCGCGATGCTCGGTCTGCACGCCCGCGACCGCAGCGGCGAGGGGCAGGAGATCTTCGTCGACATGCTGGGCGCGAACGTGTACGCGAACGGCGATGACTTTATCTCGTACGCGGGCAAGCAGCCGCGTGCGGAACTCGACGCCGAGCTGTACGGCCAGAACGCGCTCAGTCGCCTCTACCCGACTCGCGAGGGCTGGGTGCTGCTCAGCGCGCCCGGCGAACGGGCGTGGGACGCGCTCTGCGAGACACTCCCGCGCAGCGATCTCGCCTCGGATCCCCGTTTCACGACAGCCGAGGCGAGAGCGGAGCACGACGAGGAGCTGGTCGCGGACCTGGCGGACGTCTTCGCGACGCAGGCCGCGGAAGGCTGGGAGCAGCTGCTTGTGCCCGCAGGCGTCGGCTGCGTGCGCGCCGACGCAGTGCCGATGGGCGACTTCTGGATCGACGACGAGCAGGTGCTGGCCAACGAGATGGCGCCGATGGTCGACCACCCGGAGTACGGGCCACTGCGGCGTCACGGCGCCGTCGTCACCTTCGATGCCACGCCTGGTCGCTTCGGCCCCGGCTGCCTCGCGGGCGACCATACCGACGACCTGCTGGCGGAGGTGGGCTACGACGACGCTGCGATCGCCGAGCTGCGAGCTTCCGGCGTCGCCTGGTCGCAGGAGGTCGTACCCGTCGGAGTGCCGGCGGGCGACTAGCGTGGCTCTGCGCGAACCGGGCCCGGCGGGGTACGATCTGACCGTGCGGAGGGGATTCCAATGAGACGACTTCTGCGACGCCTGATGAAGGTGCGTGTTGTGCAGCGCGCGGCGCTGCGGTTGCTGCTGCTGCGCGAGCGGATCAGCTCCGGCGCGACCTATAACCCGCTCTCGGCAGACCTGCACCAGAACCCCTCTGACACGTACGAGCGCCTGCGCGACAAGAGCCCCGTGCATCGCACCTCCATGCTGCGAGGCTGGGTGCTCTCGCGCCACGCCGACGTCGACGAGGTGCTTCGCGACCACCGCCGTTTTTCGAGCGACCAGACTGCTTCGCCAAATTACGCGCGCCAGCGCCAGCTCGGCGAACTGGACAAGATTCTCACTGAGGCAGGCCTTGAGAGTGTGACGCGCGACCGTCTGAAGCGCGCCGTCGAGGAGCCGAGCCTGCTGGGCCTCGATCCTCCCGATCACACGCGGCTGCGATCGCTGGTGAACAAGGCGTTCACGCCCCCCAGATCGAGGCAATGCGCCCGCGTATCGAGACGGTCGTCGACGACCTGCTGGACGAGGTCGAGGACGGCCGCGTGGACATGATGGAGGCACTGTCTGACCCGCTCCCGACGATCGTGATCGCCGAGCTGATCGGCGTCCCCGTCGAGGATCGCGCGCGCTTCAAGGTCTGGTCCGACGCCGTCGCCCGCCAGCTTGAGCCGACGATCACGCGCGCGCAGAGCATCGAGGCCTTCAAGGCGAACGCCGAGCTACGCGAGTACTTCGACGCGATCATCGAGGAGCGGCGAGCAGAGCCGCGCGAAGACTTGCTCAGCGCCCTGATCGCCGCCGAAGAGGAGGGCGACAAGCTCACGCATGAGGAGATGGTCAGCACACTGATCCTGCTGCTGGTCGCGGGCAACGAGACGACGACGAACCTGATCGGCAACGGTTTGCTGGCACTGCTGCGGCATCCGGACCAGCTGGAACGACTACGCGACAACCCGGATCTGATGGGAAACGCGATCGAGGAGCTGCTGCGCTACGACAGCCCGGTGCAGACCGACGCCCGCACGACCACGGAGGATGTGGTGATCGGCGGGCAGGAGATCAAGGCGGGCCAGCAGCTGATCCTGCTCCTGGGTTCCGCCAACCACGACTCCAGCGTCTTCGACGAGCCGGACCGGCTCGACCTCGACCGTGACGTGCGTGAGCACGTCTCCTTCGCGCGCGGCAACCATTACTGCCTCGGATCGCCGTTGGCGCGGGCGGAGGGCCAGATTGCCTTCGAGCGTCTGCTCGCGCGCTTCGGCGACATGCAGCTCTCGGGAGAGCCCGAGTTCAAGGACCACATCATCCTGCGCGGCATGAACGAGCTGTGGGTGAACGTCGATAGTGGCACGACTGCTGAGCCGCAGGCCTCGGCGATCGCGGCCTCGAGCTAGTCGCTAACCCGGACAGCGCCAAAGCGTCCACGCGCGACCGACAGGCACGCTGGAGTCGCGCGTGCAGTGTGCTTGCACGACGTTCAGCACCTCGTCGATACGGCCGAGGCCGGCTCGCAGCGCACCGAGCAGCACGTACGGCACATCGCCGCTGTTGAGCAGGGCGGCGAGCTCGTCGGGCGGCAGCACGGGCCGTCGCTGGTACTCGCTCCAGATCGGCAGCACGGATGCGCCGGTATAGGCGACTGATTCGCCCGTGATGTTGATGCCATCGATCGCGAACATGTACCTCGCGCCGGAGTCCGTCTCCTCGGAACGTGCGACGACGGCCTCGGCAGGCACGGTGCGGCCGCCGGGTGGCCCCAGTTCGCTGGTGGCGTAGATCAGCGGATTGGGCCTCGTGATCTCGCTGCCGCGTGGCGCGTCGAAGGCGATCCAGTGCGCGGTCACCAGCGGCACGAGCAGCGCAGGGATGACGATCACCACGCGTAGCAGGTCGAGGCTCGGCCGCACGAACAGGCCGCCGAGCAGGGCCGCAGCGGCCAGCGCGGCACCCCCGATCGCGAGCTGCTCCGCGCGCTCTGCGATTGGCGGGAAGGCCTGCGTCGAGTAGTACGCGAACCACAGCAGTGCGGCGATCGCCAGCGGCAGGGCGACGGAACGCCACCCCTCGCGCGCTCGCCACAGCTCAACGATGCCGACGGCACCAAGCAGCGCGAGGGCGGGGGCGTACGACTCCGTGTAATGGGCCGCCGCGCGGTTGGAGAACGAGAACAGCACCACGCCGGTCAGCGCCCAGACCAGCCAGAAGGCACCGGGGCCGTCCAGCCAGTCGCGCCGCCGCCAGAGCACAGCGAGGACGCCCAGCACGGCGAACGCCGCCGGGATGCCGAGCAGCGGCCCGTTCGCGCCCTTGAACAGTCGCGCGGGGCCGGAGTCGCCGACGCCGAAGTGCGCCGCGACCGTCTCGTAGGCCTCCACCGTGGCGGCCGACGAGCCCTCGTACGGCACGAAGATCGTGACATCGCCTGGCAGCACGCGCTCGAGGCCGTTGTAGCGGGCGACGAGCGAGACGACGCTGTTCGATTCGTCGTTCATTACGAGCGGCCGATCGGAGGCTGGTGTCAGCTCCACGAAGCCGACCCACAGCAGCGAGACAGCCGCCAACGCCACGCCTGCGACGGCGAAGACGGGCAACCGCGCTTGCAGGTCGTGCCGCCAACGCAGGCCAATGTAGAGCGCGGCGGCGGGCATCATGACGAAGCCCTCGAAGTACTTCACGTTGAAGATCACGCCCATCAGCACGGCCCACGCGATCAGCAGACGGGCGCTACGGCCCTCGACTGCGGCGACCAGCAGCCACGCGCTGGCGGCCAGCAACGCCATCATCAGCGCGTCCATGGTGGAGTCGCGCGCCGTCGCCACCGACTCGGGCAGCACGGCGAGCAGCACGGCAGCGACGAGCCCGACGGCGACGCCGTGGCTGCGACGTCCGGCACCGAAGGTGAGCGGCACGGCGAGGGTGCCGGCGAGCGCCATCGGCAGGATCATCGCGGTGCCTTCGAAGCCCAGCAGCTTCGTCGACAGCACCTGCATCCAGAGTGCCAGTGGCGGCTTGTCGACGATCAGCGTCCCCGCGGGATCGAATGCCGCGTAGAGGAAGTTGTGCCACGACCCGGACATCGACCACACCGCCGCCGCGTAGAAGTGGTTGCCGAGCCCCGCCCGTCCGAGGTCGCTCAGCCGCAACCAACCCGCGAGGGCGGTGACCGCCAGCAACGTAGCCACGATTGCGGCGGTGCGAACCCTGCCTGAGCCGAACACCGAGTCAGCCCCCGCGCCCTCCACCTCGTCCGACTCACGCTCGTGATCGGGTTCGGCGGGGACCGCGACTGGCGCCGCCGGCGTCGCGACGGGCGCGGGCGGCGCCTGACGCCTCGGTGCGAGCGTTGGAGTTGCCGTGACGCGGGCGACGCCGGGGATGAAGGTACGTTCCTCCGGAGCGAGCAGGCGGCCGTCTCCCAGCTCCTCGATGCGGTCGACGTGGTCGATCACGAACGGATCGTGGGTCGCGGCGATTACCGTGACGCCGCCGCGAGCGACCTCCCGCAGTAGATCGAAGATCTGCTCCGCCGTCACGGAATCGAGTTCACCCGTCGGCTCATCGGCGATCACGATGCGCGGTCGGTTGGCGAGCGCCCGAGCGACGGCGACGCGTTGCTGCTCGCCGCC
>DASCRM010000071.1:0-17512 GCA_034406555.1 Dehalococcoidia bacterium | reverse complement strand
TCGATCACCGCGATCAGCGTGCGCAGATCGCTGGCCTCCGCCGCCTCGATCAGCGCGCCGAGCAGCAGCGTACCAATGCCCCGGCGCTGGAAGCGCGCGTCGATGTAGACCGTGTTCTCCCGCGTAAAGGTGTAGCCCGGCCGCGGGCGGTACCACGAGAGGTACGACATCCCGGCGACCTCGCCGGCTACATCCGCGACGAAGACCGGGGTCGTCGCATCCTGCTGGTGATCGGCAAGCCACTGACGGCGTCGATCGATGCTCCACACCTCGTAGTCCCACGAGGCGACACGATGCAGCACCTCATCGTTGTAGATGTCGTTGATCGCCTCGAGATCGGCCTCGGTCGCGGGCCGGATGATTGGCAGCGCTTCGCTCATGGCCGCACCATACCGCCAAAAAGTTTCCCGGTCGTTTCGACAGAGTGCCGTCGTAGTCCCTCGGCGGGTGCTCGCCTATACTCGGCAACCCTGCAACGTGACAAATTACGGAGCGCGATAGTGGCGGCCGAGATCGAGGGGATCGAAGGCGGCGGCGTGACCTCCCCCGCCGGCTGGCGGGCGGGCGCAACCTACGCCGGCATCAAGACCTACGGTGAAGAGCCGCGCTTCGACATCGGCATCCTCGCATCCGAAGCAGCGTGCACGGTCGCCGGTGTCTTCACCCAGAACGCGATCACCGGCCCCTCCGTCACGCTCACGCGCGAACGCACCTCAAACGGGGTCGCGCAGGCGCTCGTCACGAACTCGGGCATCTCCAACACCGCGACCGGCGAGCAAGGCATGCGAGACGCCCTGCGCATGACGGAACTGGCGGCGCAGCAGGCGGGCGTCGAGGCCGAGCTCGTCCTCGTCGGCTCAACCGGCGTGATCGGCTGGCCGCTGCCGATGGATTTGGTCGAGTCGGGCATCCCCTCAATCGAACTGAGCGCCGAAGGTGGCACGGAGTTCAGCCGCGCGATCATGACGACCGACACCGTCGCCAAGCACCGCGCCGTCCGCGTCACCGTCGATGGCCGCAGCTACACGGTCGGCGGTACCGCCAAGGGCTCCGGCATGATCCACCCGGACATGGCGACCTGCTTCTGCTTCCTCACGACCGACGCACCCGTCGACCTCGACTGGCTGCGTGGGACGCTGAAGGCTGTCGCCGACGTCTCGATCAACATGGTCGACATCGACATGGACACCTCCACCTCAGACACGATGCTGCTGTTCGCCAATGGCCTCGCAGGCGGCGAGGCGATCGATGCCGCCCACCCCGCAGCCGAGGCACTACACGAGGCGCTGGAGGCCGTCGCTATCGCGCTCGCACGTGACCTCGCACGCGACGGCGAGGGCGCGCAGACCCTGATCGAAGTGGTCGTCGAGGGGGCCGCGACGGTGGATGACGCCCGGCTCGTCGCTCGCACCGTCAGCTCGTCACTGCTCGTGAAGACGATGATCACGGGCCGCGACCCGAACTGGGGACGCCTGCTGATGGCGATCGGGCGGTCTGGTGCGGAGGTTGTCGAGCAGACAATCACCATCACGATCGCCGGCGAGCGCACGTTCCAAGACGGCGCACCGACCGACGCCGATCTCGTGCAACTCGCCACCGCGATGGACAGCGACGAGGTGCAGCTCCGCATCGACCTCGGACGAGGCGACGGTGCGGCGACGGCGTGGGGCTGCGACCTCACCACCGAGTACGTGCACATCAACGCCGACTACACGACGTAGCCCGATGAGCGGCCCGATCGTCGTCAAAATCGGTGGCTCCACCCTCGGCGCGGAGGACACCTCGCTGGAGGATCTCGTCGCCCTCCAGCAGGCCGGGCGGCCCCCGATCGCCGTCCATGGCGGCGGCGCGTTGATCACCGACTGGCTGGCCCGACTCGGCGTCGAGTCGGAGTTCGTCGATGGCCTACGCTCGACGAACGAAGAGGCGTTACGCGTGGTGATCGCCGTGCTGCGCGGTGTCGTGAACACAGAGCTGGTCGCGAGCATCGGCGCGCTCGGCGGCCGGGCGGTCGGCCTCTGCGGTGTAGATGGCGTCACCATCAGCGCCGAACGCTACGACGAGCGGCTGGGCTTCGTCGGCCGCATCACCGGGGTGGACGGCGCGCTGCTGGAGGCCGTCGCCGATTCCGGGGCAATCCCCGTCGTCGCACCGATTGGCATCGAGTCCCCCGGTCAGCCGCTGAACATCAACGCCGACACAGTGGCCGGCGAGGTCGCGCGCGCGGTCGAGGCGGAACAGCTCATCTTCCTCACCGACGTCGACGGGCTGATGGACGCTGAGGGACGCGTGATCGCGGAGATCGACGCTCAGCAAACGGATTCGCTCAGACAGGCTGGGACGCTCGCCGGTGGTATGATCCCGAAGGTTGAAGCCTGCTTGCGGGCTGCGGAACTCGGGACGGTCGCTCGAATCGCGAACGGCCGCCTGTCCGGAACACTGCGGCGCATCATCGATGGCGAGCAAGTCGGCACGCGCGTAGGGGGTTAGCACTCTGGGATTCTTCGACCTCCGCGAGGACAACGGCCAGCCGACCAACCCATTCCAGGTCGGCGGGGGCGGCCAGTTCCGATCACCGATCGCACTGCGCTGGATCGGACTCGGCGCGGCGCTACTCGTACTCTTCGTCGTCGCCAACGTCGGCAAGTCTCTCTACGTCGACTGGCTCTGGTTCGACTCGGTCGCCTACCTGGACGTCTTCCGCACGATCCTGATCTGGAAGATCTCACTCTTCTTCACTGGCGCCGTGCTCAGCGTGGTCGTGATCGGCGCGAACATCTGGCTCGCACGACGGCTCGCCCCTGAGGGCGTCGAGGAGTCGTTCATCGAGGAGGTCGACCCGCAGGCGATTCGCCGCACCGTGACGATCGCGCTGATCGCCGGCACCGTCTTCATGGGCGTGATCTTCGGCTCCGTCTCCGGTGCCGCGTGGGAGACCATCCTCTCGTGGCGCAACGCGGTCCCCTTCGGTCGCGAGGACCCCGTCTTCAACCAGGACATCTCCTTCTACCTCTTTGAGCTCCCGGCCTTTCACTTCCTCCAGGCCTACGTGCTATGGATGCTGATCGTCTCCACCGCCGGTGCCGGTGCGGTCTACGGCCTCTCGCTCTCACTGCAGCGCTTCGAACTGAACATCAATCGAGGGATGCGCATCCACCTCTCGATCCTCGGTGGCCTGATCTTGCTCGTGATCACGGTCGGCACCTTCCTCGGCCGTTTCGACCTCGTCTTCGCACCCGGCGGCCTCGTCGCCGGCGCAACCTACACGGACATCAACGCTCGCCTCCCGGTGCGCTACATCTTGATCGTGCTCGGCACGTTCGCCGGCGTGGCGGCGATCGCTAACGCGTTCCTCTCGCAGAGCAGCTACCGGCTACCGATCTTCGCGATCGGCCTGTGGGCAATCGCCGGACTCGCCGGTGGCGCGATTTACCCCTCGATCGTCCAGCGCACCGTCGTCGACCCGAACCAGCTCGACCGCGAGCGAGCGTTCATCGAACGCAACATCGAGTTCACCCAGCTCGCCTACGGCATCGACAACATCGACGCCCGCGACTTCGCGGCCGAGGCCGAAGTCTCAATCGAGGAGATCGAGGCGAATCCCGACACGATCCGCAACGTCCGACTGCTCGACGCGCGCCCCTCTCGCGACACCTTCAACCAGGTGCAGTCGATCCGACCGCTCTACTTCTTCAACGACGTCGACATCGACCGCTACGAGATCGAGGGCGTCACGACGCAGGTGATGCTCTCTGCCCGGGAACTCGACATTCGGCGAGCAGCCGATCGCAACTGGACCAATGACCGGCTGAAGCGCACCCACGGCTATGGGGCCGTGATCGCGCCCGTAAACGAGGTCGTCGAGGAGGGCCTCCCGAGGTTTATCACCAGCGACATCCCGCCGGTCGGCGAGGAGATCCCGATCTCCGAGAGCGGCGCACGCATCTACTTCGGCGAACTCACGACGCACTACGTGATCGTTAACACGAACGAACCCGAGTTCGACTATCCGGAGGGCACGCTCTTCAAGGCGACGAACTACGAGGGCGATGCTGGCATCAAGCTCTCGAACATCCTCCGGCGCTTCGCACTGGCATGGGATCTCGGCGACACCAACCTGCTGATCTCCGGCCAGATCGGTTCAGGCTCCAAGCTGCTAATGAACCGCTCGCTGAACGAACGCATCAGCGAGGTCGCACCCTTCCTCTCGCTCGATTCCGACCCGTACCTCGTCGTCGACGGCGGCCAGCTGCTGTGGATCCAGGACGCCTACACCACGGCCAGCAACTTCCCGTACTCGCAGCCATCAGGCTCGATCAACTACATCCGCAACAGCGTGAAGATCACAGTCGATGCCCGCACCGGGGACATGACGTTCTACCTGATCGACGAGCAGGACTCGGTCGTGCAGACGTGGGCAAAGATCTTCCCCGACCTCTTCACCCCGATCGACCGCATGTCGGCGGAGCTACGCTCGCACCTGCGCTACCCGGAGGACCTCTTCCGCCTCCAGTCCGAACTCTACCTCCGCTACCACATCAATGATGCAAACACGTTCTTCCTGAACGAGGACCTCTGGAACATCCCGACCGAGAAGTTCCGTCAGGCTGAGCAGTCGGTTGAGCCCTACTACGTAATCATGACGCTGCCCGGCGAGAGCGAGGCGGAGTTCGTCCTGATCCTCCCGTTCACGCCGCGCAACAAGCAGAACACCGTCGCCTGGCTCGCAGGCCGCTCGGACGACGCAAACCTGGGCAAGCTCCGCGCCTACCGCTTCCCGACCGACGCCCTGGTCTTCGGCCCGGCACAAATCGAGGCCCGCATCGACCAGGATCCGGGCATCTCGCAGCAGCTCACGCTCTGGGACCAGGCCGGCTCCGAGGTGATCCGCGGGAACCTGCTGATGATCCCGGTCGGCGAGTCGTTCATCTTCGTCGAACCGATCTATCTGCAGGCGGAGACCGGCAAGCTGCCCGAGCTTAAGCGCGTGATCGTGGCTAACGGGAACAACATCGCGATGGAGACGACGTTCCAGGCGTCACTCGACGTCGTGCTCGGCCTGCGCGCATCTTCGCTCTCCGGAGCGGACGCCTTCCTCGGTCCCGGCGGCTCACAGACGCCAGCGCCAACACCGACCCCGGCGCCCGCCGGTAACGTACCTGCGGGCAGCCTCGGTGACTTGATCACTCAGGCCGAAGCTGCGGCCGATGCCGCCGACGCCGAGCTCGACCGCTTGCGTACGCTGCTGGACGCGATCCGGCAGCAGAGCGAATAAGCGCTCTCCGCCGACCCGCCTCCGGCCACCAGGAACTACACGAACACTCAGTGCGAAGGATCAGACCGTGAGCAACATTCAGGAACGTGAAGCACAGATCCACATGCAGACCGCCCGGCGCCTGCCGGTGACCCTGGTCAAGGGCGAGGGCACACGCGTCTGGGACGAGAACGGCAGGGAGTACCTCGACTTCATCGCCGGTATCGCCTCCACCTCGCTCGGGCACGCCAACCCTGGGCTAGCGAAGGTGATCGCGGAGCAAGCGAACACGCTCGTCCACGTCTCCAACGTCTTCTACTCCGTACCGCAGATTGAACTGGCGGAGCTGCTGGTCGCGAACTCCTGCTTCGACCGCGCATTCTTCGTCAATTCCGGCGCGGAGGCGAATGAGGGGGCGATCAAGCTCGCCCGCAAGTGGGGCAACCTGCACCGCGGCGGCGCGTTCGAGATCATCTCCACCAACAACTCGTTCCACGGCCGCACGATGGCGACCGTCTCCGCCACGGGTACCTCCGCCTACCGCGAGGGCTTTGGCCCACCGCTCCCCGGCTTCGTCTTCGTCGACTACGACGACCTCGACGCGATCAAGGCGGCGACGAACGGGAAGACCGTCGCGGTGCTGCTGGAGGCCGTGCAGGGCGAAGGTGGCGTGAACGTTCCCGATGACGGCTACCTGCGAGCCGTGCGCGCCTGGTGCGATGAGCATGATCTGCTGCTGATCCTCGACGAGGTGCAGACCGGCGTCGGCCGCACCGGCACGCTGTGGGCGTACGAGCAGACCGGCGTCGAGCCGGACATCATGACGCTGGCGAAGGGCCTCGGCGGCGGCGTCCCGATCGGCTGTCTGCTCGCGAAGGAGGCCGCATCGGTCTTCGAGCCGGGCGACCACGGCACCACCTTCGGCGGTAACCCGCTCGCGACCGCTGCTGGCACCTACGTCATGCAGCAGCTGATCGATGGTGGCGTGATGGACAACGTCGTCGCGCGCAGCGAGCAGCTCGCACAGCGCCTCGAGAGCCTCGCGGACCGCAACGAGGTGGTGTCGGGGCAGCGGGGCAAAGGCCTGTTGCGCGCGCTCGAACTGAGCAAGGAGATCGCCGGCGCCGTCGCGCTCGAGGCGCTAGAGCGTGGGCTGTTCGTCAATGCGGTGCGACCGAACGCGATTCGCTTCATGCCCGCACTCACGGTCACCGAGGACGAGATCGACCGCGCCGTCGCGATCATCGAAGGCTCGTTGAGCGCAGTCACCTCGTAAGGCGCGACCACACGCGGTCTCGGGGCTCCCGCCTCAAGACCGCGAATCTGCGCGCGGTTATCCTTGGATGCCGCCACCCAGGCTAGTCGCCGGACAAGCAAATGGAGAATCCCCATGGCTGAATCAGTCGTCCTCGCCTACTCCGGAGGACTCGACACCTCCGTCGCGACGAAGTGGCTTCAGGAGGAGTACGGCTACGACGTCGTCTGCGTCACGATCGACCTCGGAAACCTGCCGGACGTCGACGCCGCCCGTGAGCGCGGGTTCGCCGCCGGCGCGAAGGCGGTCGAGTTGATCGACGCGCGCGAGGACTTCCTGCGCTTCTTCGCCTTCCCGGCTCTCGCGGCCAACGCCGTCTACGAGGGTCAGTACCCGCTCGCTACCGCCCTCGGCCGCCCGCTGATGGCGAAACTGCTCGTCGACCACGCCCGCTCCGTCGGCGCGATCGCGATCGCGCACGGCTGCACCGGCAAAGGCAACGACCAGGTGCGGTTCGATGTCGCCATCAATGCGCTCGCGCCAGACATCAAGATCGTGGGCACTGCGCGCGAGAACCTGATGACCCGTGACGATGCAATCGAGTATGCGGCTAGGTTCAAGATCCCGATCACCAACACCACCGCCTCCCCGTACTCGACCGACGAGAACCTCTGGGGGCGCTCGGTGGAGTGCGGCATCCTCGAAGACCCGTGGGCCGCACCACCCGAGGACGTCTTCGAGTGGACGCGTCCGATCGAGCAGACGCCGGATCAGCCTGTCGAGATCGAGATCTCCTTCGAGCAGGGCATTCCGGTCGCTCTCGATGGCGAATCGCTCGGCCCCGTCGCCCTCGTCGACCGCCTCTCGCAGCTCTCTGGCGAGCATGGCATCGGGCGCATCGACATGGTCGAAAACCGCCTCGTCGGCATCAAGTCGCGCGAGATCTACGAGGCCCCGGCCGCGATCACGCTGCTGGAGGCCCACCGCGCGCTGGAGGCGATGACCCTCTCCAAGCACCAGCTGCGCATGAAGGAGCGCGTCGCGCAGGAATACGCCGACCTGATCTACAACGGCCTCTGGTTCACGGCGCACCATCAGGACCTCGCTGCCTACGTGCAGTCGACACAGCGCCACGTCACCGGAGATGTGCGCATGCGGCTCTGGCGCGGAACTGCGACGGCCATGGGCCGGCGCGCGGATCGCAGCCTCTACAGCCACGCTCTCGCCACCTACGGCGACGGCGACGAATTCGACCAGGCCGCCGCGCAGGGTTTCATCAAGCTCTGGGGCCTGCCCGTGCAGGTACAGGCGAACATCCAGCTGCTCGACACCCCGGACGGCCTCGAACGCCTCGCCGCCCCTGAGGTGGAGTAGCGGCCCGGCGGTGCCAATCGACAACCGCTGGTACGACCGGCTGGGCACCGAGTGGTGGGACGAGCGCGGCTCGTCGCCGCGCTGCATGAGGTCAACCCGGTACGCGTCGGCTACTTCATCGAGGCACTGAGGCGAGAGCGACACGACGCCTCGCGCGTGCTCGACCTCGGCTGCGGCGGCGCACTGGTCGCTGAGGCGATCGCCGCCGAGGGCTACGTCGTCACCGGCCTCGACGCCTCGCTGCGCGCCTGCCGTTCGCGGATGGAGCGTTCGACGCTGTCGTCTGCTCGGAGGTGCTTGAGCACGTCGATGATCGGAATGCCGTGCTGCGGAAGACGGTGCGCGTGCTCGCGCCGGGCGGGTTGCTGCTCTTCAGCACTCCGAACCGTACGTGGTTCGCACACGTCGGGCTGATCTGGGTGGCGGAGTTATGGCGCTGGGCGCCACGGCAGACGCATGTGTACTCGGCGTTCATCACGCCGGTCGAGCTGGTGATGCGGGAGCATCGTGGGATTGCGATGCGGCGGGCCGCTTTGCTGGCGATGTGGGGGTATTTGCGACGGCGCGAGCTCGGTGGTTTCCGGCTCTCGCATGACCGGTAGTTGCAGTACATCGGGTGGGCAGAAGTTCCTCTGGGTTGACTGGTTGAATCTGTGGGGCGATATTTCGAGAAGAATTTCTTCTTGATTGGATGTCCTGTGGCCTCGAATTCTGCTGACAATCTCGACCTGGCGGTGCGGCGCAAGCGGCTTGGCGTTACTCAGCGTGAGCTGAGCTCTGTGCTGGGGGCAGCGGTTTCCGCGATTTCGGACTTTGAGAATGGGCACCGCCCTGCGCTTCCGCATGGGGTGGGCCGTCGGGAGTATCTCGCGGCGCTCGACGAGGTCTCAGGGGGCGATGGCAGCGATCTCGTCGGGGGTCTCGATGATGGCTCGGAGCAGAAGCTGTGGGGCGGGCGCTTCGAGGGGGCGATGGACGAGCTGGTCGAGGCGTACAACGCTTCGATCGATTTCGACCGCCGCCTCTATCGCGAGGACATCGCGGGGTCGATCGCGCACGCTCGGATGCTGGCGAAGCAGAAGATCATCAGCACGGCCGATCGCGATTCGATCGTCAACGGGCTGGAGGCGATCCGAGACGAGATCGATGCGGGGACGTTTCTGTTCCGCGTCGACCGCGAGGACATCCACCTGAATATCGAGGGCGCACTGGCCGAGCGGATCGGGGAGGCGGCCGGGCGGCTGCACACGGCGCGGTCGCGCAATGACCAGGTGGCGACGGACATGCGGTTGTTCGTGCGTTCCGCCTGCGATGAGGCGGCGGCGCGGATGCGGTCGATGCGCGAGGCGCTGATCGATCTCGCGGAGCGTGAACACAGGACGGTGTTCTCGGGCTATACGCACCTGCAGCGTGCGCAGCCGATTCTGCTCTCGCATCACCTGCTGGCGTATGAGGCGATGTTCGCACGCGACACGGAGCGCTTCACGCAGGCGCGGGCCCGGGCAAATGTGTTGCCGCTGGGCGCGGGGGCACTGGCCGGTGTGACGTATCCGATCGACCGCGACGCGGTGGCGGCCGATCTGGGGTTCGAGGCGGTGGCAGGCAACTCGCTGGATGCGGTCTCGGACCGGGATTTCGTGGTCGATTTCCACTCGGCGGCGGCGCTGGCGATGGTGCATCTCTCGCGGATGGCGGAGGAGGTGGTGTTGTGGTCGAGCGCGGAATTCGGCTTCGCCCAGCTCGATGATGCGTTTTCGACGGGGTCGAGCATCATGCCGCAGAAGAAGAATCCGGATGTGGCAGAGCTAGCGCGGGGCAAGAGCGCGCGCGCGATCGGCAATCTGGTGCAGGTGCTGACGCTGATCAAGGGGCAGCCGCTGGCGTACAACAAGGACATGCAGGAGGACAAGGAGTCGCTGTTCGATAGCGTGGACACGCTGCTGGTCTCGTTCGCGGTGACGAGCGCGATGTTGCCGACGCTGGAGTTCGACGCCGAGCGCGGGGCGGAGATGGCGGTCTCCAACTTTGCGCTGGCGACTGATGTGGCGGATTACCTGGCGAAGCGCGGGGTGCCTTTCCGCGAGGCGCACGCAGCCGTCGGCCGGCTGGTGGCGTTGTGTGAGCGCGAGGGCAAGACGTTCGAGGATCTGACTGTGTATGACTACCGCGATGCGCATCCAGAGTTCGAGGAGGATGTGCTCGACATTGATCTCGCGAGTGCGCTGGCCGCTCGGTCTGCGCCTGGGGGGACGGCGCCGGAGGCGGTGGCTGTGCAGCTGACTGATGCGCGCGGCAAGCTTCGCTCTGAGCGAGTTGGGAGGGCGCAATGAGGCATCGACTGCGCTCGTCCCGCGTCGGAGCGGAGCGTCTGTGGACTGAGACCGTTGGGAATAAAGCCCACCCACCCACCCGGGTAGTTTGTGGGGGAGACCCCCACACCCCTCGATCTGGAGTTGGTCGAAGAGGAGCGGGCGGGGATGAGCAGACGGAGCTACAGTTGCTCGACTCTGGACGGTCGGGAGGCACTCCGTGAGCGATCAGCGCGCCGTGCGTATTGCGCCTTCGATTTTGACTGCCGATTTCGGGCGGTTGACCGAGGTCGCTCGAGCTGCCGAGGAAGGCGGGGCGGATCTCTGGCACCTGGACATGATGGACGGGCATTACGTGCCGCAGCTGACGTTCGGGCCGCCGGTCGTGGAGGCGATCCACGCTGCGAGTAGTCTGCCGATCGAGGTGCACATGATGGTCGCCAATCCGGCCGCTCACTTCGCGGCGCTGGCCGAGGCCGGTGCGCAGCGGGTGGTGTTCCACTTGGAGACGGTGGCCGATGTCGCCTCGACGTTAGATCTCGCGCGCGCTGCCGGGTGCGAGGTGGGTGTGGCGCTCAGTCCCGGCATCGAGGTGGACGCTGTGGCGCCGCTGCTGGCTTCGCTAGATGAGGTGATTGTGATGCTGATTGTGCCCGGCAAGGGTGGGCAGGCGATGCAGCCTGAGTATCTGTCGAAGGTGCGTGAGCTGCGTTCGCTGGTCGACGCCGGCGGGCTCGATGTTGCTCTCGAGGTGGATGGTGGGGTGAAGGCACACAACACTGCCGATTGCGTCGCTGCTGGCGCGGATTTGTTGGTGGCCGGGTCGGCGGTGTTCAACCCGAACGAGACGCCTCAGGAGGCGCTCGCGGAGTTGCGCCGGGGGCTGGGGCCCCGCTCGTAGTTGGAGGGGGCTTTGGCCTCGGCTGGTGCTTGTTTGGCTCGCTGCATGTGCTGCGGCCTGAGACCAGAGGGATAAAACCCACCCACCCGCCCATTAGATTCGCGGGCTCCGCCCCCCACACCCCCGATCGATCTGGAATGGAGGTGGCGGGAATGGTGGGTTCGACTCGTTGACCGTCCACACCCTTCAACGGGCTCATGGTGAGCGGCTCGTGGCAGTACGGCGTGCAGTGGCGCGGTGTAGGCGTGTGCTCGCGGTGTCCGGGCAGAGGCCCGCTGGGCCCCTACTAGGCGGAGATCTTCATCGTGGTGCGGAGGCAGCGGGTGCAGATGTTGATGCGCTTCATCTTGCCGTCGATGAGCATGCGCTTCTTGTGGACGTTGGGCTTGAAGAAGCGGCTAGTGCGGGGGGCTTTGCGCACCCACTTGGAGCCACGCGTCTGGTGGCGGATGTTGCGGCCGAACTTGGTCCGCTTGTCACAAACGTCGCACTTGCCGGAGGCCATGGCCTAATCTCCGTCTGTCGTTCGGGTGGTCGTGTAGAGTACGCCGCAGCCAAGGCTAGCACCCGGCTCGATTCTGCGTCTATCCGAGTCTCGCTACCGTGAGGGGGCCGAATCTGATGGAACCGCCCGCCACACTGGATGCGATGCGCTTTCGCCATGTGCTGCGTACGGCCGAACGCTGGCTGGAACGCAACCGCGAGGCTGTGAACGCGATCAATGTCTACCCGGTGCCCGATGGCGACACGGGCACGAATATGGTGCTGACGCTACGCGCTGCGCTGGATGCCTGCGAGCAGGTGGAGGGGCCAGCGGTCGGGCCGTATCTGGAGGCCGCCGCACGAGGGGCGCTGCTCGGCGCCCGTGGCAACAGCGGTGTGATCCTGTCGCAGATTCTGCGCGGTCTGGCAGAGCCGCTGCTTGAGGCGCAGGAGGTTGACGCGACGCTGCTGCGCGAGGGGCTGACAGCCGCCGCGACGAGCGCGTATGGCGCGGTGGTCGAGCCAGTCGAGGGGACGATGCTGACGGTGATGCGCGAGGCGGCGGAGACGGCGGCGGCGACCGGTTCCGAGGCGTCCCTGGGCGACGTGTTGGACGCGGCGGTGGCGGAGTCAGTCGAGAGCCTGGAGCGGACGCCGACGTTGCTCCCCCGCCTCGCCGAAGCTGGGGTCGTCGATGCCGGTGGCATGGGCGTCGCTGTATTGCTTGCCGGAATGCGCTACGGCTACCTGGGCGAAGAGTTCCCTGAACCCGTCGCGGTGCCTGCGGGGGCGATCGAGATGACGGGCGTCGAGCACGAGGGCCACGGCTACTGCACCGAGTTCGTGGTGACGGGCAGCGGGCTGGACCGCGAGTCGCTGCACGCGACGATCGAGGCGGCGGGCGGCGAGTCGCTGATCGTCGCCGGCTACGAGGACGCGCTGCACATCCACGTGCATATGGAGGACCCGGGCCCGGCGATCTCCGCGGGTGCGGCCGTGGGCGACCTGGCGAACGTGAAGGTCGAGAACATGCAGGCGCAGCACGACGAGTGGGCGTCAGCGCATGAGGATATGGCCATCGAGGAACTGCCCTCGCTGGGCCTCGTTGCGGTCTCGCAGGGGCGTGGCATCGCCGCCGCCTTCCGCGAACTGGGGGCGACGCAGGTGGTGGACGGCGGGCCGACGGCGAATCCGAGCGCAGGTGAGTTGCTGGGCGCGGCACGGAAGGCCGGGCGCGACCACGTGTTCCTGCTGCCGAACGACCCGAACGTGACCATGGCGGCCGAGCAGGCGGCGGCGGAAGAACCCGGCCTCGTCACCGTGATCCCCACGCGGTCGGTGGCGGCCGGCTTCGGCGCGGCGATAGCGTACGCGCCCGACGGCGATGCGGAGGCGGTCGCGGGAGGGATGCGGGAGGCGATCGAGGGCGTGCGCTGCGTCTCGGTCACTCGCTCCGTGCGCGACACGAGCGCGGACGGGATAGCGGTGGCTGATGGCGATGCGATCGTGCTGGTCGACGGCACGCTGGTGGCGCGGGCGGACTCGCTGGAGGAGGCGCTGCTCGCGGGCCTCGGTAGGGTCGCCGAAGGCGCGGAGCTGGCGACGCTGTACCTCGGCGCGGCCGCCCCCGCGGACGCGGAGGAGCGGGTGAGCTCGCTGATCGCGGAGGCGCACGCGGGCCTGGAGCTGGAGGTGGTGCCCGGTGGGCAGCCACATTACCCGTACATTCTGGGCGTCGAGTAACGGCGTCGGGTAGACTCGGCGCGTGACTGTTCGCGTCGTTACCGACTCCACCGCCGACCTGCCTGCGGGCCTCGCTGCCGAGCGTCGCATCGAGGTGGTGCCGCTGACGGTGCTGTTCGGCGACGAGCAGTTTCGCGATGGCGTCGATATCACCGCGAGCGAGTTCTACGCGCGGCTGGCCCGCGCAGCGGAACTGCCGACAACCTCGCAGCCACCGCCCGCGCTCTTCCGCGAGGCGTACGAACGGCTGATCGCCGACGGTGCGACGGAGATTCTCTCGATTCACGTCTCGGGGAAGCTGAGTGGGACGCTGGATTCGGCGCGCCAGGGCGCGCAGGGGCTGGATGCACGGATCGTGCACGTCGACTCGCAGATGGCCTCGTTGGCGGTCGGGATCGGGGTGCTGCGTGCGGCGGACGCGATCGCTGATGGGGCTTCGCTGGATGAGGCCGCCGCCGTCGTCGAGACGCAGTTTGGGCGGACGCACGTGTACATCGTGCTGGACACCCTCGAGTACCTGCGGCGCGGGGGCCGGCTGGGTCGAGCGAGCGCGGTGATCGGGACGATGCTGAAGGTGAAGCCGGTGCTCTCGTTCGTCGACGGCGAGGTGGCACAGCTCGCACGCGGGCGCACGCAGGCGAAGGCGCTTGAGGTGAGCCTCAAGCTCGCTGCGGAGCAGGCACCGTTCGAGTACATGACGATGATGCACACCAGCTCGCGGGACGGCGTCGACGCGCTGCTCGACCGGCTGAAGAGTGCTTCGCCGGACGCGACGGTGGTGAACGGCCAGATGGGGCCGGCGATCGGCGTCCACGCCGGGCCTCGCACGCTGGCATTCGCAGTGGTTTCCTCCCCCTCCTCGGACGGGTGACCGCCGACCTCGGTCGGTTGAAGGAGGTCCTGCAGCAGGAGCTGGAGGGCGGGGTGGTGGACGCCCTGGAGGGCGGGCTCGACGGGCTGCTGGTCGAGCAGGCACGCGGCGAGGCACCGCGGTCGCCATTGCTGCGGATGGTGGCCGCGCTGCCACCTCGGGGGTATCGCGAACTGGACAGCGAGGGCCGGCGGCGCTGGGTGCGTCGGGCGCTGGCGACGATCGCCGCGGATACCAAGGCGCCCGCATCGGGTGGCGGCAAACGGCGGAAGAAGGCGCCGACGCGTCGGCCTGCGAGCGCAAAGGCACAGGGCAATCCGCTGGGGAAGCCGCAGGCGAAGCGGGCAAGCACATCGAGTGCGGTCGCGCCACCCTCGAAGATTCCGCCCGGCGCGGCAGCGCTGGATGTGCCGTTGCGGCAGGCGCGGACGAAGTTGCGCGGGCCAACCTTCGACAAGCTGGAGAAGCTGGAGTTGGTGACGGTCGGCGATGCGATCCGGCACTACCCGCGTCGGCACAACGATTTCTCGCTGACGGTGCCGATCTCGGAGCTTGTCGCGGGCGTCGAACAGACGATCCGCGGGACGATCGATGTGGCTCGCGAGATCCGTATGGGGCGCGGCGGGCGGATGCGGTCGACGGAGGTGCAGGTGACGGACGAGGCGGGGTCGCGCATCCGGGTCGTCTGGTTCAACCAGCCGTACCTGGCCCGATCGATGCGCGAGGGCGCGGAGATCGCGATCGCGGGGCAAGTGCGCGCCTACCGCGGGCACGCGACGTTCCAAAACCCCGAGTACGAACTGCTCACGCCGGACAAGGACGGCGGCACCCATACCGGGCGGCTGGTGCCGGTGTATCGGCTGACGGAGCGGCTGGCGCAGCGCACGGTGCGCGAGTTGATCGCGAATCAGCTTGCGGCGTTCGCCGACCGGCTGCCGGAGCCGTTGCCGGAGGAGCTGCGCGAGCGCCACGGGTTGATGGGCATCGCAGAGGCGACGCGGCAGATTCACTACCCGGACAGCGCGGAGTCGCTGGCGGTCGCGCGCAAGCGGCTGGCGTTCGACGAGTTGCTGGCGATCCAGCTCGGCGTGGTGCGTCGCAAGCAGGAGTGGCAGGCGGAGAGCGACGCGCCGTCGATCGATGACCGCACGGCGTCGGACGAGTTCATCGCGTCGCTGCCGTTCGAGCTGACTTCGGCGCAACGTCGGGCGCTGGGCGATGTGCAGGGCGATATGGCACGCACGGTGCCGATGGCGCGGCTGATGGAGGGCGATGTTGGGTCGGGCAAGACGGTGGTCGCGCTGGCGGCGATGCTGGCGACGGTGGCGAGCGGGCGGCAGGCGGTGATGATGGCGCCGACGGAGGTGCTGGCGGAACAGCACTTCCGCACGATCTGCGCACTCTTATCCGGAGGGAGCGGGGGCTCCGGCAATGTGGAGCCGCCGCTGAACGGTGTGCTGCCGGTGCCGTACCTGCCGCTGCCGCTGCGCGCGGTGCTGCTGACGGGATCGACGAAGGCGAAGGAGCGACGCGACGCGCTGAGCGCGATCGCGCACGGCGGCGCTCAGATCATCGTGGGCACGCACGCGCTGATCGCGGGGGGAGGGGAGTACCAGCGGCTTGGGCTGGGGGTGGTCGATGAGCAGCACCGCTTCGGCGTGATGCAGCGGTCAGCGCTGAAGAGCAAGGGCGCGGACGGCAGCCCTCACCTGCTGGTGATGACGGCGACGCCGATCCCGCGGACGCTGGCGCTGACGATCTACGGCGACCTGGACCTGACGGTGATCAATGAGATGCCGCCGGGCCGCACGCCGATCACGACTCGCTGGCTGCCGCCCGATCAGCGCGGCATCGCCTTCGACGCGGCGCGGGAGGAGATCGACGCCGGCCGACAGGCGTTCGTGATCTGTCCGCTGGTCGAGGGCTCGGAGACGGTGCTCTCGCGCGCCGCCACGGAGGAGTACGAGCGGCTGCGCACGGAGCAGTACCCGGACCTGGCCGACCGCATCGAGCTGCTGCACGGGCGGATGTCGGGCAAGAAGAAGGACGCGGCGATGCAGCGCTTCGCTTCGGGCGAGGCGGCGATCCTGGTCTCGACGGCGGTGGTGGAGGTGGGCATCGATATCCCGAACGCGACGGTGATGCTGATCGAGGGCGCGGATCGCTTCGGGCTGGCGCAGCTGCACCAGTTCCGCGGCCGCGTCGGTCGGGGCGAGCATCCCTCGCTGTGTTTTTTGCTCGCGGACGACCCGGGGCCGGAAGCGGAGGAGCGGCTATCGACGGTGGAGCGCACATCGGACGGGTTCAAGCTGGCGGAGGCCGACCTCGAACTGCGGGGCGCGGGTGAGCTGTTCGGGGTGAAGCAGTCGGGGGTGCCGACGCTGCGGATCGCCTCGCTGCTGGACGCGCCGCTGGTCGATGCGACGCGGCGGGAGGCGGAGGCGCTGCTCGCGGGCGACCCGGAGCTGGCGTCGGTGGAGCATCGCGAGCTGCGGTTGCAGGTGATCCGCATCGCGGAGTCTGTTGTGGATGAGCAGCACTAGTGACATATGTACGTACATACGTTCTACGGTATACGGTCGACTACGAGCCGGAAGGACGGTGACTCAGATGCTTGCTAGAGACCACAACGAGCACAGCAACGGTGTCCGGCCTCTCTCTGAGAAGAAAGTTACTAGCCTCGTGCTGACTCTCGCCCAGCGGGTCGAGAAATTTGAGCGACGCTATGAGATGACCACGACACTGATGCGCTCGGCCGTGCAAGACGGGCGAATGAACGAGACGGCGGACGTTTCAAACCGGCTTCAGGACGCGGCGGTTCTCGATCGGATTCAGAACAATCGGGAGAACGACACGGCTGGAACACGCTAGAGAACTACGTCCTCGTCCATCGATCGGCGCTTGAGCAGCACGACTTTGTGGTTGAAGATCGGACCGAGTTCATCCGCTATGTCGACGCCGGGCGGAGTGCGGTGGTACACCTCAGCCGCGAAATCGCGTGCTCACTCGGCACCGACATTCAGGTGACAAGTATCTCGACGTGCGTCCGATCAGACGCGGTGTTGATGAGCTTCACGGGTACTCATATCGCTATCCCGGCTACATTCGGGGCGGTGCAAATCTCCTCCGCTACGACAACTCGTACGCGGAGGACGAGTTCCACCGGCACGAGTACGACGTGGCGGCCGGCGAGCAAACTCAAACGATTCTCGATCGAGAAGACCTCCCCACGCTGATCCAGGTCGTGTCTCAGCTACAAGAACTGGCAGAGGCGATCGACGACATCGCGGCGACGTAGCGCCCTTCCCCCCCCCCCCCCCCC